>CAYOHF010000265.1:0-2506 GCA_964403695.1 uncultured Woeseiaceae bacterium | reverse complement strand
GCCGGGTCAGAGATTCGGTACTGGACCACCCACTCCACCAGCGCGGCGTTCAGATCTCCGGTCACCATCTCCGTTTCCCGTCTGCCATCGACAGGGCTTTGATAGGGGTCCGTGGCACCCGGCGTTGTGAAGCCGAACTCCTGCTTTAGTTGCCGTTTGACCGGAACGATTGTCGCTGTATCTATTCCCAGGGGAAACTTGAAATGCAGACCGGGTTCTACGTCTTTGAAATATTTGCCGAACCGCTGGACTACCGCGACGGAATCGCTTGGAACCGTGTAATACGCGGTCCACGCGCCGACAATAAGTGCCGCGAACACTGCCAGCATAATGACTGTGTTCGAGCCATCACCCGGCATTATCTCCTTGAGCCGTTCCTGCCCCTGGCCGATGAGTTGCTCGAGTTCGGAGCCTGGAATGGAGCCACGGCCCGATGAGCCGCCCCTGTGACCGTTATTGTTTGGTGGTGTCATGCGGGTAGTGTCCCTCTATTGTGTGCGCCGCCACGCGGTCGTCAAACCTGCGCGGCCCGTCATTTCTTTCGTCTTTGGTTCGTTCGATCGCGTTACGGTCAGCACGACCCCAACATGACATCGGAATCGACTGACACGAGATTTCAGTCGCTTTGCGTTAGCGCAATTTCATTTTGGAAACCAGAGACCTGATACTACAAGAAAGTAGACGAAAACTGCCTCGTCCGCTGTAAAAAAACCGATTGCCATTAGGCGACTTTTAGCATCGCCCCTATATGTTGGATGGTGGAGCTTGCAACCTCGAAGTTTTTCACCCGCTGTTTTCCCTGCACCAGCCTCGACAGAATTTTAGTTACTTCTGCATAAGATCCGTGGCCGTAGGCTTCGGCGCTTTCCTTGTTTTCCCACAAGCTGAACGCAACCACGTTCTTGCCTTCCGGACTAACAAAAGTAATTTCATCCTTGAAGCCCTTCTGTTTGCGAAGCAAAGGGAGTATTTCCGACTCCAGTTTCTGGGCGAAATCGCTGCGGCCATTTGGTTTTAATTCCATTGATACCTGACGTGCGTACATAACTTTCTCCGTCCTTGTGATTGGCCAAAGGGACACGTCAGTTAACTCGTTTGGTTGATCTTAGGCTGTAGCCCTGCTGATCTATTAACCATGTTCAGTTAGTTAACTTGAGCAGTCAAGTTGAATCTGACACTATTCTGTAATTAGGCTAATCAGCAGGCTGCTCCCAATCAGTAGAGACCCACTGCATTTTCTAGCCACAGAAGGCTGCCAGCATTGTGATGTCCTTCGCGTCAGCCATATTGGCATTAAACATCTGTAATTCCTGCTCAATTCTGTCCAAAGTCAGAATTGACAATTCCTTCCCCAAAAGTGATAGCGGCTGCGACAGCAGGCGTTGGCATTAAAAATTCAACGACGCAACTACGACTATTAGGTATACCGTAGCATCGGCAGAATGGCCTTCACGGCTAACGCCGTTCAGCTATGTCGGCCAACTTCGTCGACCTCGGTACGAACCTGCGCCGCTTTGCGGCTGTGCAGATTCAAACATTGCTCAACTCCTAACAAATCAGGGCCCCTCTTTGAGGGACCCTTTGTAGTTTGGTAGCGGGGGCAGGATTACTCGAAAACGTGCATTTATGTATGGAGATTTTTCCAAATTCTACGAATGACATTGAGTGTCTGCTTTGGGTCAAAAGCAGCCTCTCAATACAGATTAAATATTAACATCTGAGTGGCCGGTATTGGGGAAGAGCGGACACTCGCCACTCGGAATATTGGGAGATGCGAGCGGCTGCTTTCGGCCAATATCAGCGGTTCAATCTTTCGTACGAGAGATGAACAAGTGGTAGCTATCGTCTCCGTCTAGATCGTTCGAAGAAACCATTTCTAAATTGCGGTACCCAATAAGCAAATCGTATGTACCTGGCTCAACCTCGATGCGAACAGCTTCCGGAAAATATTCGGTACAACCAGCGACGACTAAACGCCCCGTGCCGCACACCAACGTAGCCTTGTTTATCCGATCCCATTCGTCTGGCGCAAGCTCGGGCATTTCAGCACAGGTTTCCAGAGTCACTAAGACATCTGAGTTTCTAGCTGTCCCGATGCCGACGACATGATCTGATACGGCTAAGAGATTGCCTACCGCTTCTTCAGTCCATGCATCAGACAGGTCACCGAAGCCATCATCGTCATCCTGAATGTAGAACTGGTGGTAGTCCGCAAATATTTTCAGTTCAAATTTTGCCATTGCTTCACCGTCTGCTTTGGGTCAAAAGCAGCCTCTCAATACAGATTAAATACTAGCATCTGAGTGGCTGGTATTGGGGTAAAGCGGACACTCGCCACTCCGGCTGTCCAGGGATGCCAGCGGCTGCTTTCGGCCAATAGCCGACAAAAGTGATGGGTCGAATCCTGCGATTCCGTATCTAAGTCGCTGTGCCAGTTACTTCCCGATCACTGCGGCGAGGCCTTCGGGATCGGCGACGCTGACCCACAGCATGGAATGGTCCTTGA
>CAYOHF010000264.1:0-2530 GCA_964403695.1 uncultured Woeseiaceae bacterium | reverse complement strand
CTCCTACAATTCTATTTAGCAATGTAGGAGCCCGCCCAGCGGGCGATGTCTCAAATCAATGTCAAATTAGGACACCCAATAATTTCTTCGTACTGTTGCGAATTTTTTCCGAAAAAAACTGACTGACCAAATTTCCCGGTGTCCTGAATTTGTCCCCTGAGCTTGTCGCAGCGGTCTGGTAGTTTAGGTTGGCGCGCTTTTATCACCCTGGTACGGAATGTCTTGTTATGCCTCGATATCGAATAACTTCGCTGCTGTTTACCAATGACGTTGAAAGTGCCTACGACCCGATTCCGGCATTTTGGCTGAGAGTGTCAAGTGGACCATTCCTGCTAGCTGGGGAAGTTGCCGGGTCATCATTTTCGGCGACGATGGCTCAAACTTTAATGTGTTGGAGGAACAGGACACCGCCTGAGTCCCTTTTGGCGTTGAACGGCTCGCGCTCACTCCAAGCCAGCCAGTACTTAAGATAGACTATTCTTGACACATCGACGCTAGCGAACGCGGTAGAATTTCCTTCTTTTGACTCCACACAAGTGCGTAACCTGACTATTTTGCCAAATCCCAGCTACCCAAGTTCCCGATGGCTCACCTCGCTCCTGCTCGCAGCCTGGCTGTGTCTGGCCGGCTGTGCCCACGAGGAACCGATCCTCATCGAAGACGTTAAGTATTTCGACGGCGATATGCCCGCTGACTTCAGCGGAGTCTGGGCCCGTGACTACACCCGCAGCGATAATATTAATGACGTATTGCGCGACGCCTACTACGAGTTAGGCAGAAAAAGTGGCCAACGCGATTCGGTGGGACCGGTTGCGACGGAAAGAGACATGTCGCGGTTCATGCCGATCGTCCGACTGGTCGAGCTCATTACGAGAGCGGACGAACTGACGATCTCGCAGACGGAGCATGAGATTCTTGTCGAACGAAGAGATGACTTCTCGCTCATGTGTGCATTCTTCGATGGCATTGCGAAACCCACCGATAGCGCTTTCGGCAGGGAATCCTGCGGTTGGGATGGCGATCGGCTTATCTCGGTCAACGACTTTCCAGACGGGTTGCGCGTGGTCCATCAATTCCAAACGTCCGCAAATCGAAAACAACTGCGCGTCATTACCACCGCGACATCGAATACGGCGCCGATGCCTTTCACGATCAGCCATTTCTACTGGCGCATCGAAAAGATTCCGGGCAAGTTCGAATGTATCGAGACGCTTAGCATGAAACGAGTCTGCAGCACCGGCAAGCTGGCGCTGTGACCGGGCGCGTCAAACATCGGCTGGCCGCGGCAACACTTGTCGCCATCGTCATTGCGGCGGCTTTGCCCGCTGCGCTGGGTCAATCCGCCCCGACTTTGGTCGCCACGACCAACGACGGTAAGGCTTTGAATGTGACCATCCCTGTTTTTGATCCGGGCATACCCGACGATCCTTCAGTGTTTCGGCAGCAGCAGGTGTTTCCCCGCATTCGTGAGATCGAAGCAAAACTGATGCCATTTCTATTGCGCGAGGCCTTGGTGGAGTCACAACAGTGGGGCGCAGTGCGAGTGGCGATGGAACCGGATGAAGCGGCCGAATTGCAGCTGTTTGGAACAATCGTCCACTCGGACGGCGACCGACTGGATCTGCGGATCCGTGCTGTCGACGCGACAGGACATACGTGGTTCGACAAAATAGTTTCCGGCCAGGCGAATGAAGAGCCCGTTGAGCAGCAGGTTGATGCGGGCACTCCGGAGTTCAAGGGGATCTACGTCGAAATCGCTATAGAGCTTGCGGCAGTGCGCGATCGCATTGGCGACGCAGCGGTATCGAACATCAAGGGTACGTCACTGATGCGTTACGCCAGCGAATTGGCACCGAGTGCATTCGACGGATACCTCGAGCAAGCCGACGATGGAACGGTGCGATTGCTGCGATTGCCGGCGCGTAGTGATCCCATGCTTGTTCGTATTGAAACCATCCGCAATACCGAGTTCCTGATTACAGACACTGTGGACGCCAAGTTCAAAGAATTTAATGCTGACCTTGCGCGTACCTATCGGGTTTGGCGGGAGTACCGTCGCAAGTACGGCGATTACGAGGCCTGGAATGTCCGCTTTGCGGAAGATGGGCCGGACGAAGCCGGACGCGGCAGCTGGGAGTCGATCAAGCATTTATACGATGCCTACAAGTACGATCGGGTCACAGCTCAGGAAAGGGATCGCCTTGCTGTAGCCTTCAACAGCGAAGTCGCAGCTACCGTTGATGCGATGGAAACCCGGATTGCAGAGCTCACCCTCTGGGTCGAACGGGGATCCCTCGAATGGAACAGCCTGTTGGAAGAACTGTATGAGCTGGAGACGAACCTGACGGAGTAAGGTAACCAGCTTCCGCAGTCCCCTGCTCTGCTTACCTGCCTGGCAGCGGAAAAGATGCCGGGTCACTGCTGTCCCATGCACTCAAAATTGGTGCACGAATGAAGCATCAAGTTGATTTGAATTGCCCGCAATCGCCCGCTGGGCGAGCTCCTACATTGCTAATTAGAATTGTAGGAG
>CAYOHF010000263.1:0-2551 GCA_964403695.1 uncultured Woeseiaceae bacterium | reverse complement strand
GGGAATACAGTGCAGAGCATAGTCCGATTTTTCAAGTGTTCCAATCGTAAAAACCGGGTTCTACGAGGTTGGACGAGCGCAGGGGCTGATTCCAATAGGATTTGGCGAGCAATCGATTAATTTTTTGCCGTTAAATCAGCCATATCGAGATCGAAAACGACAATTATCAATTCGCCCTCTGGCAAAACGAATAAATTGCTGTCGGTTAATTTGGTTCGACCTCTTTTTCCCTGGGCATCAATGTGGACTGGGACAGCCTCGCTACGGCGGATTTCCATGTCTACTCAAAACTCGACTTTTCGTTTTCGAGGTCTGGTAAGAAGTCATTGAATCTGCGGCGCCGATGACGGCAATGCTGTGAAAGGATTTTGCTGCCGGGTACAAGGTATCATTCAGTCTCGACTGCCGGGAAGAAATGCACTATGAAGCCGTCTGACCGAAACCTTGGAATGGATCGCCCGATCTCGCGAAGAGATCTTCTGCTGGGAATGGGTGCCTCCGCGGCAAGCGCCTTCGTGCCCGGCCGGGCGTTCGCGGACGAGATGCTGCGGCTCGAAGGCGCCAGCGGGCCTTACTATCCGCCCGGCCTCACGGGGTTGCGCGGCAGTCATGTCGGTTCATTCGAGGTCGCCCATCAACTCGCGAGGGAAGGCCGGCGCGATTGGGGTTCCGTGCAGGAGCCCGACGCAGATATCTACGACCTGGCTGTCGTCGGTGGTGGTGTGAGCGGACTCTCAGCCGCTTATTTCTATCGACAGGAGCATCCTGACGCCCGAATCCTGATCCTCGACAATCACGACGACTTTGGAGGTCATGCCAAACGCAATGAGTTTCAGGTTGAGGGTCGCACCCTCATGACTCACGGAGGAAGCGAAATTCTCGAAGGCCCGGACAGCTACAGCGATGTCGCCAAAGGCCTTTTCCATGACCTTGGTATTCAACCGAAGCGCCTGGGTGCTGCCTTCGATGTCGACTTTTATAAAAGGAATGGGCTGACGGCCGGCCTGTATTTCGATCGTGAAACCTTCGGTGTCGATCGCACGCTCGCTTATCCGCTGGTGAACAAGTTTCATTATCAGGGGTGGATCCCCGTTGCGGAGTCACAGCTCTCACAGGAAGAAGCGGTTCGGCAAATGCCAATCCCGGATGCCGCCAAGCGCGAGATGATGCGACTGCTGACTACACATGAAGATGCGATCCCTGAGCATTCGTACGCGACCGACGATGACTACCTGAACAGCATCAGTTATCGGGAATTTCTCAGCCGACACCTGAACATTCAGGAACCTGAGATCTACGCGATCTTCGAAAATTTAACGACGGACTGGTGCGTGGGAATCGAAGCAGTTCCGGCTATCGAGGCGTTCTACTGGGGAATGCCAGGAATCAATGCCACCAGTCTCGGCGGGGATGGAGATAGTGGCTCGTTTGAGTCTGGCGCCGAAACATCTCCCACTTATCATTTTCCGGATGGCAATGCTTCGGTGGCTCGCATGCTTGTGCGTAGCTTGATTCCCGATGTGGCACCGGGAACCACGATTGAAGACGTTGTGTTGGCTCCCTTTGATTATTCGAAACTAGATCGAGCGGACTCGAACGTTCGCGTCCGCCTTCAGAGTACTGCAGTTCATGTCGAACACGATGGCACCCCTCAGTCGTCGAGTCGCGTTGGAATCACCTATGTGCGCGGCGAGCAGACGAACCGTGTATCGGCCCGACATTGCATCCTCGCTTGCTATAACCAGATTATTCCGCACCTATGTCCCGAGTTGCCCGGCCCCCAGCGAGAATCCCTTAAGACGATGGTGAAGTCGCCCATTCTTTACTCCAATGTCGCATTGCGAAACTGGCAGTCGTGGAAAAAGTTGGGCGTCGGCGCCTTGTTGAATCCGGGTAGCTATCACGTGACGGCCCACCTCGACTACCCGGTCGATTTCGGGGACTACCGCTACCCTCGAGACCCCGACGAACCTGCCGTCGTTCACATGGTCCGTTTTCCACATCGATCGAATGCCGGGTTGACACCCAGCGAACAAAAGCGAGCCGGACGCCACGAATTGTTTGCTACTTCGTACGAAACCATTGAGCGCAACATACGTCGCCAACTCGCCGGCAGCCTGTCCGAGGGAGGTTTCGATCCGGCTCGAGACATCGAAGGCATCACAGTCAACCGTTGGGCGCACGCTTATATAAACAGGGCCAACCCGCTTTATGACGAAATTTACGAAGATGGCGAGGATGAGCGCTATCCCTTCGTCCGCGGTCGCAAACCGTTCGGCCGAATTGCCATCGCTAACTCCGATGCGGGGTCGACTTCGTTGCTTAATGTCGCCATTGACCAGGCGCACCGCGCGGTTAGTGAACTGTTATGACATCTGTTCGGTCGATTGCAGCCTTGCTTTGCCTGCTGGTTACCCAAACTAATTCTTCCCCTTTCGCGGATGAAACCTCTATGACTGCGGTTGATCTCTTGACGGCTTTTTCAGGTGAGAGCGCGAAGCAGTATGAGCCGTTCTTTCAATTCTCGGAGGAATCCAGAATCGTCGGTGTT
>CAYOHF010000262.1:0-2562 GCA_964403695.1 uncultured Woeseiaceae bacterium | reverse complement strand
GGCCCAGCTCACAACAAGCGTCATTTCAAGTGCTACCAACCGTACAATTTACCTGAAATTCAATCAACCATTGACGCCACAGCCGGGCATCATCTTTCGTCCAGATCCAGGCGGAAACCAAAATTCCAGTTCGTGAATTCGCCGACTTCGTAGTCGCCAGAAATTGATAGCCCACGTACCAGCTCATAGCCGAAGCCAACGCCAAACAACGTGTCGCTATCGAACGCCTCATCGATTGGTGCGCTAAGGTCGACATTACCCACATTTGTGTAGCGCACGTGGGCCCGCATTTCGAACTTGTCAGTCCATAAGTGTCTTACGCCAATTGACGCGCCGACATCGCTACCATCTGTGTCAAAGTTTTCGCCGGCGAAGCTGCCAAAATCCATGTCCAGGCTGTCGTATGAAAGTTCACCGTAGAGATCAGTGCCAATGCGCAGCGGAAATCGCAAGCCGACACCGCCTCGAATGGTTGTGAAGTCGAACTCATCGGCACCCGGAAACATGCCACCAGGATTCGTTACGACCCCTGACACATCGATATCCGATGAGGAAAAGTCGATAAAAGCGTAAAGATTGTGCCACGTGCCTACTGAGCCGCGGAACTTGATGCCGTTTCCGTCAGACGCATCGATATCAACTGTCTGCATCAGGATTGGATCTGTAAACGAACCCATTTTGTCAACGTCCTGACCGACAAAAGATATCTCGAACCAGGAGTAACGAATGTCGCCTTGTGCCTGTGCGGAATTCGAAGCAAAAGTCAGGAGAACGACCGCTGCGAGGCCGGCGATTCTACGTAAGGTTCGGGCAGCCTCGAAATTCCAGTTCAGTTTGCTGCGCTTTGGCATAGTCATTTCCATAGTCCTTGTAAATCCTTGTTATTTCAGACTGCAACAAAGCGTATGCGGTTACGCCTGCGTATTGCAAACAGCAAAGCCAGCGCCAGCATTACAGTAAGCGGCGATAGTGATCCACCGCCACCGCCACCGGTACCAACGGCTGGGGTGACATTCACAGTTCGGCTAACGGGCGTCGCAGCATTACCTGCGAAGTCAGTGACATCATATGTAACTGTGTAGGATCCGACGAGTGCTGTATTGACGACGCCTGTAGCAACTACTGACGTGCTGATATCACCGTCGATATTGTCCGTTGCCGTGGCCCGCGGATCGATGAACGGAGAGTTGGATGGCACGCTCATTGGGTTGTCACCGTTGAGAACCAATTCCGGCACGACTGCATCGCCTCGGCCAAGATTGCCAAAGCTGTCATTAAGGTACACACCCGCTCCTGGAATTGGTGCGCCGCCCATCGCGAGGTCGACTCCGCCGGCTTCACCCACATCCGTCATGCCCAGTTCGGCGACGACGCCAGACAATGCGTCGCCTGCGACGATTTGTTCGCTGTGCAGGACGAAAGTACTGCCGGTCCTGATCCAGATCTGGTGGACGCCAGTCGCATTTACGAACACCAGGTCGTTGAGTCCATCCCGGTTTACGTCACCGGCCAGAATGTCATTCGTCGGTGCCATACCCAGCGGGGCCGAAGGTGCCAGGATTCCGGCGCCGTTGTTTGTCAGGACGATATTGCCCGGTATATCGCCGAGTGCGGAGGGAATGCGGCCAAAGGCGACATCCATTGCATTTGCGTTTATTCCGCCAAGAAGCTCCGCTATGACGACGGACGAGGCATCACCAATAGCAAACGTTCGCGACGGCGTTGCATTTGCGGCGAAGCCGACATTGTTCCACAAGCTGCTTGGGCCGCCGACATTGGCGAAAACAACATCAGGACGGTTGTTGTTGTCAATGAGACCAACAGCGACTGCCCTGCTATCCGCAGTGCCGAGGATTGCTGACAATGCGAAAGCACCAGCTCCATTACCATGGAAGACGAGATTTCCGCCCTCGGCAGCAAAAACGACATCCATGAAATTGTCACCGTTAAAGTCACCAACACCAACGTCGTTGCTAAGGGTTGCGCCTGGCAATGTTGCGAGGAGCGTAAAGTTTCCGGCACCGTCATTGCTGTACACCGTGTCGGGAACGCCGGCATTTGCCAGGACCATGTCCAACGTGCCGTTGTTATCGAAGTCAGCCAGCGCGACGCCTTGATGAGCCGAATTGTCGGCGACTGTAATAGGCGCGGTGCTGAAGTCGCGGAACCCGTCGCTCAGGAATATCTGTAGGGGTTGTCCTGCACCGGTGCCGAGAACAATGTCCGCGGCCAGATCTCCGTTTACGTCACCGACAGCAACAGAAAGAATTTGGGCATTGCCGAGTATTTGCACGGCACCATTGCTGAATGATGTCGCAACGCCGATGGCTGTTTGCACGGAATTGTCTTCAATATTCGGATCGACCGGTACTGCAGCGACGACCGCGGCCGTCGCAGCAACGGTGACGGCGCCAGGATTACTTGAGGTCGCAGAAATAGAGAGACTCGTCGACGCACCAACCAGCAGATCGCCAATCTGGCAGGAGAAGTTGGTCACCTGGCCGACTGGCGCCTGCACGGTGCAGGTCGTAACGCCGGAGGGCGCCACGGTGAGCCCATCAC
>CAYOHF010000261.1:0-2566 GCA_964403695.1 uncultured Woeseiaceae bacterium | reverse complement strand
TTCCGGCCAGAATCTGGCCAGAATGTTAAGAATGTTTACACCGGCACCATTTACTAAAGCGAGCAACAAAGCCCACAAAGAAGAAGCAAATTCGTAAAAAAGCCTCGACGACCAAAGCCTTCAAGAAGCAGCCGAAAGTGAACGGGGAACATTCTGTGGTGCAGAGTGATCAAAATCCTTGAGTATGCGGGTGAGCGTGCGGCTTATTTGCGTCTGAACCCGAATCATCTCGATTTTTGGCCAGGTCGCTTTCTCGCCCATATCGATTAACTCGATGATCTCTTCGGTGGAGCGATGACCCAGTAGCTTCAGTGGGTTAAAGAAGCGTTTGTCTGGCAGGATATTGATGTCGCCGACGTAGTCCTGATTGATGATGCCGAGCGCAACACTTGTAATGCGACTTGCTGTCGAATTGAGGGATAAGGGCTTCGCCAGGATTGAAGCCGAGGCGTTGAGCCATTCACGAGCTGTTCGTATGCTGGCAGACTGAATAGTTGATAACAGACCCTGATCGCGCGTGGTATCCGTGATGAACGGAAAGATATGTGGATTAACCTGACTAACGACAAAATGATTAACGCCGTAAATGCGTGACAGTCGCTTAGCCGGAAGATCATGGCTCAAAGATCCGTCCACCCACTTGCGAGATGGCAGGTAAGCTTGCCGCTCGCCACGATCATTTTTTGCAGCAAGTGCAACGGGCGGGAAAAAGCCCGGCACTGCCGCGGATGCCATGACTGCATCGCGAACATAAACATTTGGTGTCGTGATGGCATTTAATAAGCGCGACGTTTGATGTCTTTCGGCAGCGGCGATCGAGACATTCAGATGTCGACCGGTTTCCTGGTAGGCCTCTTGAAACGTTAGCTCAGGGATTAAACGTTCAAGAACGGCGCGAATTTCATCAGCCGTTGCAATGCTTGGTTTTAGTACGTCCAAGTGACGAAAAATGCTTTCGTCCCGCTTTATCTCATGCACAAGATTTTCAGGATCGAACATCCTTTCCAGATACTTGTCCGAATGAGTACTCGCCACGCTACCGACGATCGCACCACCGCTGCTGCCCGATAAGATGTCCGGTAGCAAGCGTTGCTGCCAAAGTGCCTTGACAACACCGATATGGAAAAACAGCAAGGAGCCTGCGCCACTCATCATGAGTGCTGAACGGCCGTAGCAATGTTGTGCTCGATGAAAGAAGTCCAGACGTTCTGCTCTGGGTATGCCATCCGCCTCCGGGCTTGCCAGAAGTTCCAGCGCTTCGGAAACCTCGTTGACGTAATCCACAATCAACTTCTTTGTACCGAACTTCGCTTTACCGTATAGCTCAGCGCGGCCCATCCCATCGATGTTGCCATGCACGCCCTCATTCAACGCATATAGCACCGCCGCATAGTCCTTTTGAGCGCGCAGCTTGCGAAGTCTCTTGAGTCGACGTCGAATTGAGGTGAAATCAAATTGATCTGACTTATCTTCTGACTTCCAGCGTGTGAGGCCCGATCGCTTATCATGGGCGATCGCGGCGGTCTTCCACTCCGCGTAGCTTGTGGCGGAATTCATGTCTTTCTGCCGACGTTTCGAGGCTAAAGCAACCATGTCGTCCTATCTCAATTTTGGGTATTTCTTCAAGGCTTCAGGTTACACCGTAAGTGAATTTGGAACGAGTATTTGTACGCCGAAAAACAGGATATTGGACGGACGGGCGAGTTGTTTAACATAGTGACGACTGAGGTATTGTGCAATGGTGCCGGTGTAATAGGTGAATTCGCGTATTCCCAAGCGTCCGCGCGAGTCGGACACTTACACGATGAATAAAATAAAGAAGTTAAGTCTTTTCGTCGCGTATGCAACGTGGTCCGTCGGCGCCGCAACCGTGGCCAGCGCTCAGGAGGCCACTGTCCTTGAGCACATGCACGAACATTACGATGCGGTCATGAAGATCCAGAGCGCCGTCATTGCGGGCTCGCTCGAAGACACCCGGGAGCCCGCACGCTGGTTAGTCGAGCACCAGACACCAACCGGCCTGCCCGCCCGTTGGGCAGAGCACGTAGACGCAATGCGCTCGGCCGCGCGCGACACGCTCAATGCTCAGGATGTGGCATCTGCCGCGAACGCGACGAGCCGTCTGGGTCTCGCTTGCGGCGGCTGTCACGTTGCCAATAACGTCACTGTCGAATTTGAGGACGTCAAGCGGCCCTCAGACAAGGAAAACGAGAGAACGCACATGCAGCGCCACCAGTGGGCCGCCGACAGGATGTGGGAGGGCCTCATCGGGCCTTCAAGCGCGTCGTGGAGGCGCGGCGGATCCCTGCTGTTCGAAGCACCGTTGAACCCGGAGGCACTCGGCGCCGAGGCTGGAGATGACGCATTACTTGGCATGGCTCGTCGCATCCATCAGCTCGCGGGGAATGCTACGGTGGCAACGGAACCCAACGAGAAGGCCGACATCTACGCGGAGTTCCTGGCGACTTGCGCGGCCTGCCACATCTCACTGGGCGAAGGTCCGAGTCACTGAGTAACTATCGAAACGGTGAATTTTGCGTTGGGACATGCAATGGTGCCGGTGTAA
>CAYOHF010000260.1:0-2628 GCA_964403695.1 uncultured Woeseiaceae bacterium | reverse complement strand
CGCACAGTATTGCGAAGCGCAGCCGTCCGAGTTTGCGCCGCCGACCTCGATTCCGGCCCGCAGCACTGGCACCAATTATTATTCGTTCCTGACCCTGGATAACTCCCAGGCGGTTGGCTCGAACCAGCTCTTCAACAACCACATTCCACTTGATCCGCGCCTCGATGGCGCCGTAGCGGTTACCAAGTCGACGCCGAGCCTGAATGTCGTGCGTGGTGACCTTATTCCCTACGTGATCACGGTCAATAATTCCTTTGGTGCGGATCTGTTCGACGTCAATGTTATCGATCGCTACCCGGCGGGCTTCCGCTATATAGAGGGTTCTGCACGATTTGACGACGTACCGACCGAGCCCGGCATGTCCAATGGCCAGCTGATCTGGTCGGGCCTCGTGCTCGAGACGGACGAACGCCACGAAATCAAGTTGCTGCTGGCCGTTGGTGCCGGTGTGACCGAGGGCGAGTTCGTCAATCGTGCTTTCGCCATCAATGCACTGACGGGTCAAAGTATGTCCGCGGAAGCCCAGGCCACGGTTCGCCTTGTCCCGGATCCGACATTCGATTGTACGGACCTGACCGGCAAGGTCTTTGATGATGCGAATCGAAACGGCTACCAGGATGGTGACGAGACCGGGCTGCACGGCGTGCGCCTTGTCACGGCACGCGGGCTGGCGGCGACGACCGACACGCATGGCCGCTACCACATAACCTGCGCGACGGTGCCCAACGAAAACCGTGGCAGTAACTTCGTCCTGAAAATGGATGACCGCACATTGCCGAGCGGCTATCGCGCCTCGACCCGACCTGTCCAGATACAGCGTGCGACACGCGGTAAGGCGTTGCGCATGAACTTCGGTGCGTCGATCCACAGGGTCGTCGGTCTCGATATCGCCGACGCGGTATTCGAACCCGACTCCGTTGAAATACGTGCCCAGTGGCTGGGACGCGTCGGCATGCTGCTTAAAGAATTGCAGAAAGGGCCGGCAGTGCTGCGTCTCTCTTACGTCGCCGATGTCGAGCCAGAGAAATTGGTCGAGCAACGCCTCGACATCCTGAAAGCGCAGATCATGAGCGAGTGGCAGGCACTCAATTGCTGTTACGAACTTGTTATCGAGCCGGAAATCTTCTGGCGCCTGGGCGGACCGCCAGAACGGCGCAAAGGAGGTGGCAAATGAAACTCCATATAAGGTATCCGTTGTTGCTGCCGGTGTTGGTGAGCCTGTTTCTGACGACCCCGATCAACGCACAGGACGTCGACGAAGCGCCTATGGGTGAAGCGGTCGAGCGCCACCTTTCGAACGACACGCCATTCACGCAGTGGACACAGGATCCGGAGCGCCTCGAACTGGAGATTGGCGACACGATTGAAACGCGCGAAGTACTGGCCGACGATTTAGAAACGATCAAGCTTAGCAACCTGGTGGAGCCGGTACGCTTTGCATCCGGCATCGCCGACATTCCGGATTCAACGGTTGAATCGCTGGGCGAAATATTAAAGCGCATGCGCGATCGGCGTAACGTGCGGCTGCACCTGGTGGGGCATGCGGACAACCGGCCGCTGTCGGCCGCATCGGTGGAAATCTATGGCGACAACGAAGGACTGTCGCGGGAGCGGGCAGGCCAGGTTGCGGAACACATACAGACGGCGCTTTCCCTGCCGGCTGAGGCGATCTCTTATGAATGGGCCGGCGATGCCAGCCCGGTAGCAACGAATCTGACAGAAGACGGTCGCGCGCTCAATCGGCGCGTCGAGGTCGAAGTCTGGTACGACGAAATTCGCGAACGCGTCGCACTCGAAGAGTTCCTCGTGCCGCACCAAATCAGTACCGTAAAAGTTTGTCGCATGGAAACGGTTTGTAAATTACGCTATGTCGATGGGCATGCGAAACGCGCACGGGTGCAGAACCTCGTAGCGCCGCTGCACTTCGAGTCGGAGACGATCGACGTAGACAACGCCTACATCGAGCGCATTGAGCAGGCATTCGAGAACCTGGGTGGCAAAGAGAATGTCATCGTCAAGTTCGTCGGCTTTACGGATGATGTGCCGCTCGCCGGCAGGACCGAACGTATTTATGGTGATCATGTTGGCCTGTCGAAGGCGCGCGCACGTCGCGTCGCACTCGCGGTCCAGGATGCGCTTAATCTGCCGACAACGATTATTGAAAGCGATGGCCGCGGCGCGACCAAACCGCTGGGTTCCAACGAAACGCAGCAGGGACGCGCGCTCAATCGGCGCGTGGAAGTGGAATTTTGGTATGACGATCCGCTGGTGGCGTTGTCCGACGAACCGCAGCTGTGTCCCGAGGATTCCGCAGCGATAACGGTCACCAAGGTCTACGATCCGACATGGGGACAGATTCCGGTCATCGACTTCAGCGAAGGCAGCCCGGTCGTCCCTAAGGGATACGCGGCGCTGCTCGAAAAAGCATTTGCAGACGTAGCCGACAAGACCAATCCGCGCTTACGTTTCGTGGGCTATACGCGCAACGAACGTCTGGCGCGGCGCACGGCCGCAGTTTACGGCGACGACATTGAGCTGTCGGCGTCTCGCGCACGACGCGCGATGGAGCAGGTGGTCGGCGATATGCAACTCGAACCCGGACAAGCGGAGTTCGAAGGTCTTGGCTAT
>CAYOHF010000259.1:0-2654 GCA_964403695.1 uncultured Woeseiaceae bacterium | reverse complement strand
GTTGTGGTACTGGCTGAAATGCCTGGTACTCGCAGAAACCTGTGGGAGCGGCTTTAGCCGCGAATCAGGCAAACATTCACGGTTTACAGCGCCTACATCGCGAACTCAACAACGCACCACGTTGAAAAACCAAAAAAAAAGCCCCCGCACATCCTGTACGGGGGCAGAGCCAGGTTTACCGGAAATGCGGGGGATAGATTATTCCCGGCAAATCGCTACTTAATGTTCAACAGACACGATCCTTACGGCTCAAGTATGTAGACAAATATCTTCGCTGCCTGGAAAACATTGGTGTCCTCATTATAGTGACCACGGGCATACATCGACCGGGCGGCACTGACACCATCGAGCTCAATGGTCAGTGCAGTGACGAAATCGTCAAAGTCTGAGTAGAGCTGCAGGCTGTCAGTGGTCTTGACGGTGAATAGCATGCGGCCGGTTTCACGTGGCGTTATCAGCGTATCTGAATTCAGCGTCGTCAGGTCGATCAAAAGCGACCCTTTCTTGATGAAATGACGTTGATCGATATTCGGGTTCTGGTTATTGAGCAGCAATCCGGTGCCGTCCATCATCGTAAACGGCATGGTCGTTCCGGCAGCGCCCCAGCCGACACCCAGTGCGCTACGAACGTCAGTGAACTCGATAAGAGTACGACCTTCGAAGTCGGGCGGTGCGCCGCCAAATTCGTTCGGAAATCCCCAGGCCACAACCGGTCGTCCGGGTGATTGTGCGGCCAGCAGGAAATTGCCCGTCGACACTTCATAGTTGTTCGGATCTGCATCCGTTTCCGGGCTGGCGCTGGTTCCGGCGAAGTTGAATATCTCCGCCCGGCGTCGGTCGATCGAGTACAGGTCAATGTCGACCTGGCCCGGTAGCACGCTATTAACAATGCCGCTCAGGTGCGTCACATGCATAAGCACGGCACCGTCGGTAGCGTCGATATGCACACCCAGCTCGTCGTTGGCCGTTACTGTGCCGCGAATCGTCACTGCCTGTCCCACGGATATGGCACTGTTGTCGAGCAATCGGTCCGGCATTCCAGGCATACCGCTGGCATGGTCTGACCTGAAGGTTTTGTAGACTTTGGTGTTCGGGCCCACGGTGACAGTTACGTCGTCACGGAAAAATGAACGGGTCGCATCAGTCAGTATGACAGTGCCACCACGAACGACCATGTCGTCTCCGTTACGTGAAATTACATTGCCCTTGACCGCGTCCTTGCCCTCACCAGGCACACTCGAACCGGCGAGTACGATGTTCGCCGTAAAGGCGCGCTCAGCTACATTCAACTTACCCTGCGCGACAGTCAGTGTTCCCTGACCAGCCGCATTCAGTGCGCGCAATCCTTCCACGCCAACATACGCTTCATCGTTGACTTCGAAATCCGTCTCGTTGGTCACATGAACTTTAATTCGTCCAAAGTCACCAACCCGATCATGAAATGGCCGCAATGCGACTATGTAATACATTTCGGCTTCGTTGGCTTCCATAAAACGTCCGCGAACACGAATATCTTTCGTATCAACCGGATTCAACTCGGCGACGATAAACGGTTCCGCAGTGGCTACGGCTGGTGTCGCAGCAACATCAACCCTGTGTGATGCATCGAGATCGAAATCGAGTGTCATTAACGCAGTACGACCACGCGAAACAAGAAGCTGATCGCGATCGGACAACATGATTTTTAGTTCGGTCCGTGTGAGCGGACTCCCATCGGCATCGACTACAACGGTTTCTTTGGCCAGATCACCTGCCTCTGTAAAAACTTCAGCATTGGTGTAGTCGAGTTGAATCGTTCCGGCGACATAGATGCCCGGCGGTATGTTGGCGACACTGATAAACTCTGTCAGGTCAACGTAGTTGGCAAAATCAATACGTGTGCTGTTTGGCAAGACCTCGACTGTTGCGCCGTTCGCCTTTTCCAGCGTTAACGACAAAACGTCGACGGTGTAACTTAGGAAATCGCCATCACCATCGGTCAGGCCGATGATCAGCGTGCCGCATTGATCGGCTGTGCCCGGGTTGCCGGGTATACACTCTGATGCTAGTGGTGGTTCACTGCTTGCTGTACTGGCACCGCCGCCACAGGCGGACAATGCGAAAGCTACAAAGATAAGCGCCGCTAACATCCTGGTTATTCTGTCTTTCATCCCACCTGGCAGGTGGTTCCCTGAAATATTCATCCTGATCTCCTTTTCGAGAGCGCGTTGATTACGTGGCTATAACGCGACAGCGACCGGAGCGTTGACGAGAGGGGCGACAATGGCGCGAATGCAAGCTGTGAAAAATATCCCATGTAGCAGTTTGTGCTCCTATAAAGTAAAAAAATACAGGGACTTAGCTTGAATTCCTCCTGTAACCTGTCAAAATGTGACCGTCGCCGTAACGAATCTTTTGATTGGTCGGCAATAAGTTAAATCACCCACGGTTTCAAGCGATCGAGCTGGCCCGAATAATTCATGAGTGCCCGTGCCAAGAAGGGCAACGGTAGATGATTTAACCGGTTTAGAATTTATTGACTCCTCATGACGGAAAACGGTAGATGGTTCAAACGTTTCAACATTCGCTGGCTCGTGTCGAAGTGTTACAGTTAACGCCTGCCGGGCTGTCGCTTCCTGTGCCGGCACAATGCGCCCGATCCTGCTCGACACGTA
>CAYOHF010000258.1:0-2711 GCA_964403695.1 uncultured Woeseiaceae bacterium | reverse complement strand
GTATACCCCAATACCAGCCACTCAGATGTTAACATTTAATCTGTACATGAGAGGCTGATTTTGACCCAAAGCAGCCGTTCGCGAATATGACGATATTTATCCCCCACATAGACTAACCACTAGGAAGCGAGTCTATTAAAGCTGTATCACTATTGTTTATCGTCCTATTTCCAGTTGTTGCGCTGGCATCAACGGAAGAGGGTTTGCTTGAAATAATCTTTATCAAGTTTATTCAGATGATTAGCTTGGTGTGGCCAGTTTTTCTCCCAGCTTTCTTCGTCTCTGATGCCAAAAAGAAATTATCTGGCTACGCGTATTCCGTTATTTTTTGTGCCATAGCTGTTGGCGCGATTGTATTTCTTGCTCCCAACTTGCTGATCAATTGGCTAGACCTGCAACTAACCATAGAGGGCGTCCGGGTTTACACGTTTCTACTATTTCTCGCCAGCGTAGTCGTCTTCGTATTATGCCTGTGGGCAATGCCGAGAATCCGGACATTCAATGATATTCATGAGTAATCCCCAGATTGAAGTCGCAACCCAAAGCGGCCATGCGCAGAAATTCGTGTATGCGAACGACGGTGAGATCTCGTGATTAAGAAATTCGTGCTCGTACTCGTGGTTCTCTGCTTGGTCCTCGCCCAAATTTTCTTTATCTACGCCTTTCAGCATGGCGCAGCTTCTGAATTTGAGAGTCTCTGGCGCGGATTTGGTGTCTCGCAGACCGAGTATTCGCAGTTTGTTTTCCGTACGGTTAAGTGGTGGTGGAGCCTCCCTGCATTTTGCCTCGTACTTCTTGCATTGGCGCTGCGGCAAACCAGGAAACTCCATACCACCGCCGTACTCTTGGTAAGCATTGTTGGCACGGTGGCTCTGTACTGGTCGGCTTACGCACCCTCTCTATTCATCAACGTATGAAGCCCAGCAATTCGTTGCACCTGCTTTCCTGAGTGGCCGATTTTGACTGTGACCTCAACCCAAAACGGCCATTGACGAATCAAACTGCACTCGATAACAAGTTACACTGACGCATGGAATTTATGGGGAATTATGCGATGCCTATAGATACACGAATTCGATGCTTGTTGTTGTCCATGTTGGTGTCGCTAGCCTGTTTTCTGCCAGCAACGGCGTATTCGCAAGAAAATCCATTTGTTGGCACGTGGGAGCTGGTTTCAGTCCGGGCAATATCTGGAGATGGCTCGGTTGATACTGCCCCCTACGGAGATGCCCCACATGGATACATTACCTATACAGCCGACGGCTATATGACAGTTCTATTTAGTTTTGGCGATAGACCGAACATCAATGGTACTTGGCGTTCAGCGCCAGAAAGCGACAGGGCCAAGGCCTTCGCTACCGTCTTGGGATATGCGGGAACCTATTCGGTCGAAGGGCAGACAATGACGCATCACATTACGGTATCGACTGATCCAAATCGCGTCGGCACAAGCGTAAGTCGCTTATTCGAGATCGGCAACGGCATAGTTACATTGACAACGCCGGCAATTGCGCTTGAAGAGACCGCGAAACGGTACAGTCTCGAATGGACGCGTGTGCAACCGAGTACTAACTTCCTAAAGATTTCGCAATTTTAGACAACATTCAATACTGAAATCTGACCGTTCGTAGACAGCTGCTTCTGGCCGAAAGCAGCCGCCGGGCTGCTAAACTATTGAGAGGGTGCTTTTGACCCATAGTAGTCGTTGGGAATTATCAATATGCGCTGCACTTTTGTGGTCTTTCAAAAACGTACTATTCTTCGCCATAGCGAAAGAAGGGATCATCCTGCCTCATGAATCTATTCGAATTTCTCATGATCTTGTTGTCGCTGATTGTCGGTCTTGGGTTGGCCGAAATTCTATCAGGCATCGCGAGGGCTTTGAAAAGCGAAGGTGTGCGCGGTTTCTCATGGACGCATAGCGCGACTACGTTGGCCATTTTTATTGGTTTGCTACAGACTTTTTGGGAGAGCTGGGGCCTTGCGTCTATCGAAACGTGGTCTTTCCCTGCAATGCTGTTAATGCTCGCGTCGCCAACCTTCTTGTTTCTGATCGCTCACGTATTATTCCCGGAACGGGAAAGCACCCTAAATCTTGATGACTACTACTTCGAACGGGCGCGCTTGATATGGGCGCTTGCCGGCCTAACTGTCATCGTTGGGACACTATTCCGACCGCTGGCCTTTGGTATGCCTTTATGGATCTTCGATAACCTTAGTTCTATTCCCACTCTTGCCGCTTGTGCTCTCTTGAGTTTCTTCAATACGCGTACGCTTCACCGTGTGGTGGTACCGGTTATATTGGTGTTTATTTTGCTAGACACACTTACCATTAGTTATTCAATTGGATAAGTCGTCGGGGGGGTTGAAAACACCGTTTTTGCGTTTATTTGGCGGGTATTGCTACCCACTGTGCTGGCCAGTACTAGTTCTGACAATGCCGTAACAACATAACTCATTGTTTGTTAAAGAATACCGGTTCCGATCAGCTTTCTTGAAATATGACTGTCAGTCAGAAGAAAGGGACGAGAAGGGGCCAGGGACGGCCCTTTCTTTTTGGAAAAAAAGAAGATCTGTAGTCACTGCTGTCCCGTAGGGCCCACCTTCATGGCCGTGCAACAAAACATTGGTGCAATGTTGCTGCTTTCTTTGCTTGTTTGAGACATCGCCCGCTGGGCGGGCTCCTACATTGCTAAATAGAATTGTAGGAG
>CAYOHF010000257.1:0-2717 GCA_964403695.1 uncultured Woeseiaceae bacterium | reverse complement strand
GAAGCAGTATGAGCCGTTCTTTCAATTCTCGGAGGAATCCAGAATCGTCGGTGTTGAGATCCACGCTGTCGGAATGGAGAGCACGACAGCGCGGTATTCCGGTCAGGAGGGAGCCTGGAATGAGGTCAACAATATCCTGCGTATTACAACCGCGGACGGATTCGAGGGCGTATCCGGTGTGGATTCTTATCATCAGGGACAGTTCAGCGATGAGCACTTGCTGGAATTGCAGGGCGCCGCTGCCGATCTCGTCGCTTTGGATTCCCTGGATCCGGTCAATGTTGCGTCGATGCTTGAAAGCATGCAGCCAGACCTGAGCGACGAGGCTCGCTCGAGTATCGATATCGCACTTTGGGACCTCGCGGCACGAAAGGCAGGTCGTCCTCTTTACGAACTGCTGGGCGCGACGCGCAATTCGATGGAGCCCTACGCCAGCCTCCCTTTCTATGATTCGCTTCCCGAGTACGTTGAAGCTGTAAACCAATATGCAAAGCTCGGTTACACGATCTTCAAGTTCCACGTTTGGGGTTCGATCGAAGAGGATCTTCGTCTTGTGAAATTGATTCAGCGGACATTTGCAGACTCTCCCTATCGCTTCATGATCGATCTTGAGGGAGCGTACGATTTTGATGACGCCCTCAGGTTGGGCAGGCAAATGGAAGAAGGACTGTTTGTCTGGCTCGAAGGCCCCATCGACGACGAGCTGCTTGTGCAATACGCGGAGCTCAGGAGCAGGCTTGCGATTCAGATCATTCCTGCCGGCTACAACATATATTCTCCGAAATTCATCAGGCAGGGGATCGAAGCCGGTGCCTGGGATTCGGGCAGGTTCGACGCTACAGTGGTCGGTGGAATCTCGAAGGCGCTCGAGCTGCTGTTGATTGCCAATGATGCCGAGGTGCCGATCGATATCCAGAGTTGGGGGCACTCGCTTGCCCAGGCGGCCAACCTCCACCTGATGCTTGCGAATGTGCGGACCCAGTATTTCGAAGCACCCATGCCCAAGGAGGCATTTGAGTTTGGGATGAAGAACGGCAATTTGCTAAACCTGGGGAGGGTAGTGGCACCGGGTGGACCCGGCCTGGGCATCAATGTGGACTGGGACAGCCTCGCTACGGCGGATTTTCATGTCTACTCAAAACTCGACTTTTCGATTTCGCCGGACTGAACGACGAGACGACGGCTTCGCTGATCCGCCAGATAAGGTCACTCGTTACGGCTTCAAACGGACGCGTATTTGAACGCTAGGAACAGTGCAAATCGCACCCCCGCTACCAATCAAGAAAGGCCGGTCCCATTGGGATAGGCTTTTTCATTTCCACTTTCTCACGACGGTACCGGTTGAATCCGTTCGCGCAGTGAGTTGATCATCGCGCGGACTTTCGAGCGAGTAATTCGGTTCGATCCCTATATTGTGGAAGTAACTTCCTGGTTTTAATGTCCGCTTCACCCCTGAAAGCAGCCACTGGGCTGCTAAACTACTGAGAGGCCGCTTTTGACCCAAAGCGGACGCAGCACCTGCTCGCCAGTATGTACCGTATGATGTCGGACGAAGACGATAAGGGCATTTTCTGGAACCTGTAGAACATCTTTCAAAAAACTCACTAATGACGGCGGAGAAAAAAATGGGCAAGTCGATATTTGCTTTGCTAGCGACTGCATTAATCCTGATAGCCCCGGAAACCCCCATCCAGGCATCTGATTCGGATCGACTGGACGAAATCCTCGCCGCACAGCCGGAACAGGCGCGCGAGCGATACAAATACAGAAGTCCGAGGGAGACACTCCAGTTCCTGGGCATCGAGCCCGGCATGACGGTGATCGAATCCCTGCCCGGCGGTGGTTGGTACACGAAAATCCTGCTGCCATACCTTGGCGCTGACGGACATCTGATCGGCATGGACTACGCGCTAGACTTGAGGTCTTCGTTCGAGGGTACCACTGACGAGGATATTGCCGAGGCAAAGGCGTGGGTGGAAACTTGGCCGGCAGAAGCCGAAAGCTGGCGTACCGACGACAGCGCGGATGTCTCCGCATACTTTCACGGAAGCCTTTCCGAATCGATTCATGGCACCGCGGACGCGGTCCTGTTCATCCGTGCGTTGCACGGCATGACGTCAAATGAATCGAAAGGTGGTTATTTGTCAGAGGCATTACGGGAGTCTTTCGACGCACTGAAACCGGGCGGCCTCGTCGGCATCGTGCAGCATCACGCGCGCGACAACATGTCCGATGACTGGGCTCAAGGAGAGAATGGTTACCTAAAGAAAGGTTACGTTATAGACATGATGGAAGCTGCCGGATTTGAACTGGTCGCCGATTCCGACATGCACGCCAATTCTAAAGATCAACCAGCGACGGAAGACTCGGTCTGGCGACTGCCGCCGAGTCTGAACACCAGCGAGGACGATCCGGAATTAAGAGCGCAGATGCAGGCGATCGGCGAATCCAATCGCATGACGCTAAAATTTCGCAAGCCGTAGTATTTCATCACCGAATTCCTACTGGTCTCTGTAACGCCACCCATTTTGTTTGCGGATTGCTATGAATTCGGGTTCGTCCAGTAATTGAATACGGAATGCGTTGATTTTGGCGATTTCTGTCTAGAATCCCGCTCAATTGTCTCGAGGACTACCTCAACACAGAGAATCGGTAACAACACGACCGGCCGTATATGGACTCCTCCTCTTTGCAAGCACTCTGATGATGACAAGCAT
>CAYOHF010000256.1:0-2727 GCA_964403695.1 uncultured Woeseiaceae bacterium | reverse complement strand
CGCGTGGCAGAGTCACTGCAGAGGCTTATTTCAACTGCCGGTCGCGGCTTGAATAGTAATTCGCCTCAGACAGGGTGTGGATCTGGATTCTTACCGCTGGCAAAGCCACTGCAGAGACCTCTACCAACTACCGGTCGCGGCCTAAACAGTAATTCGCCATAGACACGCCGATTTTCTTCATGGCACAGAGCTCGGTGTGACGCTGTTGAAATAACAACGTGTACCATCTTCGAGCAGAATAGAGTCATATTCGTCGGTACCATCTACCACTGGCGTCACGAAAGAAATCGCTGTCGCCGATTTCAGACCAGGGCAAGTTGGCGAGAAGGAGATGCGCCATGCAACACCATCATCGTTGAACAACAATAGAGTTTCATTGCCCTCCGGTCGCCATTCCACAAAACTGCTTTCAGGCACGCGGCGACTTATTCGCCGCGAAGAATCGATTAACGACGGCCTGCCGTCAGTGTTGCGCTTAAGCCTTGCAGCTTGCTCCTCGCTCACCTCCAGAATGTCGATATCCCATTCCACGCTTCTTCCGGTAACGACTATTTGGTAGCTGCCGCCGTCTTCAAATAGCCGGAGCCCTTGACCTGTTCCTTCAAGTTCCACCACCTTGCCAATAATCTCACCGGACGTGCCGTCGTGGAGTCGCATTTCGAAACTTGCGAGCAACGGAAATTCACTACTTACACTCCAGTCCATGGTCCACGGCCCATCAACCGTGAACACAGGCGACTTTCCATTCCCTTGCCCGTCAAATCTCACAATCTCAGAGCTCTCGGCAGATGCCATATTGCAGAGAATCACCACAGCGCTTATACAAATGAGGGGTATATATTTCTTCATCATCATTGCCTCGATTTTAGTTCGACCGCACACTTGTCAACCACGATTTCTTGCGTCGCAGAAGACGTATCCGCATACCCATGATCGTTGAACAATTGTGCGAGAGGCAATACGTGGAAGTCGCATTGTTATTGACAGTCAGCCTTTGGGCGTTCGTAGAAGATCTGCCTTACTTACTAATTTTCACGTTCTGTACATATACATAGCCAGCCGGCTCATGGCTCGACTGGGTGGCAGCTACTCTGTACCGCACAGACATCTCTCAGAGCATGCGATTGTGCGTTTTCCACTCAATTTTCTCGAAGGTCTGCTGGCACTTCAAACAGCGTGCGGCCACCGGATTACGATCGAGGCGACGTGAATCTATGGACTCCTCACAACTTACGCAGAGTCCGTAACGCCCCTCTGCAAGGCGCAACAAGGCGGACATTTCCGTACGTGACTTTACGGACTCGGGTTACGGCATAAACCGAATTTCCCCGTGAATACGCATAATTACTACTTTAGAAGTGACATGAACCGGCGCATATTATTGCCGATGCGCGTTTACGTTTGTCTTGATTGAGAAACAGCGACTGAACTACGGTCAGAGGATCAGCCAATGCGTGCGATAGACCTAACTCCATTCAATTTCAGTACGAGACGGAACACACACTGCCTGCGGAAGCACAAGATAGCGCCGCTTGACGTCGGTTTCATTTTACGACCGGGGATGATATGCAAAAACCTCTTGAGATAACATTTCGTCATATGGAAGGGTCACCTGCCCTTGAGGCTGTGGTACGGGATCGGGCTCAGAAACTGGAGAGTTTTTGCGATGAAATTATCGGTTGCCAGGTCATGATTGAAGAACCCCACCGGCACCATCAGCAGGGGAATCTTTATCATGTCCGTATCGATCTAACGGTTCCCGGCAAAGAAATAGTCGTAAAGCGATCACCTGACGACGAGCACGCTCACGAAGATGCCTTTGTTGCATTACGCGACGCATTCGACAGTGTGCGCCGACAACTTGAAGACTATGTCCGCATAAGACGCGGTAAGGTCAAAACACACGAGGTCCCGGCCCACGGCCGCGTAATCCGACTGGCGCCAGAGCAAAACTATGGAAGATTAGAGACACCTGATGGGCGGGAAATCTATTTTCATCGCAATAGCCTTATTGACGCTGAATTTGACGATTTGGCAATCGGTACAGAATTGCGTTTTGTCGAGGAGGCCGGAGAAAAAGGTCCGCAAGCAAGCTCAGTATTTGTCATCGGGAAGCACCATCCCGTTCCCTGATTCCCTGTTGCGGCCTTCGTAATCCCCGGAAACGCTGAATTTTATCGACACGATTTGATATCGACGAGAATCATCGAATATCGGTTGGACCGGCTTCTCTCTGAACTGTCTGCCATCTGTCATCGAAGCCGAATCCAGGCAGTCTTTCCTTTGATGCAGATCATGGGTCGAAGGCGACAGACTTTTCTCGCCAAAACTGAGCGTTCAGCCAAATCAACTACTCTACTAACATCCTTGTAAGCTCCCGGCGCTTCCTCGGCAACACCGCGGGCGGATGGACTGCGGATGAGCATACCCTGTTGCGCCAGCTCATCCTGTCCCTACCGTTTATTCATCCTAAGCTGCCTGTCGGTAGTATTCATGATGCAATCCACCGCAGTGGCGGCGTGATCGGGTAACGCCACTGGCCGGAAAATGAACGGGCCGCCCCTTCGGCGAGTCTTTCTCCAACGAAAGATGAATGCGGACGAATAAACGATAGGGGCAAACCAGAATACGAGGTCATCTTGCCGGTTCTTAATTTTCGGCTGGATGTCGTGTGGCGGCACTCCGATGTTCGGCTGGTGTTGTCGCCACACGCCCTGAGCGGTAAAC
>CAYOHF010000255.1:0-2733 GCA_964403695.1 uncultured Woeseiaceae bacterium | reverse complement strand
GGTGTGCTGCCGGCGAGGATGTTGATGCCAGGTGCAGTGAGATCCGGTTTGAAAATATCGGGCACCGGGCCCGGTCCGCGGGATGAAAACGAACCCATAACGTTGCCGGTGTCAGCCTCCGTCAGGAAAAAACTTTTGTCGAGTACGACATCGATGACCTGATCGGCGTTGATCTCATCCAGTATCAGGTTGCCATCTGCTGCCCCAACCATCAATGCCGGTATATCGGACAGGCCGGCGACCCCGGTCATTACGATCGGTGCACCCGTGATGTTAAAGACCACGACGGCGACGGCACCAGCGTCAGCTGCATTGGAAACTTTTACATCAAAGTCACAGCCACCACGCTGGATAAAGGCGATGTTGCCGGACACCTCACTACTGTTGATCAACGACTGACAGCCGTCAAATGAATTGCCTGCAGTGCCATCGGGCAGGGTGTCGTTATTGTCATCGACCAGAACAAGTTGTCCTTCGATCGGGTCCCGGTCAATTAGCGCAGGTGTAAATGCTGCCTCCTTAACCGCATATTTGCCGGCCACCGCAGGCGGCGAATTCACCTGCATGGCTTCAAGAGAGTGCTCGCCCTCACGACTGGACGCCGCCACTGTTATGACGGCGGGATTACCAGCTGGAGATGTAATGGTGTCGAAATTGGGCCCTTCATTGCCGCCTGCGACTACAGTCAACACACCGGCCTTCGCAGCGGCCAGAAGTGCGATGTCATCCGGCGCGGTCACCGTGAACAGTGAGCTGCCGACGGAGTAATTAATAATGTGCACACCATCTGCGACAGCCAGGTCAATCGCATTTGCAAGGTCTGATGTGTTGCAGCTTGCTCGCGTGGCATCCGGTCGCAACCAGCAGGCTTTGTATACCGCGACGCGTGCCTTTGGAGCCATGCCCTCGACCCTGCCGAGGAAGGTGCCGAAGATGGATGCTTTGACTTTGTTACCGGCTGCTGTAGTCGCAGTGTGTGTACCGTGACCGTCAACATCCCGCGGTGATAGAATTTCGTCGACGTCTATGGGTCCGGTAGCATTAGCGCCATCTACGATGAAACGTGCGCCGATCATCTTGTTGTTGCAATTCTCTTCGGTGAATTGCGGACCAGTCTGGCATATGCCGTTCCAGCCGTCCGGCGGAGCGTCAAAAACCTGGACATCGTCCATCTTGTTAAAACGACTACAAAGCCACCTGCCGAGCAGTGAAGCTTCCGCCCATATGCCCTGGCACAATTGTGGTCGGTCCGCCTCACGTGTGTCCTGTAATGCCGGATGTTCCGGAGCGATGCCACTGTCGATTACGCCGATGATAATGCCGTCGCCATCGAGACCTGGCGCGCCACGCAAACCGACGTCAGCGGCAAACAAATCAAGAAAATCTGCGCTGAAGTTTGTCGCAAGTGGCCTGACTTCATCTTCCCAGATACGCAGTACTTCGGGCATATGCTCGACTTTACTCGCCTGCTGCGGTGACATTTTCGCGGCGAATCCATTGAGGGCATATTGATAACTGTAAATCTGTTCGATGTTTGCGCCGGCTTTCGTGACGACACTGGCTTGCTCGCGTACCAGTTTCTCGACATGGCTTTGCACGCCCGCACTGTTCTTGTCGAATGTAGCGGCAGGCGCAAGCCGACCAGGCGTTAGTTTCGCAGCTCCAGGGGAACGCGTATTAGCTGATGCGTGAAATTCGGCAGCCGAGGGCGTTCGCAATTGCACGATATAGACCTTGCTGACGTCGCCCGCATCCTCGCTACCGGCGAGCCGGATACTGGCAGGCGAGCCACCTGCACGCAGGCGTGACTCGTTGTCGGCAGATGCACCGCCGGCAAGGAATATCATGCACAGAACTGTCAGCCTGAATAGCGTCACAGAGATACCGCCATGCAGCGCGTCCTCTCAGCACGTACTGCGTTGGTTTTAAATAAAGAAACCGATGTAAACCCCGGTTTTACAAGGAAATGTACCACAACCCGACAGTCCTGGCCTATCAATGTGTGTTGGGATTATTACGTATATTGGTGGTAAATGCGCTGTAGGAGCCCGTCCTGACGGGCGATCAAAGCATCGCCGCATGCTTAAGGCCCGCTCGTTCGCCAGGACGGGCTCCTGCAAATTTGCTGCATATGTTAAGGGCCCGCGCCTGAATGAGGGCTTCCATCCTGAGGGTCGTTTGTGTGCCGGGCCCCTGTCCGTTTGGTGTTTATCGGCCATATGCGGTACGGCATCATATCGAAACGATACCGTTCGAGTTGAGAGCTTAAGCGACTGCCGTTCGCCCTGATATTTACGCCAAACCTTGCGTCGTCCAATGCCACCGTTGCTCTCGCCTGACGAGTTGAATCGATCAGCCGGACCCTACGCGCCCACGGATAGTGCGGCCGGTAAGGTGGCGAAGAGAAACCTCAATGACCACAGAAATCACAAAGAAGCTTCCGATGAAGACCAGAATATCCGGGGAATTGCGGCTGAGATACGCGACCGAAAGGACGATTGCCGCGAGATTGGTGAGAGCCGCCACAATTATCATCAACAAAGAGGCGCCTGTTTCAGGTAGCAGCCGAAGATGTCCAACATGAACGATAAAATGGACGATGAGAATAGAAACCGAACCTATGGCGGCAATTTCCGCCAGGTCAAAGAATACGGCCAGAATCAGAATAAGAATTGAACTGATCACAAGGCCCTCACGGCTGTGCCCGATCGGCCGGCCAAATACTGAGGGTAG
>CAYOHF010000254.1:0-2758 GCA_964403695.1 uncultured Woeseiaceae bacterium | reverse complement strand
GATCGCGGTGTTTGTCTCAATCGACAAAGACGAGGACTTTCGGCTTGATGCCATCGAGCTGGAGATCAACGGTGAGCTTGCGACACACCACATTTATACCTTCAATGAGCTTGAAGCGCTGCAAAAAGGCGGCGTACAGCGAATCTATACCGGCAATATTCCGACGGGCGATCATCAGTTGAACGTCACGATGATGGGCAAGCTGAAAAGTGGTGATGACTTCACGGAATCTGACAGCTTCGCGTTTGCGAAAGGCATCAAACCGAAAGCACTCGGCGTAACCCTTGCGGGTCCCGGGCTCGGGGATAATGTCATCCAGGTCGGAGACTGGTAAACCATGCGTCGGTTATCGTTCGCGCTCTTTCTGTTTGCATTTCTCGCGACAGACCTCGTTCGCAGTGACGAGCTGAAGGATCCGTACTTCGGCGAGGCGCTCTACTACGCGTACCAGGGCGACTATTTCGCTGCGCTGGAACGGCTCGATACGGAAGTGCGCGAGCATTCCGCCGTTGACGAACGCGAGCTGGATACACTCTATAACTACATTGACGATGCCGAGTTCTCGCTCGGCGATTTCGAACTGCGCTACCGCATGCACCACCGGGCAGGCCGTGCGATCAAAGCCGTGCTGGAGGGCGCAGTCGACGAGAACATCCGTAACGATGCTGCATTCAGGCTGGCGCGCATTCATTTCAAGAAAGGTCAGATGGCCGAGGCCATGCAAGCGCTGGAGCGCATCGAGGGCGACGTGCCGGTCGCCATTCGTGATGACATCGAATTCTTAAGGGCCAACGTATACCTGGCGGAGAGCCGGCCGGCCGAATCCCTGGAAGTGCTCGATCGCCTGCAGGAATCCGAGAGCTACGGCGGTTTCGCTTCTTATAACCTGGGCATCGCATACCTGCAGGACGGCCAGAAAGCGCTGGCGCTGCAACAGCTCGAGCAAGCTGGCCTGAACGTTTCTGAAGACGAAGGCGAACTTGCCATTCGCGACAAATCAAATCTTGTTCTCGGCACCATCCTGCTCGAGGAAGGCGATTACGAGAACGCGGTCATTTATCTGAATCGTGTCAGGCTCGATGGGCCATTTTCAAATCAGGCGCTGTTAAGCGCAGGCTGGGCCAGCATTGCAACCGAGAACTACGAACGTGCTGTTGTGCCCTGGAATATTCTCGCCGGACGTGAGCTGACGGATCGGTCTACGCAGGAAGCGCTGCTGGCACTGCCCTATGTCTATGGCAAACTCGACGTTCATGGACGTGCTGCCATTCACTACGGCCAGGCACTCGATGCGTTTACGGCAGAAGTCGACAAACTCAACGAATCGGTCGAGAGCATCCGCGAGGGCAAATTCCTCGAAGCGTTGATTCGCGAAGAAATTCGCCAGGACAAGGACTGGGTTATTCATCTGCGTTCGATTCCTGAGACGCCCGAGACCTATTACCTGATGTCACTCATGGCCAGTCATGATTTCCAGACCGGCCTGCAAAACTACCTGGATCTTGCCGACCTGCGCCGCAAGTTACGCACGTGGGAAACCAACTTCGATGCCTACGACGATATGGTCGCCATACGTTCCGGGCATTACGAACCGCTGCTGCCAGAGGCCGATGCGGAGTTTCGCGAGCTTGATTCGCGCATGCGCCTGCGCGTCGAACAGCACAAGATGCTCGTCAGGCATCGTGACGATCTATTGACAGCACCGCACCCGGCATTCCTGGCAACCCCGGAAGAACGGGCCATCATGGCCCGTCTCGAGGCCATTGAGCAGGGCACGGCTGACAAAGACGAGCCGTTTGACGAACAGACGATACGCCGCATCGAGCGACTAAAAGGCGCTTTAAGTTTTACGCTGGAGACCGAATACCACGCTCGCCTTACGGCGTTCGATCGCAATCTGCGCGACCTCGACGAGGCGATGGCCGTCTCCCAGGCGCAGTACGACCAGTATGTCCGGTCGCGGCAGGCAGCAACACACAGTTATGTTGGCTATGACCGGCCCATGAATCGGCTGCGCACAGACTCACTCCGCGCGGCAGAGCAAATCGATCTCTTGATGGAACGGCAGGGTCGGTTGCTCGAGATTGTTGCGATTGACGAACTAATGGCGCGTCGCAGCCGGCTTGAAGTCTACGGCGACAAGGCGCGCTTTGCGTTGGCCGACAGTTACGATCGGGCGACGCGAACGCAAGCGAAGGTAGAAGAGTAATGGTGCGAATCAGAGCATTCGCACTGGCAGTCGTTGGCGCAGCGATATCCGCCTGCGCAACTGTTTCCAGCGATCAAGGGACACTAGCGGAATTGCAACAGGTCGAGGCGGACGTCGAGGACGTTTACCTGGAAGACGGACTTGAGCGTGCCGCACAAAGCTATCGCCGCTACCTCGAAGAAACGGACAAGAGCGCGCGTACGCCTGAGGCGATGCGCCGACTCGCCGATCTGCAAATTGAACAGGCCTACGGCGTGCTTGGCAACGACGAAATTATCGAACCGGTTGAGTTCGCAGCACCGCAAGCGGGAGCATTACCACAAGCCGGCGAAGCGGAGACCATTGCTGCAGAACCTGCCACGCCCGACGAATCGGATCTGGAGTTCGAGCGTCGCGCGACACAACGCGAAACATTGCTGGCCCAGGAATCCAATAGCGAAGACAACAGCGAAGACGATTTGCTCAGCGGCGTTGGCGAACAAATTCCGGCGGGCCCTCGTGAGGCTATCGAAACGTACAAAGAGATTCTTGAGTTATACCCGAACTACG
>CAYOHF010000253.1:0-2783 GCA_964403695.1 uncultured Woeseiaceae bacterium | reverse complement strand
AAACTGTCAGTCAGTCTCAAATATCTTCTTTTTACACAGCCTCGGCCGAAAGCGGACGCTGAGCTATAACTTAACCCGTAATTTCAGGCATGGCATAAACCGACCAAATTCTGTCCCCGTTATCAGGAAAGCTATCATGCGTGTCCTTTTGGTTTCGCGTTTAGTTTTCATTAGTGTTTAAGAGATGATCAAGTCTAAATGAACCAAGCCCCAAGTCACTCATGGTCGATGTCTGTTCCCAAACTTTAGTCCGCAAACTGAACAAGGTTATAAAGTAAGTCACCTTGAAAGACCACGCGACGGACGAGCAACTCGTGAACCACGCCGTCAATAGGCGAGTAGAGTTCCTCCAAAACTGATCCGTCAAGTCCAGTCACTCTGCCAATTAGCTGACCTTTGATGATCATGTCACCCTGGTCAGCAATGCCTTGAAAAACACCGCATGTCTTGGCACGTAGCTGATCGAAACCGACCGTGAATTCGCGTTGCTTTTCAGGCATCGCAAGATCGCCTTCGATGATATTGAGATATTTCATATTGTTGGTGACGGCAAGAATATGAGAATTGATGAAATCTTCCTCTGGTTGGACTTTATAGCCAAGACCACATTGAGTGATGATGCTTGGAATACCTCTTTGTGATGCTTCGTAAACCAGGCTCTTAGGGTCCACATCTCGCGCTTGAAAATACTGAAAACCACAAGCCTGCGCCATTGCTCTACTGATGCGATTGACTTCGTCTGATGCATTATTGGGATGGATAGAATGAATCACATGGGATTCAGCAAGATCGCCACCTCGGAGATCAATGTGATAATCAGACTTTATGATAAGTTCTTGAAACAGGTAATCGGCGAGCACCTCCGTCGGTGAACCGTTTGGGTTTCCAGGAAAGACACTATTGAGGCTCTTCCCGTCCATGGGGCTAATGCCAGCGGTTAGCTTGAACATGGGTGTGCGAAACCTGAAGGCATCCAACGTTATAACGGGGATGACAATCAAGCGGCCCGATAGATTTGCAGGTTCAAAATCCCGGTACATGCGTGATGCGGCTTCAACACCGGAATATTCAGTAGCGAACAATCCGCCGGTGACGATTAGTGTGGGCCCGTCATTTTCGCCATTTACAACTCCGACAGGCATGTCAATTCGGGCGGCATCGTTATTCATGACGTTATGATAGGCAAACTGTTTCGTGCCTTGAGGGACGCTGAATGGAGCCGTTGGATCGCTCTCGTTCGCGGCACTATTCGCTCCCTGAACCGTCGTAGCTGCCGTAGTTGCGGCCATTGCGCCAATAGCGGTGGCCGTACGCGTAGCGAATTCGCGCCTCGTTAACTTATTCGGTGTCAATGATTCTTTCATGAGGGTCCCCGGACTTCTAAATGTAACGACGATTATCTGCCAAAATCGAAATGGATAACAAATTCCGCATAAATTGCTGTCGGTTAATTCGGTTCGATCCCTTATCCCCGGTTGCTAGTCAATTCTAGGCCATAGATCTGAATCCAACGGGTCACCACTACTGAGTTTCGCGGGATAAGATGGCATTTCCTGAAGTCCATCTCTCGGATAGAAAATAACGTCATCTCCGGCCCAGCGGGATGTGTGTGCCCGGCGACGAACATCAGCGGACTGATTGCCAGGAGCACCGTGCACCGTCAGGGCATGGTGTACCGTACAGTCGCCCGGTTCCAGTTCAAACTGTGTAATGTCAAGACTGTGACGTGTGGCTTCTATGTCCGGCACCGCCGGAATGTCTTCCGTGTACTGATTAGAGTTGCCAAAACTGGCTGGTCGATATTTCTGCCCCCATCGATGAGAGCCTTTCACATACTCGACGGCGCCATTACTACCGTCAACCGAGTCCAACGCCAGCCACAAAGTGCATATTTGTTCGCCGGTAATTGGCCAGTAGGTCATGTCATGATGCCAGGGCGTTTTCGTTGTCGTTCCTGGTTCCTTGATGAGCCATTGATCGAAGAAAATATTGACCTTTGCCGATTGCATGAGCTGCCGCGCAATGGTGGCTGCAGGAGAGTCAAAGACAAATTGTCGACATGTATCGTTTCGCTGCCAGACATACGTGTCGTGAAAAAAACGACCGGCCTCTTGCCGTTCGTTGGCAAGTTCCGCATGCAATTCGCCCGGATTTGAAAGTGACACCTCCGCTGCTTCACGCATGGCTTCAACCCAGTCAGCAGAAAACAGTTGGCGGAGACAAACTATTCCGTCATCTTGATAAACTTTTATTTCAGCTTCAGTCACTCGCCGAAGTGGTGCAGAACAGGTCATGGCATTCATTCCAATTTCCAGGCGGGAATACAGTGCAGAGCATAGTCCGATTTTTCAAGTGTTCCAATCGTAAAAACCAGGTTCTACGGGGTCGGACGAGCGCAGGGGCTGATTCCAATAGGATTGGGCAAGCAATCGATTCCTTTCTTGCCGTTAAATCAGCCATGTCGAGATCGAAAACGACAATTATCAATTCGCCCTATGGCAAAACGAATCAATCGGTTCTACAGGGTCGGACCAGCGCAGGGGGCTGATTCCAATAGATCGGTTCTACAGGGTCGGACCAGCGCAGGGGGCTGATTCCAATAGGATTTGGCAAGCAATAGATCTATTTCTTGCCGTTAAATCAGCCATATCGAGATCGAAAACGACAATTATCAATTCGCCCTTTGGCAAAACGAATAAATTGCTGTCGGTTAATTTGGTTCGAACCCTTTTCCCCTGGGCATCAATGTGGACTGGGACAGCCTCGCTACGGCGGATTTCCAT
>CAYOHF010000252.1:0-2783 GCA_964403695.1 uncultured Woeseiaceae bacterium | reverse complement strand
TTTCAAGCATCAGTGCACCAAACCGCACACCGATAACCACCGCTGTATCGTCTTCAGCGCGAGCGGTCTCCTCCTGCACATTGTCTGCATCGTAACCGGAGCGCCAATCGTGTCGAACGCCAAGCCAGATATCGATCGAGTTACGTTTTGCGACGGCAAACGCGCCAGCGGTGCTGTCCCATTGACCATCCGTCGTAAAGAGCGAACCTGCTCGCAACCAGTAGCCAGTCGTCCAGTTATCAAATGTGCGCAGCTCCCGATATCGCTGCGCCTCGAACCAACCCGTTGCATCTGTAGTGCTGGTGTCCACATAAGACAGAGAGTCGATATTGCTGCCGATAAGGCGATGAAATCCATTCTGCATTCGCTCGCCTGCGAATTCACCAACACTGCGAAAGCCACCGCCGACGGTGAACCGATCGACTTTGTTTGCGGACGACTTATTTACCAGGTGATAGCCCAATGATCCGGACAACTGATCGACGCGCCCTGGTGCAGGAGAATCTGCCAACGTCAAAATGCTGTGGTCGACTATCGCCAGCCACCTGTCATTAATTTTCGCAGTCAGGATTAATTGCTGCGTGCGGAAATCGTCTACCGAGCCGCCGCGTCCCAGAAAATCATTGCTGAAGTTGAGTGCAAAATCCCGATCAATCAGTGGCAGCAAAGCAGGTGGTAGCCCCGGAATTTCGCCAGCCTTAACCGATGTAACCATCACCGTGGCCACAAGTACCAGATACGAACCAATACCAGCGCGCCTGGTGTAATAACATTGTCGTAGGAGCGGCCTCCCGGCCGCGATCAACTTTGTGCTCAGGCTACCAGCGCCCGACATGATCAGTCCTGGGGAAAATCTTTGTAAGTAAACTTGATACCACCGTATGAGAATTCAGCCATCAGCCCCAACTTCGTTGCAGTGATTATAGCCACGCCCTCATTGTAGGTTGGCGTACCTGCAGCGCCCCAGGTCGCGACATCGATTCCGGCCTGGCCCGCAAACTGCATCTCCCGGGCTTTGAAGTATTCAAGTGCTTCCTGATCTTTGAAGAATACAATCATGCTGAAGTTTTTCACCCCGGCCTGTATTCCGGACGTGAATTGCCAAAAACCGGTCTTACCAATTAGATTATCGCCCTCAAAGACCAGTCCCTTGCCGTAGGCGCCGCCGAAACCGAATGCTACCCGCGTTATCGAGTGAAGAACGGCAAAGCCATAGGCGTCCTCAAAATACACTGCGCTCCTGGGCACTTTTTCTTTGACACGTGCGATAGCAGCTTCTGCTTTTACCTGCTTTTTGTCGCTCGGATCAGCCTGCCATTGCGCCGTCGCAACCGGGCTGACTGCGAGGCTAACGATGAGTGCGATAACACCAGTCAATCGCGAGACCTTGTTAACCGAAATCATCGCGTGCACTCCAGGTGGACGCCAAACCAGTCGGCACCGCCCGACACATCACCCAATATGTCTGAAGTACCGAATATTCCGGAGCGATGCACAATGGTCAAACCTGCATAACATTTTTGCAGCCAGTTAGCTTCGGAAATGCGCCGCAAAGGAAAATCCAGCGACATTTCCATGTAGTTCAAAAAGTGGGACGTGTTGCCGTCGGACCCCTCTCCGGTCTGCTTGCGCTGCTCAGCTATCGGCACTGTTTCGGCATATGACATTCCAAAGCCTAAACCCCAACGAAACACTTCCTCTTTACTCCACGGTGAATAGCCTTTGCCTCTGGCGACGACATAGAGGGCGTAACTATAGAAATTACCATTCCCTTCGTCTTCCTCAAGATGCCTGAAGATCGCAGCATTGCCGAGCAGATCAATCCGTTTGCCAGCGGTCAATAATTTACTTAATGTCAGTCCGGCAATATTCGTGTCGGCGACCGTACTCTCGCTAAAATCACCCTGATCGATCTCCCCTACAATGTTACCGTCTGCCTGGTAGCCGTAGTTCACGCGCCACGCCCACTCACCGTGCCGTTCCGGATCGATAATATAGTCAGGCTTCCTGGCATTGCCAAAAACATAGGTTCCGCCAACAAATACGCTAGAAAATCCGGCCTCTTCAACCAAAGGACTGTTAACCACATCAGAGTCTGTACCAGCGAAACCGACATTGGCGAACAAAACGATACGATCTGTCGCATGCCAGGCCGTATTTACTCCGAACCCAAGCCATTGTGATTCGCCGGGCTGGTAGGCCGGTCGGCCAGGGACGGCTTCTGCTTCACTCACACCAAAATAGTAATTGGTTAGATTGTCATCCTGCCAGGTTACACTGGCAAATGGAGATATCGACCACGGACCTGCATCGAAGTGGTAACGATATGCCAACTGTACTTCCTGGCCTTGATGTCTGTTAAGCGTGTCAGCGGCCCAATGCAGATTCAGATCGCCCCATTTTTGCTTCATTCTGAACTCAAAACCGGCTTCGAGTGTCTGTTTGCGTTCTTCAAGACCCGCATAATAAACATTGCTTTCCGGATCCAGTTTTTGAAACCGGTACCTGGAATAGAGATTGAACTCGAACGTTTCGTTGTCCACGAAGTGGATGCCACCAGCCACCCCACGAAAAAACAGATACTTGCCTTCGTACAAATACAGCGGAATAAGGTCTGTCGTCCGCTGATCTTCATTGTCAGTTGCCAGGTAAGGACTCTGGCCGCCGCGAAGGCCACCGCCCAATCCAACAGTACCCTCAGGCACGTTAAAAAAAGGAATCTCCGCAACTTCCTGGGCCCTGACCATGGTTGCTATAAATAGCGTAACCGAAAGTATTGCCAG
>CAYOHF010000251.1:0-2787 GCA_964403695.1 uncultured Woeseiaceae bacterium | reverse complement strand
TGACCCAATAGGTGCCGAAGAAACCCGGCACAATCAACTTCACCGGATAGCCATTTAGGAAAGGAATATCTTCACCGTTCATTCCCCAAGCGATTAGAGGTTCCGCACTGAGCGCGTGCTCGATATCAAGGGATTTACGAAAGTCAGGAGTTTCCGGCAATACTGGTGTGTCCATTCCATTAAATACGACGTGCTTCGCACTTGCGGAGACCCCTGCTTTTTCAAGTACGGCTCTTAACGGCACGCCAGTCCAGCGCGCGTTGCCCATCGCGCCATTGTCGAGCTGTGCACCAAATACGCGAGGTGACGAATAGCCGCGGCTGTTTCCAGAACACTGATTCACGGCGACAACTTCGACCGCCGGAGCCAATGACTTGAGATCATCGAGCGACATTTTGAGCGGCGAATTCACATGGCCTTTGACGCTCAAACGGTATGTACTCAGATCAATAGCTGTAGGGATATTGGCCAGATGATAGCGAACGTAGAATGCATCATTCGCCGTGATCGGACCCTCATTGAAAACTTCAAACGGCGTTTCAAGATGAGGGGGTCGTGTATGTACCCTAATGAGTGGCCTTTTTCCCGGATATTGGACCATCGGTCGCGGCCCAGCCGCAAAAGTAACACCTTCACGGTTAACCTGTGCGAATAATCCGGAAAGCGGAGATGCTGAAAATGCAAAAGCGCCCGCTCCTTGAATTAGCCTGCGGCGGGACCGATCAACTGACTCTTCTTTTTTACTCATAAATTCTTCTTTGACAATCGTGAGAATCGCTTAGGATGCTAGCAACTGCGGCATCGTTAGGCAATCAAGAAGCAACACAGAACTTCTTACGAATGAATGGTGCCAGTGTAAACATTCTTAACATTTTGCGAAAGGCTGGTCCAAGCTTTTTTCTCTGGTGACCGACTGCTATTGGCCGAAGGCAGCCGCTCGCGTCCCCGGATATTAGGAGTGGCGAGTGTCCGGTATACCCCGAAAGCAGACGCTCACAAAGAAGCGGCCGACTCCGTATCTACAAAGTTAAGATTTGTTAATTAGCGGTATTTACCAATTGACCTTCGACTCCTGTGCTTTCACAATTTCGCAACAGGAGAGACCCTAGTGAAAGTTCGACCATTTATTTTCTGGCCCCACTTGATTGCTGGAGTGCTCGCCGGAATTATCATTCTGATGATGTCGGTTACCGGAGTGCTACTGACCTACGAGCGGCAGATCATTTCATCGGTGGAGAATGGCTATCTGGATAAGAGCGCTACCGATGCGGAGGCTTTGTCCGCGGACGAGCTGCTTGCAGTTGCGAAACGGTCGAATCCGAATACCCAGCAATTCACGCTGAGATACAGCAGCGATCCGAGTTCTGTCATACGGATATCTGCAGGCCGCACAAACAATCTGCTCGTTGACCCATATCGTGGAAAAATTCTTCATAAAGGGCAAACATCGATAGCAAAGTTTTTTGGGACGGTAACTCAGATTCATCGCTGGTTTGCAATGACCGGAGAGTCGAGAGCGACCGGACGCGCAATTACTGCCTATAGCAATTTGCTTTTCCTGTTCGTTCTCTGCAGCGGCATCTATTTGTGGTTACCGCGTGTCTGGAATCGGGCAATTGTGAAAACGAAGGTGCTGTTTAATCCGAAAGTGAAAACCGGCAAAGCGCGCGATTACAACTGGCATCACGTTTTTTCATTTTGGTCCGTTATCCCATTATTCTTCATGGTCACGACGGCATCAGTTTTCTATTTTCCCTGGGCAAACGACTTGGTATTTGGCACATTCGGTGAGGACCCGCCTGAGCGTCGTCGAAACAGTGCTCCGTCGCAGCCACTGCCAGAGTCATCTTCTGTGATGACGCATGCAGACTTACTACAACTGGCCATGAGTGAGATGGAAACCCGGGGAGTCACCGACTGGGAAACCATTTCAATGCAGGCTTCAACAACTCCGCAAGTGACAACAAGTTTTCGAATTGATCGAAGTATCGGTGGTCAGCCGTCGATGGTGTATAACCTGCAGCTAGATACAGCTGCTGGCAGGGTCACAAGTTGGCGAACATTCGCAGACAATTCACCAGGCTCACGGGCTCGCAGCAATATTCGATTCCTGCATACCGGCGAGATATTTGGAGTTGTTGGGCAAACGATCGCAGGTCTCGGTTCACTTGCAGCCTGCCTTCTTGTCTGGACCGGACTTGCTCTCGCCTGGCGCCGTTTGATTCGCCCGTTGTTCGTGGTGCCGGTGTAAACATTCTCTAATGGCCGAAAGCAGCTGCTCAGGTGGTGATATTTCCTACTTACTGAGAGGCCGCTTTTGACCCAAAGCAGACGCTGGCGCTTGTGGTGGCTGGTTCGGAGTCGATGGATGCTCAGAACATCATAATGATCAGCGACGCATCCATTAGTCCGTGCACGACAACGAAATATGGCAACAGTCGTGGACGCCAACGGACTACGATTGCCAGGAATAATACAAATGGTATGAACATCAGCAGCCGCCACGTGACAAAGCGCCAATCGAAAATCAGCGGCATAGTTATGTGCTGTGCAGCGCCGAAAAAGGCAGTCAGGCCGATTGCCAATGCCGGTCGACCCGTCGCCCGTTCGAGACGAGGCATGATGTAGCCCAGGTAAACGGGCAGTTCGGCAAGAGCAATTGTGACCGGGAACGTCACTAGTAAAAATGACGCAGCCCAGTATGGCATTGTCTTGATGAACATATCGGCAGGCGCTTCAGCGCTGCCAAACAAGAGAATTGCCAAAAGAATATTTGGGACGACGGCC
>CAYOHF010000250.1:0-2839 GCA_964403695.1 uncultured Woeseiaceae bacterium | reverse complement strand
CCGCGAATGCTCAATATAAAGACTGATCTTGGGTTTGCCCCTTACTCTGACCCCATATCCCAAAAACAAACCTGGCACCTTTTCATTTCACTACCGATCAATTCAACCCCAGCCGCTCCAGCAGTGGTTCGATCGATGGCTCAGCGCCACAATAAAGGGGTCGAACCGAATTTACACTGAAAAATCGGTTCGACCCCTTTTTCGCCTAACTGATTACCCAGTGTGCGATTGTTACCAGTATCGGTAGCGCTATTGCAGTTCGAATGAGGAACACAGCCGCCAGATAATGAATCGGTAACGGAATCTTCGAACGGTAGATCAGTACTCCGGTTTCTGCCATGAAAATCAGCTGCGTTACCGACAGCCCGGCAAGGACAAAGCTGGTGACAGGCGAAGAAATGCCACCGGCAATAATTGACGGAACGAACTGGTCCAGGAAACCGATGATAAGGCCCGGCGCTGCTGCGACCGCATCCGGAATCGCCATTAGATTCAGCAGGGGTACCAGCGGTAGCGTTATGTAGTGCAGGATTGTGGTGTGGTGATACAGCACTAATGCACCGAACTCGATGGTCATCGCGACGGGCATCATTGCAAAGAAGAGATCAATGGTCATTGCGAAGCCAGAGCGCAGCATTGCCAGCGGTGCCGCGCCGTGTTCGGCACGGGATAGTGCTTCGTGTTTGGCCCATTGCCAGGTACTGACACCTTCCGCTACTTCCTCGTGTATTTGTTTTCCCACAACCGCGTAGTATTCGTCCGGCATTCGAGATAGCGGCGGCAGCCTTGGTGTAATCAGCGCGCAGGTAATGCCGATGAGCACCATAGACCCGTATAGCGTTCCGCCAAACTCCGCGATGCCAGCCACATCGGCTGAAAAGAAAACAAAAGGAACCGAGACTACAGAAAAGTTCGTGGCGATTACGGACGCTTCGCGCGCGGTATAATAGCCGCCCGCGTATTGTCGTGACGTGACCAGAACGGCAATGCTGGAAGAACCCACCCAGGACGCCAACGCATCGATTGTCGATCGGCCCGGCAAATTGAATATGCGCTGAAAGAATTTTCTCAACATAGTGCCGATCAATTCCAGCAAACCGTAGTCGGTTAGCAGTGGCATCAGCATCGCGCCGGTGCCGATCAGGGCAAAAATAACCGCTGCTATGGTGAAGAAGGCAGTACCGCCGGTATTGGCGTCGATGATCCATTCCGGCCCGCTGCCGATCAGCGTCATAACGCAGAATATTCCGCCAGCGACTCGCGTGAGCGTACTGAGAAGACCGGCCCGAAAAGTGATCTCGAGTGCGGGAAATGTTTTTCGAATAATCCCCGGGCCGTAAGTGTAAAGAGGCGTGATGATCGCCGATGAGATAAACACAAACGCACAAAAGGTACGCATATGCGTTCCGGCAGTCGCGTTAATCCAGTCAGCAATGACGCCCAAAAGGACTTTCGTATTTCCATCGATCCTTAACGGAACCAGGAAAATCATCGCTCCAAGGGTCGCGGTAACAATGAAGCGGGCGACGGTGGCTCGCGAGTGCTTCTTGCCGAACGACGTCGTCGCGTCGGCGCTGTGCGTGCTCATACCGTAGTCACATTGGCCACCCCAAAATCCCGCATGCGGCAGTGTAGCAGCCGGAGAGTCTGCGGTTGCAAGCTCCAGCGGCACAAAAGGTGTCAGGTTTATTATTTGGGAAAGCCTCGCGTATATAGGTGTCGAACCGAATTTATTCTGATAAATCGGCTCGACCCCTTTTTCCTGGCTAACTCGGTTCGACCCGTATTCCGCGCTTGTGCAGGCGACTCTCACGCCAGATGATCAGCACACTGGAGCCGATAACGATGCTGGCGCCACCGAGGACGGCGGGTACCGGCCATTCATTCCAGATCATCCAGCCGAACAGAGTCGCCCAGATAATACTGGTGTAGTTGAACACTGAGATGACGGCTGCGGGGGCATTCACGTACGCAACCGATAGCATCCATTGCGCGGCGGCTCCCGAGAGGCCGACGCCGAGCAACAAGGGTATTTCGTTCATCGATGGAGTGACGGCGACAAAGGGCATCGCGAGTGCGGTAATGACCGTGCCAATGACGAAGAAGTAAAGACTGATCGTTTCCGGGCTTTCGTATCGACCGAGGTAACGAAGAATGATCTGTAGCGTAGCGTGCATGAGGGCGGCGGAGAGCGCGACGGATACTCCCAATACGTAGACGTCGCCGGTGGGGCGCGACATGATAATGACACCCACGAAACCCACGACCACAGCAGCCCAACGGTACGGACCTACTGATTCTTTCAGGACAATGACCGCCAGAATCGGAATAAACAGCGATGAGGCGAATAGCAGTGCCGTGGTGTCAGCAATCGGCATCAACGAATAAGCGAAAAAAGTGATTACAAGGCTGAATGTGCCGAGTGTCGCCCGCACACCAACCAACAAGGGCTTGGTTTTTAACTGGAGAATCTCGCGCCGACCCAGGACGAACACCATAAAAATAAACGGCATGCTGCCAATCAGATTACGGTAGAACGCGATTTCGATTACCGAGTGATTTTCACTCAGCAACTTGGCCAGCATGACCATAATAGAGAACATGAAATGCGCACCGAGCCCGGCGGCCATGCCGCGGATAACGTGTTCGTGATGTGTGTTTGCTTTGGACATTTGGGTGATGAATGAGAAAAGGTGTCAGGTTTATTGTTTGGGAAGGCTGTGTGTCAAAAATAAAACTGACACCATTGTTGTCCCATAACCTCAAAATCGGTGTGCGGATGAGGCATCAGGTTGGTTCGAATTGGTCGCAATCGCCAGCCCAGCGCGCGATTGACCAT
>CAYOHF010000249.1:0-2866 GCA_964403695.1 uncultured Woeseiaceae bacterium | reverse complement strand
ACAACGGCGCGCTTTATTCGCCGGGCACCGGTTTGCGACATGCCGCGCCAGTTTTTGAACGAGTCTGTGATTAACCGGTGCGTCGGAATCGTTGTGATCGTTTTGTCCCAGTTCTGCACTTTGACGGTATGCAGCTGCACATCGATTACGTCACCGTCTGCACCAAATTGCGGCATCTCGATCCAGTCGCCAACACGAACCATGTCCTGTGCCGTTAGTTGCACGCTCGCGACCAATGACAGGATTGTGTCCTTGAATATCAGCAACAGGATAGCGGTCATAGCACCGAAGCCGCTGAGCAGCAGCAAAGGTGAACGGTCCAGTATCATTGCAGTGGTCAGGACGCCGCCAAGGACCCATACGACGATTTGCACGAGCTGCACAAAGCCCTTGATTGACCGCTCCTTCGCAGCCGGTGTCGATGCATAAATCGTGTTAAGTGCACTGAGCATTGCGCTAAATGCCATTGTTAGCATCAGCACCATGTAACCCATCGCAATATTGCGAACAAGCTTCACTCCTGCCTCCGGCAACTCCGGGACAATCGTAGCGCCATAGAACACGATTAATGCCGGCACGACCTGTACGAGTCGACCGAAAACGTTGTGCCTGACAAGCGCATCGTCCCAGGAAACGCTGGATCGCTTGGCGAGCGAGCGTACCGTGCCGACCAGTATGCGCTTGGCGATCAGATCAATGACGATTGCCGCTGCCAACAACGCAAGCAAACCTGCAGCGGGCGGCAGGAGCGGGTGAATTGAACCGAGTTTCTCAAACATTTAGCTATGGCAACCGTGTTGGCGGGCGGCAATGGTATCACCCGATTTCAGTACTCGAGCATGTTTCTTAGCGGATCGCGACCCTGGCAAGCTAACCGGTATGCCTTCGCGTTGAGGCGGAACTGGTATCATGCGCGATCGTATTTGCGGGAGTGGTTATAAAGTGAGCATTCATTACAGAACGATTGTCTCAGTTGCGCTGGTACTGATGATCGTGGCCTGTGGTCAGGACAAACAGGACGGCACATCTGCAGCAGACAGTGACGTGCAGCCAGCCGACGTAATTAGTGGGCTCGATCAGGGCCTGGCTTTGATCAATCGTGACGGCATTGAAGCGCACCTGAAATATCTTGCCGACGATGCCCTCATGGGAAGAATGACGGGCACAGCGGAATACGACGAGGCGGCAGCCTATGTTGCCGGGCACTTTGCAGAAATTGGTTTAGAGCAGGCTGGGGACGACGGCTGGTACCAGGCTGTGCCAATGCTTGCCCGACGTATTGATGTAGATAGTGCGAAAGTTGTTTTCCACCAGGATGGCGAGGAAAACGAGCAGACCTGGCAAGAAGGATTCGTCATGGGCGGCGATACCGTCCGTGCGGAAACCAATATCACAGCAGAAGTCGTGTTTGTGGGTTTTGGTATCCATGCGCCGGAAATGAATTATTCCGACTACGAAGGGATCGACGTTGAGGGAAAAATAGTCGCCTTGTTCGGTGGTGCACCAGACACGTTCCCGCATAACGAGCGCGCATTTTATTCATCGGGCCTTACGAAGGCAGAGGAGGCGGTCAAACGCGGTGCAGTTGGCACCATCAGCCTGCGCTCGCGAATTTCGCAGAAACGTTATTCGTGGAAACGCGTATCCGAAAACGCCGGTGTTCGCCCAGGCATGTCGTGGGTTAATTTATCGGGTGAAGCGGCAAATTATTTTCCGGAATTGCAGGGTGCAGCTTTACTGAATGTACCGCCGGCGGAAGACCTGTTCAAAAGAGCGCCAATTAGTTTCGAGCAGGCACTTGACGCTGCCGCAGCCGGGACGACACTTTCGACCCCTTTGGGTACGGAAGTGACACTGGCCCGTAAGACGGACCACGAAACAATTTCCAGCCCGAACATTATCGGCGTTCTGCGCGGAAGTGATCCGGAACTTGCGAAAGAGTATGTAGTGTTCACTGCTCACCTGGATCACGTCGGCACGGGTGTCCCGGTTAATGGTGACGCGATTTACAATGGCATGTACGACAATGCGATGGGCACAGCGCTGCTCATTGAGACGGCGCGTGCTTTTGCGGCCATGCCCGAACCACCAAAACGATCCATCATGTTCATCGCTCTAACCGGCGAAGAGCGCGGTCTGGTTGGCTCTGATTATTTTGCGCATTATCCGACCGTACCGACTGATTCATTGATAGCCAACGTGAATCTCGATATGCCATTGCTGCTTTATCCGATTGCAGATGTCATTGCATTTGGTGCCGAACATTCGTCGCTTGAAGGTGTTATCAGCGAGGCAGTCGTTGAGGAAGACTTCGTACTTTCACCGGATCCTGTTCCGGAGGAAGTGCTGTTCATTCGCAGCGACCAGTATTCCTTCGTTAAACAAGGCGTCCCTTCGGTATTTCTCGTTCCCGGCTTTACGTCTTCTGATCCGGAGATCGACGGCGGTGCATTGTTCAACGAGCATTTGCAGACCCACTATCATCAGCCCAGTGACGACCTTACTCGGCCGATTGACTGGGATTCCGCATTACGCTTTGCGCGTGCCAATGTTCGTATTGGGCATGCAGTCGCAGAAGACGATGGGCGACCGACGTGGAACGAAGGTGACTTTTTTGGCGACATGTTTGCAAAATAACTAGCGATCGCGTCTGGCTTGCGTCGATCGAAGTTTGTGAAATGGCCTGCAAAATTGCAGGTCGTTTTTTTTGTCTAATATATACGCTGACACTGCTGTCCCATAGAGACCATTTTACGGGTCGAGGGATGAAGCATTGGTGCAGTATTCAGGCGTATTTCTCTGATTTGAGATATCGCCCGCTGGGCGGGCTCCTACATTGCTAATTAGAATTGTAGGAGCCCGCCCA
>CAYOHF010000248.1:0-2933 GCA_964403695.1 uncultured Woeseiaceae bacterium | reverse complement strand
GCAGACGATTATATTTGCAAACCCTTTAGTCCGAGAGAAGTCGTGGCTCGCGTGAAAGCGCTATTACGTCGCGTGGAGATGATAAAGACTAATCCGACAACTGCCTACCGTGGGCTTTCGATCGACGACGAAAAGTTTTCCGCCACCGTTGAGGGTCATGCTCTTGACCTGACGCCGGTAGAATTTCGTTTGCTGGCCTTGCTTGCAAGTCAGCCGGGTCGGGTTTTCTCACGCGATCAATTAATGAACAATATCTACCTGGACGGACGCGTAGTCAGCGACCGCACTGTCGACTCGCACGTGAAAAATTTGCGTCAGAAGGTCAACGAAGTAGTCGGTTCAGACGATCTTATCCGGTCAATCTATGGTGTTGGCTACAAGCTCGAGTAGTAACCGCAAGATCCTCATTTTCTGCACAATCTCTTCACCGTCACTGCACACAGTTCGATCAGACTCTAAGCTCACATTCACAAGAGCTACAGGAGTTTGACATGTATCGCAGCCTTATCGCATTGACCACAATTGTTTTGATCTCCGGCGCCGCGCACGCAGAGCCGGACGAGAACGACAATTCACGCCGTGAACATCGGGGCCCTCCCGCAGAGGCATTGGAAGCCTGCGCCAACGCCGTACAAGGCGACCCCTGCTCGTTCGAGGGACAACGTGGCGAGTCGCTGGACGGCAACTGCGAAGCGCCCAACGACAAACCTTTAGCCTGCCGGCCGGAAGGTCCACCGCCAGGAAATCAATTGGAACGCAAGTAGCCTTGTGGGCGTCTTGAAACGCCCGATTCAAAACAAACTAGGATCGAAAAATGCCTCACCTTCAACTGATTTCCGCAATCGTCATCCTCGCTTCACTGTCGGCGTGTGCCAGTAGCAACGATGACAGCACTTCTACGACCACTACAACGACGCCAGGTTCGACGTACGGCGGACTGACGGCCGACGTGGAATGCATGTACAGCTACAGTGCATTCAATAGCTCAGCATCGGTGAATACGACAAGCACGGCGGATTGGTTCTGCGACGCAACCAACCGAACGTTGTCTGCAAACGGTATACCCGATCACGAAGTCGGCACTTTTCCAAACGCTAACAATCCCAACACCATTTCCGTGCAATCGGTATCGGCGAGCTACTCACTCGATCCCGTCTTGACGTCGACGCTGACAACGCTTGGCGGACCCAGAGGCGCGATCGGGTACGTTCTCAATGGTGTCAAGATCGATCCCGGCACTGCCGGCACCTGCAACGACTCCGGCGGATCGTGCAGTCTGGCCGGCAACGTGGGCGGCTGGAGTATTGAGGCACTCGGACAAGACTCGTTCAACTTCGGCGACGATGCCAACCACGCGCACGTACAACCCACGGGTGAATACCACTACCACGGGATACCCGAAGGTTTTGTCGACAAACTGAACAACGGCACCGAGCCAACTTTAATTGCCTGGGCCGCGGACGGTTTCCCGATCTACGCTCGTTACGGCTACCTCGATGCTATGGATGCGAACTCCGGCGTTGTGATCATCGAAAGTAGCTACCAACTTAAGGCTTCACCCGATTCGAATCGGCCCGATGTCTCGCTCTATGCAATGGGTACGTTCACACAGGATTACGAGTACGTCGATGGTCTCGGTGATCTTGACGAATGTAATGGCCGTACCGGCGTCACACCGGATTTCCCGGATGCGATCTACCACTATTACGCGACCGACGGCTTTCCGTTCCTACAGCGTTGCGTCAAAGGTACGCCATGATTCTGCAACGACGTCGTCTCGGTCTCATCCGTTTTTTGACAGGCCTCAGCGTATTGATGGCAATCACGTCAGTACGCGCACACTTGATGGTCGAACAACACGGCACAATCAACTTCGCGAACGGTGGCGCTTTCCTGGTGCTTTCCGTTCCGGTCTCAGCGTTCGACGGCGTTGATGATGACGGCGACGGCGCCCTCTCGCCACGGGAATTAGACCAGCACTCTGCCGAAGTAGAGCAACAGTTCTACGACAGCGTGCAATTACTGAATGGCAGGGGCGAACCACTGCCGCTGCAGGGTCTTTTGATATCGCTGGTGTCCCCCGACCACGCCCCAACCGCTCCTGCCAGACAACTGATCGCGTTTGGGCGCTTCCCAGTTACAGATGCGATGACCTCACTGGACCTGCGGATCGTATTGCAGGGAGAAACTTCGGAGGAAAAGAATATCAGTATCACGGCCACCCGCGAGGGTAGTTCACAGGAAATGGTGTTCACACCCGACCGCCAACATCACTCGATTTTCCCCACGACATTCGTGAACAAGAAACTCATGGAATAGGTCGCCACTATTAAACATCGTGTCAGTCCCCCGCCTGGGGCCAGTTGCGCTTTCGAACTTCCCCCGGTTCACCCGCAATTGGTCCCAGGTTTTTCTGACCGACCACGACGGTTGTCGATCCCTCCTTCGATAAACATTAGGAACAATTATGAACGCTAAATCGGTAAGCAATGTCTCTGCGATGGCAAGGACAAACATTTTTCCACTGCTCGTCGGCTCGCTATTGCTGCAGGCCGCCTGCAGTAGCAGCAACAATTCAGACGATTCGGCGAACGTGTTCGACGACTCTACAGACACCACGATTGTGGCTGATGCCGATTTCGAGGCCACCGATTGGACCGAGGCGACTCACAGCAACGATGTCGAGCCAGGTTTCGATGAAGTATTCGACGATACATTGGTCAAGCGCTTTGACTTCGTGGTCACAGCGGATCGCTGGCAGAGCATGATGGATGACATGACCGCAACCTATGGTGATCTTGGTCAACCCGGAAGGCCCGGGCTAATTGACACTGACGAAGACCCAATTTTTGTTCCGGCAGATGTCTACTACAACGGCACGCAGTGGTATCGGGTCGGTATTCGCTTTAAAGGAAACTCGAGTCTGCAGAGCA
>CAYOHF010000247.1:0-2936 GCA_964403695.1 uncultured Woeseiaceae bacterium | reverse complement strand
GCACCGAAGAAGCTGTTGCAGAAGAGCCGGTTGCAGAAAGCACCGAAGAAGCTGTCGCAGAAGAGCCTGTTGCGAAAAGCGGCGAAGAAGTTGCCGCTGAAGAGCCGGCCGCTGACAAAATTAAAGACAATAGCGATGCAGAAGCAGCCGACGATTCGGCCGCTGAAGCAAAGAGCGCCTGACGGAGAAGTAGATAATGAGTCGATATTCACGCAGACGGAAGTACTGCCGCTTCACCGCCGAGGGAATTACAGAGATCGATTACAAGGATCTCGTGTTGCTCAAGGCGTACGTTACTGAAACCGGCAAGATTGTGCCGAGTCGAATTACCGGTACGAAGGCGCACTACCAGCGACAACTGTCGAGCGCGGTAAAACGTGCCCGATTCCTGGCATTGTTGCCATATACGGATCGGCACTAATCAAGGCGATTCCGGGGCAAGGCTCGTGCAACCGATAGCCGCATGGCTGGTTGCCCGACCGCAGAACGGTGTTCTGGGGTTGGTGGGGACTTTACTCCTGCCCCTTGCGCCCATTGTAAGTGCATTGGTTATGGTGCATCTCGTGTTTCGACACGGGCTGCGCGTAGCGGCCGTACAGGGAGTGGTTGCCGCTGGGGTAATGGCGACCGTTGGACTCATCATGAGTGCACCGGTTGAGCAGATTTTGCTCAATGCGGTCAGTACCTGGTTGCCAGGAATGCTGCTGGCGGCGCTAATGCGAAGCCAGCGCTCGCTGACACTGACCTTACAGGTCTCAGTCATTGTGGCGATCCTGGTGACGCTGGCTTTTTTTGTCGTTCTGGGCGACCCGACGGTCTACTGGAACGATGTAATGACAGCGTTGGCGAAGCTGTTTGAGGAAAACGGCCTGCAGGAGCAGGCGACGTTGCTTGCTTCAAGGCAAGAGGTCATCGTGCCGCAAATGACGATGATTTTCGTGTTCCTCAGCTGGTCGTTGTATGTGTTGGTGGTTTTGCTCGGTTATGCGCTTTTTCAAAGCCTGCCCGGGCAAACGGCAGTTTACGGGCGGTTTTGTGACCTGAATTTTGGTCGTGTACTCGCCCTGATCATGGCTGTAGTTTCGGTTCTTGCCTTGGCTACACAAGCAGCCTGGTTACAGAATGTCGCATTTGTGATGTTTGCGGTTTTCTGGATACAGGGGCTGGCAGTGCTGCATTGGTTACGCGCACAAAAACGCTTGCCGTTGTTTGTGTTGATCGCGACCTATGCGTTTCTGCCGATTTTGAATGTGCTACTGGTGGTTGCATTCGCCGTAGTTGGATACACAGATGCGTGGTTTAATTACCGCGCTCGTAGCATCGCTGCATGAGCAATGATGCGATTGAAACTTAAGTAAACGGGTTTGAAATATGAACGTTATATTGTTGGACAACATAGAGAATCTTGGCAATATCGGTGATCTGGTTTCGGTCAAGGCCGGCTATGGTCGCAATTTCCTCCTGCCAAAAGGCAAAGCGGCGCTGGCGACCAAAGAGAACATCAAAGAATTTGAAGCCAAACGAGCCGGCCTGGAGAAAACAGCAGCAGAAGGGCTAACATCTGCGAAAGCCCGGGCTGAACTGGTTCAGGGCATGGAGCTGATCATTCCAGCAAACGCAGGGTCTGAGGGTAAGTTGTTTGGTTCAATTGGACCGATCGATATTGCCGAGGCATTTTCGAAGGTAGGCGTCGAGGTTGGTCGTAGCGAAATTCGACTGCCGGATGGGCCATTACACGAAACGGGCGACTTCACTGTCGGCCTGCACCTGCATTCCGAGATCAACGTCGATATAACCGTTAAGGTTGTCGCCGAAGAATAAGACATCTGTGGTACGGTATCAGGCCGTGCTGGCAAGGTGCATGTTTGGGGTTAACTTAAGCGGCCGGACAGCTCGTTGCGGGTCGCCATTGGCGATGAATGCCAGTTTGGGGACAGGTCTGTATGGTTCGATCGCTGGATGATGGGATGGGGATCGATGCCGCCGAGCATCGGCTGAAAGTACCGCCAAATTCCATTGAGGCCGAGCAGTCTTTGCTTGGTGGCCTGATGCTCGACAACGTAGCCTGGGACAAGGTTGCGGATGTCATCATTGCTGATGATTTCTACCGCAAAGATCACCGCCTCATCTTTGGCGCAATTGCCGACCTCGCTGAAAACAGCAATCCTTGCGACGTCGTGACGGTATCCGAATTTCTCGATAACCGAAATGAACTCGGTGCTGCTGGCGGCCTGGAGTACCTAGCAACGCTGGCAAATGAAACGCCGGGTGCGGCCAACGTCAGAGCCTATGCAACCATTCTTCGTGAACGCTCCACACTGCGCTCACTGATTAGTGCTGGCAACGAAATCAGTGGTAATGCTTATGTCACCGATGGGCGAAAGGCTTCAGAGCTGGTAGATGAGGCAGAGCGGCTTGTTTTTGACATCGCCGAGAAAGGATCACGCGGCAGAGCCGGGTTCAGGCACCTGAAGAAAATCCTGCCTGATGCGGTGGATCGAATTGACCTCCTGCACCAATCGGGTGGCGACATTACCGGAATTTCGTCAGGATTTACCGAATTCGACAAGCTGACTGCGGGCCTGCAACCCGGTGAGCTCGTTATCATCGCGGGTCGGCCATCCATGGGCAAGACAACGCTCGCCATCAACATAGCGGAAAACGCGGCCATTGGATCCAAGGTTCCAACGGCTATTTTTTCGATGGAAATGCCTGCGCAACAACTGGCGTTTCGTATGATCTCATCGCTTGGTCGCGTCGATCAGACCCACTTGCGCACTGGCAAGTTTCCGGACGAGGACTGGTCGCGCATAAATACGGCAGTGCAACTCATGTCGGATGCGCCAATTTTTATCGATGATTCTCCGGGGCTGTCGCCAACAGAGATTCGTGCGCGTGCACGGCGCCTGAAAAGAGAAAGCAATTTAGGGCTGATC
>CAYOHF010000246.1:0-2943 GCA_964403695.1 uncultured Woeseiaceae bacterium | reverse complement strand
GGCATCGCCCGCTGGGCGGGCTCCTACATTGCTAATTAGCATTGTAGGAGCCCGCCCAGCGGGCGATTGCGAGCCACCCAGGCCAACTTGATACTTCATCCGGGCACCGATTTTGAATTCATGGGACAGCAATGACCTGAGATCCTTTTTAGATAGGTTGGCCACTCAACCGGACCCGGAGTAATCACCAGGAACGTGATAGCAGTATCGAAAAGTACACTCAAAATCGTCTCCGGGCTCGTTTGGTTTAGCGGCGCCATTGTTCTGTTGTTGAAAGGTGCCAGCCTGTTTGAACAGGCAATCGCTTTGAAACCTGGTGAAACCTGGTCGTGGCTCGCCGTCGCTGCCGCGCTTTTGATTGGCGGAATCAAGGCACGATACCTGTTCGGCGGATTCTGCCGCAAGAACCTGGACAGGATCGCTGCCCTCGACGACCCGCAATTGTGGCACGCATTTCGGCCGGGATTTTATCTCTTCTTAACCGCGATGGTCCTGCTTGGGGCGTCACTTTCGAGACTGGCGATTGGCAACTATCCGGCTCTGATAGCGTTGGTCATTCTGGATATCAGCATCGCCGTTGCGCTACTGGGGAGTATTTGGGTGTTCTGGCAGGATCCATGATCCTGACGGTCTCTCGCAAAACAAACCTGGCGAATACGCTGTGTCGCAATACAGGTGATGTCATGGAAACCCCGGTTATCCCGGTTATCAAAATGACGCCCGACCACCTGATTCGAAATTGATGCGCCTCACTCCACTTTGGGCGTAAATCGGGATCGACCTAACTGACTCTTTTTAATTGGCGGCCCTGTTCGTCGATTGATTCCACCAATCGACTAAATGGTCGTACTTATGGGCACGGCAGACCGATTCGCAAAGTGAATCAGGACAGCGCAGCTGTCCGTAGTCGGTGACATACCGTGGCGCACACACGCGGATTTTCAGTTTGGCGATGGCAGCTCCAAGGCTATATTTTTCAGCAAGCTAACGGGCCGGCCATAGCGACTTGCGTATTTCCGCTTCAGGGGCAACACTATTCCCGGCGGCAAGAAATCGTTTGGAGTCAGGCTGTGTCAGTGAAGGGTCCGATATTTATTTTGAGCATCGATGGCGGTGGGTCTCGAGGCGTCATCCCAGTCAATGTACTGAACCTCATCGAATGCGAAGAGCAGATCTCGGTGCGGAATGAATTCGATTTCTTTGCCGGTGTCAGTACCGGCGCGCTTGTGGCGGCCTATCTGGCCCGTAACGCCGGCAGCATGGAGCAACTTGTGACCGACGGCTATTCGTCTGAATCGATGACAAACATCTTTGACAAGTCTATCTGGGACAAGATGCTGGGTCGCTTGCAGAATCAGCCAAAGTACGATGGCATCAACAAACGTGCCTATATTGAAGCACAGGCCGATGGGGCGCTCATCAATGACATAGTCGACAAGCACCTTCTTATTCTTGCTTATGACTTTATCAATCGGGAATTGGTAACTTTCAAGAACAACCGCGGCCATGATTCTGTCTACAACCCACCGCTGGCGGAAATATGTGACGCCGCTACCGCAGCGCCCACCATGTACCCGCCGGTTGCAACGACTGCGCCAAAGCGGCGCTGGCTAATAGACGGTGCACTGGCTACCAATGATCCTAGCCAGTGCGCTATCAGCGAAGCGCTGGCGATGGGACATTTACTTGAAGATATCTGGATGCTGTCGTTGGGAACTGGCAGGCCCACGCATGACCTCAGTCAGGAGGACCGCGACAGAATCGGAGAAAAATCGCGAGGCTGGGGCATACTCGACTGGCTGACTCATGGACTACTGGATCACATGATGAGTGCCAGTTCTTCGGTCAGCGCACACCAATGTGAGCAACTGCTGGGCAAACGTTACCTGCGAATCAATGGTGAATTGCCCCGATCGCTCATGCAGATCGACAATACCGCCGAGGTCAGGGTGGAGGATTTGAAGTCCTACGCATTCCTCTGGTTCGAAAAGTTCGTGGTGGAAATTCGCGCTCTAATGGATGGCGTTCACGAAGCCCGGGCCCGATTTTCTGAAGACGAGCAAGGCACAGTGGCTTAGACTAATATTGACTAATAAACGCGCAGCTCCGTGACCGAGTCCGGAATAACCCCGTGGGTATGCGCGAATAACAACGACAAGATGTAAGGGGAAGCAATTATGCGGCCAAGCCTGAGACTAATACCTGTTTTTTGCCTTGTTATCTCGTTCTACGCTGCGGCTGAAGAGCGAGTGATCTCAAGTCTGGGCAGGCTCGAACCCGAGAATGGCGTGGTACAGCTAGCCGGGCCTTCCGGCGGCGGAATGACCGGCGGCGTTATGAAATCGCTGGAGGTTGCCGAGGGAGACTGGGTAGAAGCCGACCAGATTGTCGCTCGTCTGGACAGTTACAACTTGCGTAATGCCGAAGTTGCCAGGCTCGAGGCGATCCTTACCAATGCCCGTGACGAAATGACGCGGCACGAAGACCTCGCGAAAAAGTCCTTGACCAGCCAGTCTAATCTGGACACCGCGCAAATGGGTCTTGATGTTGCGCTGGCCGATCTTGCCGCGGCCAAAGCGAGCCTGGAACTGTCGGTGGTCCGCTCTCCCCTGCGTGCCCAGGTGCTTGAAATACACGCTTATCCCGGTGAACGGGTTGGCCAGGAGGGCATCATGGAACTCGGACGTACCGATCGTATGTACGCGGTCGCAGAGGTCTATGAAACCGACATAACGAGTGTAAAGGTCGGCCAGCTTGCAAGAATCCGAACGTCTGCAATGGATAAGGAGCTGACCGGCAAAGTGGATCGCATCTCGCTGAAAGTGGGAAGGCTTGACGCGGTTGGAACCGACCCTATTGCGAAGACTGACGCGCGGGTAGTTGAAGTGTTCATCCTGTTGGATGACAGTGCCGCGGTTTCCCGCTTTACCAATATGCAGGTCA
>CAYOHF010000245.1:0-2955 GCA_964403695.1 uncultured Woeseiaceae bacterium | reverse complement strand
CGATTATATTTTTGTAAAAAAATATACCTACGGTCTGCGCTGGCCGGTCATTGAAAAGAAGTTCCTCGAGGTCAGTGAACCGAAACGTGGTGACGTTGTTGTTTTTCGCTTGCCCTCGAATACCAGCATTAACTACATCAAGCGGGTTGTTGGTCTGCCGGGGGACACGATTGTCTACCAGGACCATCAGGTGACGGTTAATGGTCGGCTGATGCCTATGGCAAAACATCCGGACACAAAACTGGACGATTCGGGCCTGATATTCATCGAGCAACTCGATGATCGGGAACACGAAATTCGTATTGCTGACCTCGGAATCCGCTCACGCGAGGGTGTCTACGAGGTCGCTGAAGGACACTATTTCATGATGGGCGACAATCGCGATAATTCTCAGGATAGCCGTTATATAGGTTCAATTCCGGAGACTCACCTGGTCGGTGAGGCAGTCCGTATCTGGATGCATATGGACGGTCTCGAATGGCCTACCTGGAGCCGAATCGGGAAAAAGATTCAATAATGAGGTGCAAGTCACTGATTTTAGCCTTAAAATCACCGAAAATTTCATTCGGTAATGAATTTTCTGGCGTAACTTGATGAATCCTGGAGTGAAACAGATGAACGGTCGCGGCAACCGCAGAGTCAATCTGGCACGACGTTTCTTTCAAGACGTGGGCCTCGGTGGACGATCGGTGCCACGAGACGACGGCATGACCACCCTTGGCATCATGATTCTTGTGGTTTTCATCGGTTTGTTCGCCTTCGGCGGGCTACGCATGGTCCCTATTTATCTGAATTATATGAAGATTGTCGGCGTCATTGACGGGGCATACGAAGAATTCGATAGCCAAAATCCTTCGCGATCGGCTATTCGCAGGTCGATCCAGCGCCGTTTTGATGTTGATAGTGTTTCCATCATTACCGCCCGTGACATCAAAGTAACCGCAGACAGCGGCGGCTTTCTGGTTGAGGCTGTCTACGATCATACTGTGCCCTTCATTGGCAATATTTACTTTACTGCCAAGTTTGACAAGAGAGCTACGATTCGTCGCTGAGGGCATGTCACGATCAGGATTGGCCCTGTTCAGTAATGGTTGCAACCCAAACACCCACCGGCGACGAAAACCACTATAATTGCCCGCCGGACCTGCCCTAATCTGAGCGACTAATTTTGGACAAAGCCACCACCTGGCTGAAGACTTCGCTGGCCTACACCTTTGCGGATGAGCAGCTGCTACGGCAAGCACTCACGCACCGCAGTGCGCATGGCCCAAACAACGAAAGGCTCGAGTTTCTGGGTGACGCTGTATTGCAGATCATCGTTTCACAAATCGTATTCAGCGATAAGCCTGAAGCCAGTGAGGGTCAGCTTAGTCGCCTGCGATCATCCATCGTTCGGGACGTGACCCTGGCCGAAGTGGCATTGTCGCTGGGCGTCGGTGAGCACCTTATTCTTGGCTCAGGCGAGAAGAAATCGGGCGGGCATCGACGTGAGTCAATTCTCGCCGACACTCTCGAGGCGATATTTGGCGCTGTTTATCTCGACGCGGGCTTCGATGCTGCGCGACAGGTTATTTGCGCTGCCTACGGGGATCGACTGCAGAATATGCCGGACGGTGCAGATCTTCGTGATCCCAAGTCGCGTCTGCAGGAATTGCTGCAAGGCCGGGGGTTGGCGTTACCGGTTTACTCCGTGAAAAATGTCAGCGGCAAAGCCCATAAACAGTCGTTCGATGTCAGTTGCAATATCCCGGAGCTTGACTGCACAACTTCAGGCTATGGCTCAACGCGCCGCGACGCTGAACAGGAGGCTGCGCTGACGATGCTCGAAAAAGTCGGCAAGAATCAATAATGGATGAGAAAGATTTTCGTTGCGGGTTTGTAGCGGTCGTTGGTCGCCCGAATGTCGGCAAGTCGACTCTGATCAACACTATTCTTGGTAGCAAAATCAGCATCGTTACACCGAAGCCACAGACCACCAGGCACCGCATTCTTGGCGTTGATTCGCATGACGCATACCAGACGATCTACATCGACACGCCCGGGCTGCACCGCAAAGCCAGGAAAGCAATGAACCGTCTCATGAATCGCACGGCGGCCAACGCGCTCATCGATGCCGACGTAGTCATGTTCGTCACCGAGGCCAACCGTTGGACGGCAGAAGATCAGGATGTTCTGGAACGATTGCAGACTACATCCGCACCAGTGATTGCGGTGATGAATAAGATCGACAAAGTTCATCCCAGGGAAATGTTGTTGCAGGTACTTGCCGAGATGTCAGCACGCTACAAGTTTGCAGAAGTTGTGCCGATATCCGCAAAATTGCGCGACAATGTGGACAGACTGGTGGCGCTTGTGCCGGGCTTTTTGCCCGAGTCGCCGCCACTTTTTCCGCAAGAGATGATTACCGATCGCAGTGAAAACTTTCGCATAGCGGAAGTGGTTCGTGAAAAACTGACTTTGGCTCTGCGCCAGGAAGTCCCCTACGGCTTAACGGTGCAAGTAGAACGATTCGAAAGAGATGAAAACGGTATCGCTATCAATGCAATTATCTGGATCGATCGTGACAGTCAGAAAGGTATTGTGGTCGGCAAAGGTGGCAAACTTCTGAAGAAAGTCGGGCGTGCGGCGCGCCTCGAGCTAAAAGCCGAATTCGGTGTTCCGGTTCATCTGGAACTGTGGGTCAAAGTTAAAGACAACTGGTCCGACAATGAGAAGGAATTGCTTCGTCTCGGCTACGAGACTTTTTAGCCCGAACATTTCAAGAGTGCCGGCTTCCAAAAAGGAAAACGATAGATGATTCACATGGTTCGGAGCGTATTGGAGCCTGCCGAAGCGTCAAAGTTAACGCCTGCCGGGCTGTCGCTTCCTGTGCCGGCACAGCGCGCCCGATCCTGCTCAACACGTAGTCCCCGCTACGTCTCTCGCACGATCGAACGCGCTGCACTCGGCACAGAA
>CAYOHF010000244.1:0-3029 GCA_964403695.1 uncultured Woeseiaceae bacterium | reverse complement strand
TCAATATAGACCTAAATGAAAGTGTCCACTAAACCTGAGCAAGACCACAAAGCAGACGCCTTACGTCCGGTGTAAAGAAGTCAGCCCAAGAGAAATGGCAGGCGGTCAAATTGGAGACAAGAACTTGAGAGTAAAATTATCCGAATGGGCGAGTATTGCCGAGATAATAGGGGCTGTTGCCGTCGTTGTTTCGCTGCTCTACGTCGGTCTCCAAGTAAATGACAACACGTCTGCGATCAGGTCGACAGCTGCGAACGATGCAACCGTAACCATGCAAGCGTGGTATCTCGAAATGGGCAGCAACCGACAGGCCAGCGACATATGGTTCGACGCAATGACAAGCCAGGAGCCGCTAGATGCGCACGACGAATTTCAATTTATGATGTCGATGCATTCAGTCATGATGGGTATGCAAAACAGTTATCTTCTATCGCAGGAGGGGACGATAGACGCCGAGTTTCGCGAGGCCATTACATGGGCGTTAGTAGTGGTTAAAGACCTTCCCGGTATGGATCGTTATTGGAGGCAAAGAAGGCCCTTCTTTCAGAGCGGATTCGCAGAATACGTTGATGGCCTTTTGGCTCAAGAGGGAATTGAGCCGCTCGATATGTACAAGAGACCCGATTTGGAGGATCTGCAATAGGGTGCGGCCCAGCTTTTGAAAACGTTAGTCTGCTTCTGGCCGAAAGCGGCCACTCGATAACCACTAATTCGAGGCATCTGGGCGTCCGCTTTCGAGAAAAGCGGATATTCCGGGGAATCGGCTGAAAAATGCAGCGGTGAGTAGCCGTTTTGTACCCGATATTGAATATTCAGCAGGAATGGGCTCTAGGCTCCGCTTGCACCCAGTAACAACCACTTGTTTACGACAGCTCGCAAGCCCCCATTCAATAGATCGTCGAACTTTGGCAAATCGCTTATAGATTGCACAGGCGAAAGAGTGTGGCAATAGAGGCTATTGTGTCTCGCCACCCGTCAAATTTGGCTTCAGATGCTATAATACGAGTTATCCGAGACGGAGGATTTGCCATGCAATATCGAGCTGCGTCAATGATAGCCTTCCTTTGCCTTTTATCTCTTATTACGTTCCCGATACTATCCTTCGGGCAAAATGAAATGGTATCGGACGTCCAATCGACAGAGAGCAATGCCGTTGTCAGCCAAAAATCGACGACCAAATTGCGTAAAGATGTTTACCAGGCCGAGGAGGACTTCTACTCGGTCTTCAACAAATTAAACGACGAAAAGGATTTCGATGTTCGATGTCGCTATGAGAAGGCGACGGGCACGAATATAAAGAATCATGTCTGCCGAGCAAGATTCATTACGAAAGCATACGAGAGACATGCTCGTCGAAACCGCAATGACTTATCTCGCGCAGCAAATCAAAATGTCGATCCCGCTCTTGCCGAGAAAACGGCCCAGTATCAGGAGAAGATTGAGGTGTTGATGGCCGCAAATCCGGATCTGCAGGCTGCGTTCGACCGATACAATGCGGCGCGTGTCCAATTTATGATGAGAGGCGAGGAAAACGACAGCAAGTGAGTGCCTTGATCGCCTGAATATTGCCGCGAATTTGCAGATTTTCAACCAGGAGATTCAGATCGTATTGACTGGGATCATCCGCAGTATTGAGTGATAACCGTGACCTTCCGCTGTACACCCTAAAGCTGCCACTGGGCTGCTAAATTACTGAGAGGCCACTTTTGGCCGTTAGCGGCCAGTCGGCTTGGTCGGCCCCCGAGTGTCTGCTGTTCGTGAGAGCGGACGTTCAGAATAACTCTTCGGTCGAGACTCACTCTGATCGGCTATCGGCGTGCAAGAAGCGTCACAATCAGCGCGATCAAAGCAGGAGCGGCTTGCACATACAGTATAGACGGCTTCGCCGTTATCGCGCCAAAAACGCCGGCGACGATTACGCAACCCAGGAAAAACACTCGAAACGAAATTCCGTCCTCTTTGCGAATGAGACCCCAGATCAAGCCGGCGGCAAGAAATCCATTGTACAGGCCCTGATTCGCTGCGAGCACTGCTGTTTGTTCAGCGAAATCCGGAGTGAGGCCGAACGCGCGTAGTCCGGCTGGCTTAGTCCACAGAAACATCTCCAGAACCAGAATGTACAGGTGCTCGATAGCGACGAATGCGACAAGTGCGGTGGCAGCTTTTTTCATGAGGTAGGCGTCTCAGAATATGCTAGCGATGCAGCTAGCCTGAGCAAAGCTTACGTCGCCTGCCGTAATCCATGCAAATCGGAATAGTAGCCGCTCAACCTGAGGGGCAAGTATAGGTCAGGACTTGGCGCTGCCGACCGTCCGCAATTGGCCGAATGCGGAAAGTGAACTGTTAGGATGTGGAGTGACCGCTATTGGAAAAAGCAGACATCGTGAGCACCACAACACTTTATCGACCTGTTGGTCCGGCTGAGCTTGAACTGATTCGAAAATCAGGTTTCAGATGCTTTCCTCCGCGATTGCCTGAACAGCCGATCTTCTACCCCGTTCTGAATCGAGAGTACGCTCGGCAAATTGCTCGTGAGTGGAATGTGAAAGACAGTGGCGCAGGTTTCGTAACGAGATTTGAAGTAGAGACGGAGTACGTTAGCAAGTTCGAGCGGCAGGTTGTCGGCGGCTCGGTACACGTGGAACTGTGGGTTCCAGCCGAGGATTTGGTTGATTTCAATACCAAGATCGCCGGCGTGATCGAGGTGATTGATACTTACGGCACAAACGACGTTTGACCGGCTGCTTTCGGCCGAAAACAGCCCCTGGGCTGGTAAACTAACGAACGACTGCTACTGACCCAAAGCAATCGTTCGCCAATACCAAGAAATAAATGGTGCCAGTGTAAACATTCTTAACATTTAGATTCCGGTGAGAATGTTAAGAATGTTTACACCGGCACCATTTAACTCCTTTTTACACCGCGCAAGAATAAGGCTCGACATCGCGGCAACGCCGCATCAGAATTCAAAGTTATGACGACGCAGCACTTCCCGTACCGGCTCGATAAGCGATGGACAGCGCTGTTCT
>CAYOHF010000243.1:0-3035 GCA_964403695.1 uncultured Woeseiaceae bacterium | reverse complement strand
TTGCAAAGCGAAAGCGCACCGCATACGGAAAAGGCAAAGACAGAAAACACAAGGTGGAGAAGAAGCAGACGGTTGCGTAAAAATAGATCTGGAAAAAAAATGAGCGTAACCAGATCACGTCTGTCCGGCTGACTCCTTGCTGCCCGTGATTAACTGTTTCGCGGCAGCCTGCAAATCGGCATAAGTCTCTACCTCCTCGCCCTTTTCCGCCAAAACCGCGGCTGTGCGTTGGCCGTTACCCGTCAATACAAGAATCGGTCGACCCGAAACCGCTTTGGCAGCCTCGATGTCACGTTCCGAATCTCCAATCATCGGTACGCCGTTGATCGGCACGCCATATTGTCGCGCCAACTTGTTAAACATGCCGGGATTGGGTTTCCTGCAATCGCAGTTGTCATCCGGGTGGTGTGGGCAGAAGACAATACTGTCAATATCTCCACCGGCATCCGTAACGGCCTGGCGCATTTTTCTGTGTATTGCCTCAAGCGTCGGCATATCGATCAGTTTGCGACCAACGCCGGATTGATTGGTCGCCACAGCGACGGTAAAACCGGCGTTCGACAATGCCGCTATTGCTTCGATGCTGCCGTCTATAGGTTCCCACTCAGAGGGCGCCTTAACAAATGCGTCCGAGTCCTGGTTGATGACACCATCGCGGTCCAGAATGATGAGTCGTCCGGACAAGCGTTACTCCTGTTCCGGCGTCAGGCGGGAAATATCAGCGATGTCGAGAAACAATGAGCGCAATTCAGAGAGTAGCGCCAGCCGGTTATTGCGTATGGCCTCATCGTCCGTCATAACCATCACGCCATCGAAAAATTCGTCCACCGGCGCGCGCAAAGCGGCGAGCTGTTGCAAAGCGTCCGTATAGGCCCTCTTTTCTATAAGCGGCGCAACAACCTTCCGGGCGGTTTGCAACGCAATGAACAACTTTGTCTCCGCACCTTCCTCAAACAGTGACGCGTCCAGCGCTATCCCGTCTGCAAACTCTGCCTGACGCAATATGTTTGCTGTGCGTTTGTTTGCCGCAGCAAGGCTGCCCGCAGCATCCAGTTGCAAAAATGACGCAACGGCAGCAAGTCGCTCGGAAAAATCCAGCAGTGAGGCCGGTCGTCTGACGCGTACTGCTTCAAACATATCGGCAGAAAAACGCGAATCCTGTTCAGAAAGATAGCCGCGCATCCTGTCAATAATGAATTCGTACAGACTCTGCACCGTTTCCTGGTTGTCCTCGCCGGCTGCGGGTTGTTGTGCAACCGCGGCGTCGATCGCCATTGTGATATCCAGGTCCAGCTTCTGCTCGATCAGGATACGGACGACGCCAAGAGCCGCCCTGCGCAGACCGAAAGGGTCGCGATTACCGGAGGGCTTTTTGCCAAGCGCAAAAACACCGGCCAACGTGTCGAGCTTGTCCGCCATAGCGAGAATGCTGCCAACTTCCGTTGCGGGCAGTTCATCGCCGGCAAAACGCGGCAAATACTGTTCACCAATCGCATTGTAAATAGCTGCATCTTCGCCACCCGTCTGTGCGTAGTAACGCCCCATCGTCCCTTGTAGTTCCGGAAACTCACCGACCATTCCGGTGAGCAGGTCGCACTTGGCCAGTATCGCGGCCCGGGTAACAGATGACATATCGACGCCGGTGTGTTTCGCGAGCAGTGCGGCCAACACACCAATACGCAGACTCTTGTCGCGCAACGAGCCCAGGCCCTTTTGATAGACGACGTCATCGAGCGCGTCGCAGCGATCGCCCAGTGATGTCTGTTGGTCGGTTTGCCAAAAGAAAGCAGCATCAGCAAGTCGTGGCCCGATAACGCGTTCGTTACCGTTTCGAACGCGCTCCGGTTCCTTGCTTTCTATGTTGGCCACAGTGATGAATTGCGGCAACAAGTTTTGCTTCTCATCCCGCAACGGAAAATAGCGTTGATGGTTCGTAAGCGTTGCAACGATTACCTCGTCCGGCAGAGCCAGAAACTCTTTGTCGAATGAGCCCCTCAATGGAACAGGCCATTCAGTCAGTGCGGTGACCTCATCATAAAGTCCCGCGTGACCAACGGCGCTGCCGCCAACCTCTTTCGCCAGGTCCTGCACACCACCGACAATTTTCTGCAGTCGCGCTTCGAAGTCTGCAATGACGAAGCCCTTTTTCTCCAGGGTGTCCAGGTATTTCCCGGGCTCGGTGATCTCAATTTCGCCCGGCGCGTGGAAACGATGGCCACGCGATTTGTTGCTTGCCGGAGTACCGAGTACTGAGCCACTGATGATGTCTTTGCCGTGCAAGAGAATCAGCCAATGCACCGGCCGCACGAATTCAGCGTCAGAATCGCCCCAGCGCATGCGTCGCGGAATCGGTAGCGCGGCTAAAGCGCGCTCGACGATGTCTGCCATGAGATCACTGGTGGCCTGCCCGCCCTCAAGCGCGGTATGTGACAACCACTCACCACGGTCTGTTTTTTCGCGGCTGAGTTCATTGACGTCTACGCCACGCTTTTTCGCAAACGCGAGTCCTGCCGGCGTCGCTTCGCCTTTGTCATCAAACGCAATTGCGATCGGCGGGCCCTTCTGAGTGACTTCACGGTCTTCCTGTTTGACTACCAGGTCACAAACAAGCACGGCCAGCCGCCGCGGGCTGGCGAACGCTTTGATTTCGCCGTGATTCAAACGGTTCTTATCAAGGTCCGCGCCGAGGTTGCTGGCGAAGGCATCCATAAGCAATCTAAGCGCTTTCGGTGGCAATTCTTCAGTACCGACTTCAACCAGGAAGTCAGCGGAGGTTATTGTGGGCACTATTCTGCAGCCTCTTTTTTCGATTCACCCAATAACGGAAACCCTAACGATTCGCGACTGCCGTAGTAGGCTTCGGCGATAGCGCGCGCCATGGTGCGAATGCGCAATATGAAGCGTTGTCGCTCGCTTACGGATATTGCCTGTCGGGCATCGAGAAGATTAAACGTGTGCGATGCCGTTAACATTTGCTCATACGCCGGTAATGTAAGGCCGCACTCGATAAGGCGCTGGCCTTCGGTCTCTGTATG
>CAYOHF010000242.1:0-3079 GCA_964403695.1 uncultured Woeseiaceae bacterium | reverse complement strand
ACGATCGAATGATCAGCGAACGGCGGCAGATCGCCGAGCGATTTCTTTCGGAAGGAAATGGTGAGGCGGCGAGGATTCGTGGTAACCGTGTTCGTGACCTCAACAAGATTCAATCCGAAGCATATCGAGAGGTTGAGGAGATTCGCGGCCTGGCCGACGCGAAAGCGACCGAAATCTACGCCAGGGCGTACAACCAAAATGCCGAAGCCGTTGCCTTCTATGAATTCACGCGAACGATGGAGTCATATAAATTCATTATTGCGGAAAACACGACACTCGTCCTGTCAACCGACAGCGAGTTATTCAAGTTTTTGAAGGGCATGGATCCCGAGGATGAATAGAGTCGGTGAAAACAACATGCTCGAGACTCGGCGTGTTCGGGTGCGCAACGGGGTAGGGACGTCCGAATGATCCCAAGGTGATGTCCCGCCTAAAAAATGGAGGTTGCAACAAAGAATTAGAGCTACGCTTGCAGGTAAATAATGCGATTGGAAAAACCGTGATTTTGCTGTTCTTTGGTGACCTTGCGCCAGGACTTATTTCAAGCGAATAAGCGTCCGTGCTTTAGAAACAGCGCATATCAAGCGCTCGCTAGCAAACAAAGAAAGCCCGGTCTTGTACCGGGCTTTTTGTGGCCGTGATCCGCTCATTCGATGTCCGCATTGTCGTCAAATGCTTTCTTTTAGGACGACCCGGCTGGTTGTCATTCAAGTTCGTCTGGCGTGCTGCCCGGTACGATCTCTATCATGACTTCATTGCGACGCAGGAAGGGCAGGCTGAACGGACTGTTGTAGCGCGCGAGTACCGGGTCACCAACAGTCTGGGCGCCACGTGCGGCAAGTGCTGAGCGCAGCGCTTCTTCCTTTTGCAGGTATTTGTCCTCGGTCCAGCGGCCGGAATAGCGGTGCACAGCCATAGTCCTTTCCGGCATGCTCCGAATACGGATGCGGCTGTCGTTTGGCACAGGCAGTGTTTGCAGTGTGTACTTGCGTTCCATAACGAAGGCGTACGTCGTTCGACCATCATCGCTCGCAGCGGTTGCGGTAACCGGCGCCGTCATGGCCATTTTCTCGCCCTTTGCCGTCCGTGTTGATTCGACGGGCGCCGTCATTGCCATTTTCTCGGACGCAGCATTGTCGCCAAAAATATAGCCGGCAAGGATGCGGAACGCGTTGTTGTCAGATTGATCAAACTCACCTTGCACATCGACCTCCGCGACGATGTATGGCGCATAAAGCCGTAGCTCGAAGTCGTCGTATTGGCCGACGACCTGGTAATCGGGTTCTTCAATTGCCATGGCCATTACCGGAATCAAGAAGATCAGAAGTGCGGTGCGAAAAAACGCTGAAGTCGTCATTGCTAGTACTCAATTGAAGTGCCATCCCAGGCAAAGAAGCCGCCGCTGTCGGCGGGTGTTAGTTGATCGATGACTTTGGTGATCTGTGCTGCAGCACGCTGTGCTGTAAACAGCTGGTCCGGTCGCACGTTGGCCTGGAACGGCGCCGAGAGGCGCGTATCGACTGTGCCGGGGTGAATGCTTGCGACGACGGAATGTGGGTGTGAGCGCTGGTGCTCTATCGCCGCTGTTTTCAGCAGCATGTTTAATGCCGCCTTGGATGCCCGGTAGGCAGCCCATCCACCGAGACGGTTGTCTGTGATGCTGCCGACACGGGCCGACAGCGCAATAAAAACCGTTTTGCCGTCGCGACGCAGTAGCGGCAGGAAATGCTTGGCGACGAGTGCAGGCCCAATGGCATTGACCTCGAAAGAACGCGCCAGGTTGGAGGCGTTGAGGTCTGCAAGTCGCTTCTCGGGGCGCAGCCCCTGATCATCATGCAGCACACCAGTTGCGACAATAATGACATCAAGCGGGTCATGCTCGGCGGCTTGTCGCGCATACTCCTTGACCACGTCTTCACTTTCGATCCCGGCCCTGCCGGTGCGCGAAAACGAGAGCAGGGTAGCGGCGGGCATGGCTGCGTCAAGGTATCGGTTCAGTGCCTGGCCAATACCCCCGCTGGCACCAATGATGGCGACGTTGGGATTGCGATGCAGCGACGGCCAAAATGGCTCCGACGTGATGGTGGATGGATGACCCATTATTTTCTAACTATCCCGCTGACCGTATACAGCAAGGATAATAGAAATTAGGGCGCCTGAAAGGGTTTCAATTCCGTAAGCAAATGTTTCAGAGTATCTCTATCAAAACCGGGGTCGAACCGAAGTTTTCACTATTTTCGGTTCGACCCTGATTTTCCGCTTGTTACAGCGAAGAACAGAAATTCTATCGCGTATTTGCGGCGTGGCGCACGGGAAACGGCCGCTGTATCGAGGTGTGGGGCCGAAAGCGCGGTAGGCCGTTGATCTTGGCTAGTCGCGGCATGACTGCTGTGATGGCGGCGGCGGGATTGTCAGTATTCTCAAACGGGCCGGAGCAAAAGCAATGACGGAGTCATTCTCTGAGTCGAACGCGTCTGAATACTGTCGGAACACAGCAAATCGCGTCCCGCTACCAGCTTCACGGGCAAAGGGCTTACTTCGGTAAGCCCTTTTGCTTTTAGGCTGGGGAGGGCGTCTAACTGCGCCAGGTCGACCTGCGTCGCGCAGGCTATTGTGCACCCAGGTACGTATCAACTGCCGTATCCCGGCTGCTGGCATGAGATTTCAATTCAGAGACCGCACTGTAGAAGTCGTTGGCACTATTCAGGAAGGAATACCCTGTTCTCTCTGTCGTCGCATAGGGCTCGATCAAGATCGAATAAGTGTCGTAGAGCATCTGAGTGGTCGTCGTCTCAAAGGCATTGCCAATGGCCTCCAAGAGGTAGTAATCATATTGAGCCTTGTAGATTTCGTCGGCATAGAGTTTCTCGATCAACGGCCAGCTGTTCTCTTCCAGATTTGCAAAGCCCAATGCGAGCGCGCCGCCTTGCTTGCCGTTCTGCAGCGCCTCGTTGTTGTCCCACGGGACCCAGGTGAGCTTCGATGTTTCAGGATTGTTGTAGAGATAATAGTTGTGCGTCATTCTCCCGTAAGTATCCCAATTCTGAATGATGCCGTTGACGGCCAGGTACTTGAGGAA
>CAYOHF010000241.1:0-3092 GCA_964403695.1 uncultured Woeseiaceae bacterium | reverse complement strand
GCGCGCTCGATGACACTGTCATCGAGGATGGAGCCAGGCTGGATAATCTTGTGCATATTGCGCATAACGTCCGCATCGGACAGCACACGGCACTTGCAGCGCAAAACGGTGTCGCGGGCAGCACCACGATTGGCAAGCGCTGTATGTTTGGGGGTCAGGTCGGTGTCAGTGGTCACCTGAATATCTGTGACGACGTAATTGTTAGCGGAAAGTCGGTGTTGACCAAAGACATCAAAGAGCCTGGCTACTACGGGGGGATTTTCGCCGCAGAGAAAGACAAAGACTGGAAACGTAAGGTAGCTCGTTTCCGACGTCTTGAAAGCCTGGTAAATCGCGTGCATGTTCTCGAGGAAATGGCGAAAAGCGATGACGAATAACGCAATAGTTATGGACGCAATGCAAATAATGGAAACGTTGCCACATCGTTACCCGTTCTTACTCATTGACAAAATATTATCCTGTCAGCCTGGCGAGTCGATTACGGCAGTAAAGAATGTTTCCATCAATGAACCGTTTTTTCAGGGACACTTCCCAGGCAAGCCCGTAATGCCGGGCGTATTAGTCATTGAAGCAATGGCGCAAGCCGGTGGAGTTTTGTCGCACGTCACTTTGGGCGATATCGAACCGAAACCACTGTTCGTTCTCGCAGGAGTCAACAACGCACGCTTTCGTCGCTTCGTGACAGCAGGTGACCAGTTGGTTATCGAAATCAATGTTAGCAAAGTGAAACGTGGAATCTGGTTCTACGAATGCACCGCAAGCGTTGACGGCGAGCTGGCGGTGGCGGCAGACGTTACCTGTACACCGGGAGGCACAAATTGAAAATTCATCCGACAGCATTAATCGCAGACTCTGCGGTACTGGCAGAGGATGTCGAAGTTGGGGCGTATTCAATTATTGGAGAAAATGTTGAGATCGGTGCTGGCAGTCGTGTTGATAGCCATGCGGTGGTTAACGGTCCAACGCGTCTCGGTGAGAACAATCATATCTATCAATTTTGCTCAATCGGAGACGATCCGCAGGATAAGAAATACGCCGGTGAGCCGACGCGACTTGAGATCGGCAATGGCAATACGATTCGTGAATTTTCGACAGTAAGCCGGGGAACGACCCAGGACAAAGGGCTGACATCAATCGGTGATGACAACTGGATCATGGCCTACGTCCACATCGCGCACGATTGTTATATTGGTGACCACACAATCTTCGCCAACAATGCAACGCTTGCAGGACACGTACACGTTGGCGACTGGGCCATATTTGCGGGATTTTCCGGAGCACATCAGTTTTGCCACGTCGGTGCGCATAGTTTTCTGGGCATGTACGCTGGCAGCAGTCGCGATGTACCTGCATATACAATGATCGCCGGTCAGCCGCCATCGCCCAAAGGCATTAACAGCGAAGGCCTGAAACGGCGCGGATTTTCGACGGAGGAGATTCGCAACATCAAGAACGCATATCGCATCGTGTATCGCAAAGGGCTGAAACTCGATGTAGCAATCGCGGCGATTGAAGACCTGGCCGCGGACCAGCCGGAGCTGGATATTTTTCTCGAGTCTCTGCGTACCTCTGAACGCGGAATTCTGCGGTAGCAGCCGTGCGCATTGGCCTGGTTGCCGGCGAGACCTCCGGCGATCTGCTCGGTGCAGGCCTGATCAAGGCGCTGCGAAAGCGATGTCCCGATGCCACCTTTGAGGGCGTTGCCGGCCCGATGATGCGTGCAGCGGGTTGCGAGGTCTGGGAGGAGGCGGAAACACTTGCAGTTTTCGGCCTGATCGAGCCACTGAAAGTAATTCCGAAGCTGCTGCGTTTGCGTCGCTCACTGGTGCGACGCTGGTCGGAGAATCCCCCCGACGTTTTTGTCGGCATCGATGCGCCGGACTTCAACCTCGGTTTGGAAATCAAACTGCGTGAGCGCGGCATCAAGACGGTGCAGTATGTGAGTCCGTCGGTGTGGGCCTGGCGCCAGGGGCGTGTGCTTAAGGTGGCTCGCGCTGTTGACAAAGTTTTGTGTCTGTTGCCGTTTGAAAAGACCTTTTACGATGAGCACGATGTCGCGGCAGAATTTGTAGGTCATCCTATGGCTGACAATATGCCGGTTGACCTCGACACCGCGACGATCAGATCGGAACTCGGCATCGATGCGGCCACGCTCGTGGCTGTCCTGCCGGGCAGCCGACAAAGTGAAGTTTCGCGACTCAGCCCGATATTTGCGAAAACCTGCGTACGACTTCTAAAAACACACCCGGAACTGCGATTTGTTGCGCCAATGGTGACGGACCGTCTAAAGCGGTCATTCTCAGAGCAACTGGACGCTGCCGGCATCAGCGACCATTTCCTGATTACTGACGGTGACGCACAATCCGCTATCGCTGCATCTGATCTGGTTTTGCTGGCATCGGGTACAGCCTCACTGCAAACAGCAATGCTGTGCAAACCTATGGTAGGCGCCTATCGATTTTCTGCGTTGACCTACGCGATTGCTAAAACCTTCAAGTTGGTCAACGTGCCGTTTTTTACGCTGCCGAATCTGCTAACAGCACAGCCGCTGGTGCCGGAGTTCCTGCAAGCAGAAGCTACGCCGGTGGCATTGGCAACGGCCGTCGCAGAATTGCTCGATGATCCGCAGCGGCGAGCCATGATTAGCCGGAAATTTGCCGACTTGCGTGACGAGCTTGCGCTGGATGCAGACAACCGGGCCGCCGGTGCTGTTCTCGAACTGGCAACGAACGCAGGCTGTTGATGCAACAGGCACTTTTCGTAGGTGACGATCGAGTGGTTGCCGGCATTGATGAGGTCGGCCGCGGGCCACTGGCAGGGCCGGTCGTTGTGGGCGCAGTCATACTTGACACTGATCGTCCGATTGCCGGACTGGCGGATTCCAAAGTTCTCTCGCAGAAGCGGCGTGAGTATCTTGCAGAAGAAATAACCAGCAATGCACTTGCCTGGTCCATAGCCTGGGCAGATGCGGCAGAAGTAGATAACCTGAACATTCTGCAGGCGACCCTGCTGGCAATGCGCCGCGCAATCCTCGGTTTGCGACTTCAGCCTACGAATGTCGAGATCGACGGCAATCGCCTGCCTGATCTCAA
>CAYOHF010000240.1:0-3102 GCA_964403695.1 uncultured Woeseiaceae bacterium | reverse complement strand
GGTCATAGCCGGAGCCGGTGGTGATCTCCGCCGGGTCGCCAAGCCGCTGCTCCTGGGGGCGACCGTCCGACTCCGAATGCTGATACATCAGAGTGGCTTTCGCGGTCAGCGAATCGGTGGCTGACCACAGCCCCATGAGGCGACCGCCGAGGATGTTTTCGTCATTGTAGTCATCCTCGCCCGCAAAGACGTTGTCGATGTAGCCCCCGTTGGCAATGTTGAAGCCAAGGGCGCGGATCGCGAAGCGATCGCTCACGGGTATGTTGATGATGCCGTGTCCCGAATAGCTGGGACTACCGTCCTCGGTGGCGAAGGTGGACAGATTGATGGATGCGCTGAACTCATCCGTTCTCGGGTCGTTCGGGATCAGGCGGATAGCGCCGGACATGGAACTCGCGCCGAAGAGCGTGCCCTGTGGTCCACGCAGAACCTCAACGCGATTGAGATCGAAGAGACCCGCATCGGGATTGAAGCCGGATGTGCTGATCGGCGTCTCGTCAAAATACAGCGAGACGGTAGAGGGAATGTTCGGGTTCGCGTGATTAAGGCGCGCCGCAGTAATGCCGCGCATGGACAGCTGGACCTGGCCGACACCGGAGCTGTTTGCCGAAAGGCCGGGCACCTGGCGCATGTAGTCGGCGAAACCGGTAGCTGCCGTTTCGGTAAATGCTGCGCCGTCGAGGACCTGTATGCTGCCCCCGATGTCCTGAACTGACTCGGCGCCGCGCTTCCTGGCGGTCACGACGATCTCTTCCAAAGGCTCTGCCCCGTACGCCGTTGTCGAGAAGCCGTTCTCAAGTCCTACAACAAAAATAAGGAGACATAGATATCTCCAGTCCAAAGCTCGACTCATCGGCTTTTCCTTGTTTGACAATGGGTGTGAAGTTGTTTATTAGCAGATTTGATGCTGCCTGAAGTGTACCCGATGGGAGTGTGATCTGGCAAAAACAGCTGACGCAGCAACTTTTTGTGCGCTTTGGCGTCCTGTGCATTGTTGAATTTCGAGCCTCGTATTGTGAATATCTGCATCGATACTTGTTGTTTGGATGGTGGCCACGGGCCGAATGGGCGCAAGCACCTGCCATCGCTTCGCTCCTCGGTTGAACCACTGACACGAGAATTTTCAGCCGGGAAAAGCTTCAATGATAACTATATATTTCAATGGGTTATAGAGGTTTCCTAGACCCAGACTGCAGCACAATGCATGACGATGCACAGTTGATACCCGCAAATCTCACGCATAGCCCTCGGGACAATTGCGACCCGGGATGGGACAAGTCTATCGTTGCAGGGAGGGTCTTATTCGAGTTATTCCTTATACTTGGCAAACACGCTTCTCTACCCTTCAATTGGACAGGTAGCTACGGCGGGTGACGCCGAATAATTTTTTAGATGAAAAGCCAGGGATACTCAAGAAAGCATGGACTCCATTAGCCAAGCCGTTCTGGGAGCCAGTGTCGCTGCTGTGGTTGCGCCTGCCGGTTACCGACGCAGGGCACTGGTGCTGGGCGCGTGTTTAGGTACCTTGCCTGACCTTGATGTATTCCTTGATTACGGCGACGCGGTCAAGAACTTCACTTACCACCGTGGATTTAGCCACTCACTTTTCGTGCTTGCGCCGCTCTCGGTAATAATTTGGCTTACGCTTAGACGGTTCTGGTCGGACATTCGAGAGTCGCAGTACCGATGGCTAGCGGCAATAGCGCTGGCGTTGATCACCCATCCTCTCCTCGACGCCCATACTGCCTACGGCACGCAATTGCTATGGCCGTTAAATGTTTCGCCAACAATGTGGGCAACAATATTCATAATAGACCCTGCTTACACTCTACCGCTTATCGTGGGAGTCTTGCTCGCGGCGGTTTGGCCACAGCGGCGCCGGGCGAACCTGGCACTACACGCCGGTGTATGGATAAGTTGTAGTTACCTCGCCTGGACCTGGATGGCACAAGCGATCGTAAACGACCATGCCGCCAAGAGCCTGGAAGCGATAAGCATTTCAAATGCCGTCGTATTTTCTACTCCAACGCCGCTCAACTCTCTTCTCTGGCGCGTAGTTGTTAGAACCGAGGATGGCTATTTGGAGGGGTTTGACTCTCTCGTCATCGACGAAGGACCCATTGTTTTTGCACCGATCAACTCGGATCAAAAGTCACTTGAGGATGCAAGCGACATTTGGACAGTGGCGCGACTTCGTTGGTTCACTCAGGATTTCGTTAAGGCTGAAGCAATAAATGATCGACTGATCATTAGCGATTTGCGTATGGGGCAATCCCCGGATTTCGTATTCAGACACGTCGTCGCGTCCCGTCATGGTCTGCGATGGCAAAAGGTGACCTCAGAATTGCTGCCGTTCTCGTTTGGTGATCGTAGCTTGGCAGAAACGTGGAATCGTATCTGGAGCCGCACACCCGAGGTAAATAGAAGGGCTCCTCGATGAGGAGTCCCTATTTGTCTTATCTGTTTCTACATATTGAAATACCCGACGTCGCGCGGGCTGAACGGATCACGGGTATCGACTGATGCAACTTCCGGGATATTTGCCGCTGCGAATTTCTCAGCCTCGTCACGATCCATCGGATAGAATCACACGGCTCTTAATGTGAAACCGAGGAATAATCGTGACAGCATGCGCTTCCAGGAAAATCGTCCCATTGTTACTCTGTATCATGCTGCTGGTCGCATGCGGCCCGGCACACGACACGGAACAGCCCCGGACCGGGACTCGCAACGTCATTCTCTTAATTGGTGACGGATTCGGAGTCACCCAAATGGCGCTCGGCGTCCAGTACGCGAACCTTGTCGAGAAGCGCAAGCTCAACATCGAGTCACTCATGCTCGACGGAAATACAGGTTACGCGCAGCCGCTACCGTTCGAAAACATCGTAATCGATTCCGCTGCCTCCGCGACGCAGCTGGCGACCGGTCAAGCAGTCCGGAACGATACCCTGGGCCTGAGTCCCGACGGCTATCCGATTGAGACGATTCTGGAGTGGGCTCACGAACGCGGCTTAGGGACCGGGCTCGTAACAAACATGCGTATCACCCATGCAACCCCCGCCGCTTTCGCCGTTCATCAAAGCTCGCGCTACAACAGCGAAC
>CAYOHF010000239.1:0-3115 GCA_964403695.1 uncultured Woeseiaceae bacterium | reverse complement strand
TACTTTTGGCACGTTCGTGGGAGCGGCTTCAGCCGCGAATTCTTAACATCACGACCAGTTTTGGGTTTTTGGGACAAAAACGACCTGACGCCTTTTCAAAGTGATTGACTATTTAGAGTCGTGCCGAACGTACAAACCAGGGGAACCAATGCGAATCTTCAGAAACCTACCAATTTTGGCCGTTGCCTTATTCGTCTCGACGGCAACAGCACAAGACTACAACCTGCCGATTCTTGAGCATGTTTATGAGAATGGACTTCGGCTACTCGTGATCGAACGTCCTGGTGAGGATCGCGTGGTCAGCAAGATTTTCACCGACATGGGCGCGCTCAACGAAACGCCGGGTCAGTTTGGGGCCGCACATTTCCTTGAACACCTGATGTTCAAGGGAACACCTACCCTGGGTTCCCTGGACTGGAAGCGTGAAAAGGAATTGCAGGAGCAAATCGGCGCGGCCGAAGATGCACTGATTGAAGAGCTCAATCGTTCGCGGAATGATCTTCGCGAGCGCGGCGTGTTTCATGATTACCAACACAGTGAGACGACACCAAGAATCGACGACCTGCGTGCGCTGATCGACTCGCTTAACCTGCAGGCGCAGGAATTGAGCGAGGAGGGCCCGATGAAGACCTGGTATATGGCTTATGGCGGATCGGGCATGACCGCTACCACCGAACAGGAGTACATGAAGTTCGATATCGCTTTGCCGGTGGATCGGGTCGAATTATTTCTACGGGTCGAATCGGACCGCATGCAAAATTCCGTGTTCCGGAATTTCGACGCGGAACGCATGGTGCTGGTCGAACAGCGTCTCGGCGACCTGAACCGGGTGGAAACGGGATTTCGCGAAGCGATGAATTCACTGGTTGGGCGGGCGTCGATGGTTTACGTGCCCGAAGGCTATGCTAACGATTTTCAACAATATACGCGACGCTATCAGCGTGAGTTGTACGAAACCTATTTCGTGCCCAACAACACGACACTGATTTTCATTGGTGGCGTCACGCTGGATGAAATGATTCCGCAAGTCGAAAAATATTTTGGTCACATGGAACGTTCCCCGGAACCGGCGCGCTACCAGGGACGGGAGCCGCTGCCATCAGCCGAAAAGCGACTCAACTGGCGCAGCAACACACTTGCACCGCGCGTGGAAGTCCGCTATCAGATTCCCGGCGTTGGGCATCCTGACAGGCCGCTATTCGACGTGCTGGCCGAGGCGTTCGAAGCGTATTTGCAAGCCGCCATCACTGAGGCCGGCGTCGAGGGCACCGTCGATATCAATACGCGTGTCGTGCATACCTCACGGTTCGGTGTGCCAGCATCGATAAATATTGAATTGGCTCTGGTGGACTCATTACAAATGGGTAAGGCTGAGGGCGCGCTGCTGGCCGAGTTGCAGCGCCTCACCAAGGAACCATTGCCAGCCGACCTGGTTGCGCAGGCGCGCAAGAAGTTACGCGTCGAGTGGTATCGAACGGCCGTTGATCCGAGTGCGCTGGCGTTCCAGATCGGGCATTTCGAAGTCATGGACAGCTGGCGGACGCTTAAACCGTATCTCGAGGCAAGGGATGCGACAACTGCGGATGACTTGCGACTTCTGGCAAGCAAATACTTCATCGGCAACAACCGATCGGTTGGCGTTGTACTTCCCGAGGAGGTATCACAATGAAGAAACTACTTCTGCTCGCAGTGTTCATTACAACGCCGTGCTTGCCGCAGGATCTGACGCATCCGCGTGACATGGGCCTGTCGGATAGCGACTACGCACGTCCCGATCCCGCAGAGTATCAACTTGTGCTAAAGAACGGGCTTATTGCATACGTTGCTGTGGCGGACCAGGTCCCGTTGGTAACGATGAGTGCATTCATTCGCACAGGAAAGGTGAGCGACGAGAAGCAGGGTGCTGCAGAGTCTCTGCAGGATGCGCTTAAGAACTCCGGCCCGTCGGGAATGAGCAACGGTGATTTTAAATCGAGCCTCAATCAAATGGCAGCGGAATTTGTGGTCGAGATGCACGACGAGTGGACGGAGATCTCACTCAATGTGCCGGCTGACGACCTTGATCAGGCACTCGGGTTATTTGCCGGGTTGTTGCGTCACCCTGCGATAGACGCTGTAAACATAGAGCGTGCAGCCGGAAATGCCGCGCCGCAAGCCAACGATCATGGCGGTGAGTCGGGTACCGCGCTTTACGAAGGGTCTATGAATACGGCAGTCGATCGTTTTTACGAAATTATTTATCAAGGTCATCCCTACGGCAGGCGACCGTCGACGGATGACTTCGATGATCTGGACGCCGAAGACGTCGCCAACTTTCATGCGAGAAATTTCGTGCCGGGAAACATGATAATTGCAGTCGCGGGCGCTATCAATCTGGAAAAGATCAATGGCCGACTCGTCGATCATTTCGGTGATTGGGTGGCAGCTGAAGTTCCGGACGTGAAGAAAATGCCGGCAATAACACGCACCAGGGCGGCGCTGCATCATCTTCCATCGAGTAAATTACAGAGCTGGATGGTAATTGGACATGACCTGCCGCCGGTGCCGTTGGAAGAACAGGCAGCACTTGAAGTGATGAACTACATCATGGGCGCCGAGCACCTCAACACGCGCATGATGGTGGAGACACGATACAAGTATGGGTACACAAACGATGCGAGCGGCTTTCTCGAGGATCGATGGTACGGGCCCGGCAGTTACACCTTTCGGTCGTACAGCAGACCTGAAGTGATAGAGAATATTTACCAGAACATGATGGGCGAATTTATTCGCGTTCGCAGCGAAGAAGTGACTGAGAACGAGATGTTCGTCGCCAAAGGTGCATTGGCAGACGGCGGTTTCCCGGTCAGGTACGTGGACGGCTATGCATTAACGAGAAATTTTGCGCTGGAACGATTGCGCTACGGTAATCACGATCGATCGGCGTCGTACCCGCAGAGAATCCGCGCCGTTTCGAAAGACGACGTCTTGAAGGCAGCTCGCAAATACCTGCGTCCGGATAACATGCAGGTAATCCTGCTCGGCGAGGAAGCTTTCGAAATCGAATAGTGCGGGGTACGGCGAAGATAATTTCCACCTGCCACCGTCGAGTCGGATAGTAATGCAGGGCAGCGAA
>CAYOHF010000238.1:0-3141 GCA_964403695.1 uncultured Woeseiaceae bacterium | reverse complement strand
AGTGGCCTGACAGAATTTCTTCTGCTTGTGATGACAACTGCCGCAGCACATTCGGATCCGGGCCGAAAAATTTTGCCTGAATCTTGCCCGGCTCACCGGGGCCGAGAATAAATTTTCGGGACTGTACCTGGGCGTCTTCAAAGTTCTCAGTCAGCGTGTCCTGAATCTCGTCGTACAATCCGTCAATCCTGGTCGCATCATCTACGTCGACGAGAAACTGGGTGTAAGCGCTGTTTAACTTCTCAGGGGTATAAGTAAGGAGGAAGCGTGGCGCGCCCTGACCAATGACCGCGGTGACATGGGTTACGCCCTCCAGTCCCAGTATATATTGCTCGACTTTCCGGGCGTCTGCGTTGCTGCGATTTAGCGATGTGCCTTGCGGTAACCAGTAATCGACCATGAACTGTGGGCGTGTCGAGTTAGGGAAGAAACTCTGTGAAACCTGGCTAAACCCAAACACTGCAACTGCGAATACAGCGACTATCAGCGCAATCGTCAGGTAACGCATTTTGATGCAGCCGTGCAGAAATTTGCTGAAGTAGCGGTAGAAGGCACCGCCATGCGGATCGCTGCTCCCCTCGGCGGCGGAAGTTTTCAGGAACTTCATGCACAGCAATGGCGTGACGGTAACAGCAGTAACCCAACTCAAAAGTAAGGAAATCATAATGACGGTATATAGAGAACGGGTATATTCGCCGGTCTTGTCCTGCGACGTGCCGATCGCGGCAAAGGCCAGCACGGCAATGATCGTCGCCCCGAGCAATGGAATCGCCGTTTGCTTTACGACCTCGATAGCGGCCTTACGCTTATCCATCCCCTGTTGAAAACGTATCAACATGCCATCCACGACAACAATGGCATTGTCGACCAACATGCCCAACGCGATGATAAGCGCTCCGAGGGATATACGTTCCAGCGTGACACCCATTGCGCTCATGAAGATAAAGCTGCCGCAGATGGTCAGGAACAGCACGAAACCGATCAGCAAACCGCTGCGCAGGCCCATAAAAAACAACAACACAACAACGACTATCGCAATGGCCTGCAACAGGCTGGCGATAAATCCCTGCACTGACGTTTGCACTGCGTCGGCCTGCATGGCTATGACACCGAAATCCATACCGAGTGGAATTTGCGGGGCTAACGCCTTCATGCGGGCCTTTAGCAACTCGCCCATGACAACGACGTTGCCACCGGACATAGTTGATATACCAATACCGATGGCGGGATTGCCATCAAATCTCAATAACTGGCTGGGCGGCTCCCTGTAGCCGCGGCGGATATTGGCTATGTCGCGTAAGTAAATCTGCGCATCTGTCGCACTTTCTGAAAGTAGAATGCTTGCCAGGTCTGCTTCCGAGCTGACCAGCTCTGACGGGTCAATCGTGACGAAGTCATCACCGATAGATACGCTGCCCGCGTTCGATACCAGGTTTTGCCGCTTTAGTTCGTTGGCAATGGTGGTAGGCGATATTCCAAGTTGCGACATCCGGTCACGATCCAGTTCGACATAGATCACCTCGAGTTGCTGGCCGAAAATATCGATTTTTGCGACGCCGTCTACAAGTAGCAATTCGCGTCGCAGTAACTTCGCCACCTCCCATAGTTCGTCAAACGAGTATTCGGCTCCGTAAAGAGCAAAAAAGATTCCGTAGACGTCACCAAAATCGTCGTTGACAAAAGGCTGTCCTGCACCAGGTGGCAGGCGCAGTGTTGCGTCCGCCACTTTACGGCGCAGCTCATCCCAAACCTGCGGCAGTGTTTCTTTGTCGTAATTGTCTTTGATTGTCGCGGTCACAATCGACAAGCCACGATATGATTGTGACTTAACTTCCTTCAGCTGTCCGAGTTGCTGTACTGCAGTTTCTATCTCATCGGTGATTTCCTCTTCCACCGCCTCAGCGGAGGCTCCCGGATACCGCGTAGTAATTACGGCGTCCTTGATCGTGAACTCGGGGTCCTCGAGGCGGCCCATGTTTTGATAGGCGGACAGTCCGGCAACGACCATTACAAATGTCAGGACGAACGTCGTCGTCTGGTTGTCAAGACAGAACTCGGTAATTTTCATTGGCGGAGAACTATTTTGTCAATTCACGAATCTGCATACCTTCGCGCAGATTCTGTATGCCGGAAACAGCGATACGATCGCCACTTTCGAGTCCCTTGATTACCTCGACTTCAGCACCGGACAATTGCCCGAGCGTTATGTTTGCGCGGCTGACCGTCATCGTTGAGGCGCTCAGTTTCCAGACATAGCTATTACCGTCTTCATCTGCACCAACGGCATTGGCTGGTATTACCATGCCTATTGAATCTGCACTAAATTCGTTAGGCATATTAATCGTTATGGTTGCGGACATACCGGGTAATATACTGATGTCATCCGGAGGATCGAAACGCGATCTCGCCTCAAACGTGCGTGTTATCGGATCGGCTGATGCGGCAACTTCTGAAATTATTGCCGGAAAACTTCTACCGGGAATTGTCGATAAGCTAACCCGTGGTTGCACGGTCTCGGAACGCTGCGCCAGGCTGATCCCGGGTTTCGCTCTTAGCCAGTCCTGCTCTGGAACATTAACTACGATTTCGAGTTGCGTCACATCCTGTAGTAATAAAATGGGTTGCTTCGCCTGCACATTGTTGAAGTTATCGACATAAGTGCGGCCAATGCGCCCGGCAAACGGCGCCTTCAACTCTGTGTCGGCAAGCGCTTTTCTTGCTGAAGATAACTGCGCCTGTTCTATTTGGAATTGCCGCCGCCGAAGGACGAGTTCCTGGCGAGAAATTGCTCCTTTCTCGAATACTTCGGAGAAACGATCGAAGGTATCTTTGGATTCGCGGTAACGTGCTTCAGCGGCATCCAACGATGCCTGAAAGTCAGTGGGATCCAGTTTCACGAGTACCTGGCCCTGCGCCACGTTGACGCCCTCGCGGATTGGCATCTCTACCATGCGTCCCGATACTTCAAACGCCAGCTCGGCATTTTGTACGCCTTGAATTTCACCGGGGTAACTTAGTGTGTCGCCAGCCCCTAACCTGGAAATCGTGATAATTCTAACCGGCCGGACCACTTCTGGTTTCTCGACCGGCGCCTTCTCACAGGCCACCAGTAACGTGGCACCGAGGCATAGTCCGGCTGCG
>CAYOHF010000237.1:0-3152 GCA_964403695.1 uncultured Woeseiaceae bacterium | reverse complement strand
AGGGCCGTATTCTTTCTGTTGATGAACTTGCCCAAATGCACAACCTCAAGACCGGCGCCCTGTTTCGCGCCTGCGTAATGTCAACAACCTGCCTTGCCGACGATTTATCTGCGCAGCAACTGGCATCGCTCGATCAGTTTTCCCGAGACATTGGCCTGGCGTTTCAAATACGCGACGATATCCTCGATGTAAAGGGTGAAACCGCGGTCATTGGCAAGAACGCCGGAGCGGATCAACGCATGGCCAAGGCAACCTGGCCTGCACTGTTCGGCCTTGAAGAATCAGTGGACCGTTGTGATGCACTGGTGCAATCGGCGTTGCAGAACCTGTCAGATTTTGCTGGCAATGCGGACTCACTGAAATCTCTCTCTAACTATATCGTCGAACGAATTCATTGACCGCCGGGCGTAAAATTCTGCACGTCGACATGGACGCGTTCTATGCGTCGGTCGAACAACGTGACGATCCTTCGCTGCGCGGCAAACCACTCGTTGTCGGCGGCGGCAACAATCGCGGTGTGGTAGCGGCAGCCAGTTACGAGGCTCGCACCTACGGAGTTCGGTCAGCCATGCCGATGCGTGAGGCAAACCGCCGTTGTCCGGACTTGTTGCGCGTTGCACCACGAATGTCTCACTACCAGGCCGTCTCCCGGGAGATATTCTCGATCTTTCGTGAATTTACGCCGCTGGTGGAGGGCTTATCGCTCGATGAAGCTTTTCTTGACGTTACCAGCAGTCTTTCGCTGTTCGGCGACGAAATCACGATTGGCGAAGAGGTTAAAAAACGAATCCTGGAGCGTACGGCACTGACTGCATCAGTCGGGATTGCGCCAAACAAACTTGTCGCCAAGATCGCCTCTGATCTCGACAAACCAGACGGGCTATGTGTGGTAACGCCGGCAAATATGCGCGCGATTCTGGACCCGCTGCCGGTGCGGGTCATTCCGGGTATCGGACCCGAAACTCTGGCGCGTTTAAAGCCAGTCGGTATCGCGACCATTGCAGACCTGCGACTTGCAAATGACAGGGACCTGGAACCCGTCTTCGGTCGCTTCACACAACGCACCCGGGATCGGGCCAGCGGAATTGACGACCGGCCAGTGCTTTCTTCCCGGGCGGACAAGTCGATTAGCGCGGAAGAAACTTTTGACACTGACCTTGCGGAACCTTCCGCGATGCATAAAGAACTGCTGGGATTGAGTGAAAAGACAGCCTGCAGGCTTCGGGCGAAGGAACTGGTCGCCGGTACGGTCCAGGTCAAAATCAGGGCCGCCGATTTCACCACGTACACCCGCCAGCGGGCAATGCGCCCGCCCGGTAGTGGTACCGAGCAGATTTACGAAGCTGCCAAAGGATTGCTGCGCAACTGGCTGGCAGAGTACCCCGGCGCCCGCGTCCGTTTGCTGGGTGTCGGTGGCAGCGATCTTGTTAAAGACGCGCAGCCGGATTTGTTTGCAGCGGATGTTTCTGCCGGCGGCTCACAAATCGATCGGACTGTCGATAGTATTCGGGACCGGTTTGGCAATCTCTCGCTCGGCCGGGCACGGACAATGGATCGCGATCAAATCAGGTAGAATGCAGGTCATATCTGCTTTTGTCGGGCAGGGTACAACATCAAATTATGTATACGAGTTTCTTTGGTTTAAATGAAAAACCGTTCACGATAACGCCGGATCCGCGTTACTTGTTCATGAGCGAGCGTCACGGCGAAGGGCTGGCGCATCTTGTATATGGAGTGACCGAGAGCGGCGGCTTCATTCAGCTTACCGGAGAAGTTGGCACCGGAAAGACCACACTGGTACGTACTCTGCTTGGCAAGATCCCGGCCGAGGTCGACATTGCATTGATCCTCAATCCGCAACTGACTGCGGTGGAGTTCCTGGTGACGATCTGCGAGGAACTCGGAATCCCGGTACCAAACAGAAGGCACAGCACCAAGGCACTGGTCGATGCGTTAAACCAGCATTTGCTCGCCGCACACTCACGCGGTCGTCGCACTATCCTGCTAATTGATGAGGCGCAAAATCTTGCTGAGGATGTGTTGGAGCAGCTACGACTCTTGACGAATCTTGAAACGGCCAAGCAGAAGCTGTTGCAGATTATCCTGATTGCGCAGCCTGAACTCAGGGATAAACTTTCGAAAAACAGTTTGCGCCAGTTGACGCAGCGCATCACCGGCCGCTACCACCTGGAACCCTTGTCACGGGATGAAGCCTGTCAGTACATCGATCACCGCTTAAGAGTTGCCGGCGCTTTGACAGAGATTTTTGAAATGCCGGCCAAGCGTGAAGTGTTCCGCTTGTCAGGTGGCGTACCAAGGGTAATGAACGTGATCTGTGATCGCGCCCTGCTCGGCGCCTACAGTCGGGAATCCCGTTTGGTCAACAAACGCCTGGTGCGCAGAGCAGCGGCAGAGGTTTCCGGTCAGTCAATCGCACCGCTGATTATTAAGTGGCTCGTACCAGTGATCGGCATTGCAGCAGCAATGTTCGTTGGTGCGACACTGTGGTCTAACTACGGCGAGCGCGGGCCTGCCGCGGAATCCGAAATTTCTGCAGTCACCGAAGATGGCTCAAGGGCGGCTGCATCCACAGGGATATCGGGCGACGCCAACCAGCCAGCAGCACAATCAGCCGATCCACGACTCAGCCAGCTGCTCGCAGAATCTGACGACAGCGCTGGAATTACGACACTACTCGGACTCTGGGACATCGAGTATGACCCCGGTGCCGGCACTGCCTGTGAGCAGGCTGTGGCCAACGGGCTCAGTTGCTATTACCAGCGCGGCTCATGGGCCGGGGTCCGGCAACTCAATCGCCCGGTTGTCCTGACGCTTACTGACAATAGCGGCACCACTCATCAGGTGACGCTGGTTGAGCTAAGTGCGGACTCGGCTGAGTTGTCATTCGGTGGAGCGCAAGTGACGTTTTCCATTGATGCCGTTTCAAAATTCTGGTTTGGCCAGTTTATGCTGATCTGGCGGCCACCAAACGGCAGTGCGGATGCTATTTCTCCCGGCATGCAGAATGAGAATGTTGGCTGGTTGCGCCAAAGCCTGGCTGAAATAGATACGAACTACCAACCACAAACATCTGCACCGGACTATTTCGATACTGAACTTGAACAACAGCTAATTGCGTTCCAACGTCAGAA
>CAYOHF010000236.1:0-3166 GCA_964403695.1 uncultured Woeseiaceae bacterium | reverse complement strand
CGCTCTGGCTCGCCTTCAAGTAATGCGAGATAGGCCTGGAAATCCAGCATGCCGGTGCCGATGCGTCGATATAGCGTGTCCGGGTCCGACAATGAGGCTTCGAGCATGGCTTCGATTATTTCGGGCGCCGCCGCCGGATCCTCAGCAAGCGCGGGGTCAAGATAGAGCGCCGCCGCTTTGACCAAACGAGCTTCCCCCGAAGTTGGTTTGATCGCCAATGCGCGGTCGGCAAATTCACGCGCCGCGGCATAATCTCCCATGGACAACATGGTTTCTGCGGGAAATGTATACGACTCCGGATCGCTGGGATCCGTCCATATCGTCGAAATAAGTTGATCTGTGGCCGCCGCCAACTTGCCGGTGTCTGCGAGGAACCTGCCGTACAACGCTGGTGGCGACGGAGCCTCAGGTGCCAGTTCAATCGAGCGCCGCCATTGCGCGTCCGCTTTTTCAAACTGCAACAGACGTTCGAATCTTCTCGCGATGGCTACCGGGAACCAGTAGTTCAACGGATCATTTTGCGACGATTGTTGCAAAAGTTCGATGGCCTGTAATGTATCTTCCCGACCCGAATTCAATGAGTTGACGTAGTCCTGGGCTATATCCGTGTCTGAAGGATTAATATCGTAGGCCTGGCGAAGGTCATTCGATGATTGGATTCGATCGCCCAGGAAGAAATTCGCATAGGCGCGAGCGCGATACCACTCGCCGGTGTTGCCGGCACCATGTTCTTTTGCCGTTTCAAGCAATGCCATCGCCAATTCAGCGCTTTCCTCATTGCCGAGCATGCCGATGACGCCGCCATCGAGATACGCTTGTGCTTTTGTTACGTAGAGAAGACCGAATTCAGGATCAAGTTGGATGGCTCGATCGAGCCATCGATGCGATTTCGTAATTGTCGAAAATGTATAGTCAATCAGCGCTTGTTTGGACCTGAGATAAAGATCGAACGCTTCGCTATTGCTGAATGCAGGGGAATCGACATTGGTTACGACGAGGGTCAGCTTTAGTTCATCGGCGATTGCCCTGGCAACCTCCGATTGCACATTCAGGATGTCGACAAGGTCGCGGTCGTACGTGTCGGACCACAGGTGATAACCAGATTCCGCCTCGATCAACTGCGCTGTGATTCTTACCTTGTCGTTCTCTCTTCTGACGCTTCCCTCGAGGATGTGAGTAACGTCAAGCGTTTCCGCAACGGTCCGCAAATCGAGATTCTGGCCTTTGAACTGGAATGACGATGTTCGGCCAATGACATCCATAAATTTCAGTCGGACAATCGAATTGAGTATTTCCTCGGTGATGCCATCGGAAAAATATTCGTTGTCGACGTTGCCGGACATATTGACGAATGGCAAAACAGCCAGAGATGGCGCCACAGCCAGGTCCTCGACTTTTTCGCCACCCGTTTGCCGATCCCAGGCGAAATAGGCAACAGCAACAACAAGAACAGCAATGATGGCCCGATCGAGCTTGCGACCGGTGTTGTGTGTAACGCTCGCGCTTCGATCGACTTCCCTGGTGCTTTTCAGGCCCTCGGGTGTGAGTTCAAATGCCCACGCAAAAAACACGGCAATGGGCAGGCCGATTGCGAGGCCCAGCATGAAGACCTGCATCACCCATTCCGGGGCGCTGACGTTTTCCAGTACCAGGTCAGTGAATTGCAGGATCAGCCACGCCACCACGATATAGGCGACACCTACGCGGAAAACATTGCGTCTTTTAAGTTCGTTGAACAGACCTGCCATCAAACTGGTTTCCTTACCGTCTGGGAAGCGAAACTACACGTAAGTCGCTGAAAATGCACCGATAGACGTACTGATTGGTTGGACGCCAGTTTGCAGATTATCTGTCTAAATCGCCAAAATCGCCATAAAATTCAAAGGTTAAGGCCGAACGCGAGTCGTTATTGCGTGTTTATTGCCTCTTAACAATGACTTGCGCTGCCGCGACCTGGTTTGCCCTGTTTATCCACGGCCGCATAATTCGGACAAATGATAACGCGTAATTAAGGGGACAGTGACCATAACTATTGATTTGCTGAATTAGAGTGACCGAGCGAGTCCATGGGACGGATCATTGCCGTAGAGTTATGGTCACTGTCCCCCTGTCCATGGCCCCCTGTCCGTAGAGTTATGGTCACTGTCCCCCTGTCTCCGTCCCCTTCTCTCCAGGTGTAACAGCGGCGACGGGTGGTAGAGGATATGGTGGTATTGTCTGTTCATATTCTTGAACCACAGTTGAGGGAACAATCGATGCGTCGCGTAGCAATCCTGTCATGCATTGTCCTGGTGAGCAGCGGGCTGTTAGCCCAGGACAGTCCATCTAATCCGATGACCGAATTCGGCACTACTGCCAGCAATGTCTTTTTCTACTATGAAGATGTCGAGGCAGCGACAAAATTTTACAAAGAGGTAATGGGCTTCCACGTCGCGGCAGATTATGGTTTTGCGAAAATCATGCAGGTCGCACCGAAATCGTTTATTACGCTCGTCGATCACACAAAGGGTATGCATTCGGCAGATGAGCCGAAAACGACCGCCATTGCCCTGGTCACAGATCAGCTCGACCAGTGGTGGGATTACATACAGACGCAGGACATCGAGATTCGCTCAACGGCATATACGCCGCGAGACGGAAGTGCCCACGATGGATTTGTCGCCGTTGATCCGGAAGGCTATTTCCTGGAGTTTGAACGCTTCAACCAGCACCCGGAAAACGAGCGCTTCATGCCCCTGCTCGATGCGACGGAAACACTGTATGCAGATGCTGCATCCAATGTGCCGCAAGGACTGGGCTTCAAGGCAACGGTGGTGTGGTTCTATTACAAGGACATGGCCGCAATCCAGCGCTTCTACGAGGACGTGATGGGATTTGACCTCGTCGCCGACCAGGGTTGGGCGAAGATATACCGCATTGGTCCCACGGGATATTTTGGGCCGGTGGACGAACAGCGCGGGATGCATAATTTCACGGAGAAGAAAGCGGTCACGCTGTCGTTGATTACCGGTGACATTGATAGCTGGTACCGGTTCGCGACTGACCACAGTGCGATAGAGATGCGCTCAGAAAAAATTTCGGATACGGAGCGATACCGCGCGTTCGTCGGCTACGATCCAGAGGGCTACTACCTCGAGTGGGACGTGTTCAAATCAGTCACGGAAAA
>CAYOHF010000235.1:0-3193 GCA_964403695.1 uncultured Woeseiaceae bacterium | reverse complement strand
TTTTTTCACTCCGTTAGAATTAAGGTCACTGCCCCCCTATTTCAGGAAATGATAGCGAATTCCAGTTACGGACCCTGCGTTGGTTTCGTCTTTTTGCTTTAAGTCGTATCGCCCGAGTCATTGCTCAGGTGCAGTCCTTCCAGTGCCGAACCGGTATCCACCTCGAGGGTGTAGTTTTGTTGTTTCGCCCGGTATGAAATTTCAATTTTTTGCGGTGATGGCGACACTGCAACGAAGAACGTGACATTTCGCGTTTCGCCAGGCTGCAACACGAATGGCAATTCGGTGTGCCTGTCTGCAATCTGATTGGCAACCTTCTGCCCATTGACACCTTTCATGATGCCACCCGTTATTAAGATCGGGGCAGCCAGGAGACCGACAATAGCAGCGCCCCCGGCCGCGGCTCCACCTCCATAGGCAGCCGCCGTGCCAACGCCAACGCCAACCACACCGGCCGTCGCGCCCGCCAGAATCAGGCCAGCACCGCCCAAACCTGCCTGAACCCTATATCCCTCATTTTTGTACCGTTTCGACGTAGCCTTTGAGCTTTTAATCAGAAGGCGCCTGCTGGACTCCGATGACGCATCGACCATCATCGAGTCGTACACCGTGAATGTTCTGATTTCGACAGATTCGGCTGTATTGTTGGAAACGCCCATCAAATACTGGTCCCAATCGGCCTTTCTCGACCAGGTACCGGGTCCATTGCGGAGGATAACCCAGTCCAGATTCGTCGCGAGTCGACCGTCTTCAGCATTGGCGGGAGCATTAGTGATGGTCAGTGGTTGCGGCTCCTTGAGAACCTTATGGCCACCACACCCGGTGAGGCTTATCACGATGGCAATTGCAGACACTGAGATTGTGATGCGTTTGACGGTCGAAATCATGGCTTGCTCCTTGGAGCTTCAATGAAATGGTAGATCTATCATTGCAGGCAAGCGGCGTTCGGACATGATGGTCGGCTGAATTCGCCATGATGAATAGCTGATTTTTGGGTAACGGAAGCTGAATTAGTTAGTTTTTGGGGCGGATAAAGGGTGACGCCAGGATCAGCGACTGGCAGAGAAGCTGGATCAGGTGCCGGGCATCAATGCGTGCGAATTAGGGGGACAGTGACCTTAATTCACGGCAGTACTTCCGAGTAATCAGGGTCACTGACCCCTTTTTCTGTTCTTTTTTTCACTCCATTAGAATTAAGGTCACTGTCCCCCTATTCCACATTTCCGAGCTTTGGCACTGAAGTTCATTTCGCACCCTTTAGCCGTACTCAACATTTGTTTGATACGCGACCGGACAAAAACGGTATCTCCCTGACGGGAAAGCTTTACAAAGGCGCAGGGCCAATTAAATTGCCCAGGCGCTGCCAATGGTCAGGTAGATCGCTGTGTCCTCTGGGCCACGAGCAATATCAATACCGGCCTGAAGCCCTTGTTTTCTCGCCAGTCGGTAACGAAAGCCCAGCCCGCCCGCACTAACAGTCTGACCTTTTCCCGCCAGGCTGCTGATGGCCGAAGTCTTGCCAACGCCACCAAACAGCGCTACTGACCAGCGCGGCGTAAACCCCCACAAGTACTCAGCTTCAGCTGTAACGACATTCTCCCCCTGGTAGCGCATGGCCGGGATGCCTCTCAGACTTACAAATGGAAAGCCAAAGAATGGGGTATCACCGTTTACTTTCTCTCCTACGAGCCTCAGACCGAGGCTGGAATAGTCGCCGAAAGGCGTGTAGTGAAGCACGCTTCCTTTGTACCTGTCGTAGTCGAAATCGCTGCCCCATGTGTCACCGTGATTCTTATATTCAAATGTCGCTGACAGGCCCTTTGTTGGTGTGAATATGGTGTTTCTACTATCATATTGCACGTAGACACCAAGTCCCGCGAGATCAAAATCAAATTGCGGATCGGGCAATTCGGGCGGTAAAAGTTCATCTAAACTGAAAGTGTTTGTCGCGGCGACAAACATGTAGTTAGCTCCCAGCCACCAGTTGGATTCTTTCAGGCGGAATTGCATTTGCTGAAGAATGAACTCACCATCGACATTAAATTTGATACCGTCGTCAAATACCATTCCATCAGAGCGACCGTCATTGTAGAAAGTCAGATTGATATTGGCTTTTGCCAGTGCGCCGAGGTAGCGCATATGATCGTCTTTCCAAACGCCTATATGAGCACCGCCATATAGATATGTGCCATTATCGGTTTTTGCGCCAAATCCCACACTGATACTCGGGGGGCCCCGGTGCGTGTGTACTTCAGGGTCAAGTTCTTTCTCAGGATGAAAATAGGCAACCGCCAGGCCCAGACCAAAGCCCACTGCGGGCTCGGTAATTACAATTGGAACGGGTAAGAATCCGGAGGCGCTGGCCAGAAAGTCGCTCACGTCCACCTTGCCATCCTCGGAGTCGATTAAATTCTTGTTGAACCAGTCCGAGATCCCTGTGTCAGGATCGGACCATCCTACGGACGGCCAAAAGCATGGCAATAGCAAGGCGACATACACGCCCAGACGTACTAACTTCATTGTTTTTCCTTGATGACAAATAGTTGCATTGCTACGTGACTTGTTCTCGATGACACAGTCGACTTCGAGAGACGGTCATATTTGCTGCTCGCGCCCGATCTTCAAAAGCCAGGCGTTAGCGAATTAGGGGGACAGTGACCTTAACTCACGGCAGTACTTCCGAGTAATTAGCGTCACTGACCCCCTAATTCCTGTTCTCTTTTTTCACTCCATTAGCATTAAGGTCACTGTCCCTCTATTTCCATTAGCATTAAGGTCACTGTCCCTCTATTTAAATTCATGTTTGACGGCTTATCGGGCGTCGCCGCAACAACACACTCAGTATCAAGTCGGGATCTGGCCCAAATAAGACGCCGCCTTACTGGTTCGCGCTGCCCCCCAGTATTGGAAAATTAATCATGACCGCCGCGACTGCTTCATCGACGGTTTTCTCCATATTGCGAACATCCTTATCGGTCAATCGCCCAACGATAGATCCTTCCCATACGAGTTTTTTCGTCTTGCTGTCGACGACGTCTATATTCAGCGTGCCCTCTGTGTATTGATCCACCCGTGTTTCGTAACCACCACCCATGCCTCCATATCCGCCCCAGGGATCATAAAACGGATCACGATAGTCATAGTAGCTGCCGGCGGTCGGAACAGACCTGGTTTTGATTTTGTCTTGCGTATT
>CAYOHF010000234.1:0-3196 GCA_964403695.1 uncultured Woeseiaceae bacterium | reverse complement strand
CTAAAGCAGGCCGGTGCAACTACCGTGTTCAATATCTACACCGAGGCCGGCGCGGGTTTTGCGGCACATGTCGTTGCCAAGGCATCGGCATGAAGCAGTCCGGCCGCCAGTATTTCTTTATGGAACTCTTGAAAAGCTAGATAGAAAAAGGGGTCGAACCGATTTTGGCCTCCTAATTCGGTTCGACCCCTTTATCCAGTGCAGTTTCAGGGACGCCCACACTCAAAGTCATTGTCTCCTACGGGTTTACACTGCGGTGGAAATCCTCGTGCTTGCCAGTATTCGAACACTCCCAACTCACGAACTACCGTTTTGAACTGTGGCGTAGTACGAAATTCGTCGCCGTCCGGATGCCAAAGTGCATACGCAGCCTGACGGGCATTCTCAATCAGTTCATCATAGGCTCGAAATGACAGGAACATAGCCGCAACAGACGACAGTTCATTGCCGCTGCTCGTCTGACGCTCCCAGTCTTTGAGACGCGCAAGCCCCCTGCTGTTATCAGCGTCCGGGTGCTCAATCGCACGAATCCACTCGATCACCGGAGCGCCCGCCGAACCCAGTCTGGCATCGGCAATGAACAACGCCAGATAACGCTGCCCATTGCGAACGTAAGTGGATACAAAAGCATCGTTGGTCGAATGAATCATGTATTCGAGTGTCTCGTTGCTGAGCTTCAGCGCGGTCTCGGGGTCGCCTTTGAACAGATAGGCGCGCGCCAGATGCTGGCGACAATTTTGATATCCGGAATCAATGGCCAGGCACTGCTGCAGTGACGCCATCCCCTCGTCGATAAATCCGGCCACCATCTGAGCCAGACCTTGCCACAACCACGCGGTCGTATTTTTCGGGTCTTTCTCGATTGCAGCCGCATAATAATCGAGGCCGCCGGGCGCATCGCCAAGAACGTCCGCCACCGACCCAAGCACCGCTAAAGGCAGCGATAAATCGGGGTTTAACGACAGCGCTTTTTCCGCGGCCGCCTTCGCGAGTGGTGTGTGATCAATGTCATCGCCGAAAATCCATTCTTCCGCAACCGATTCAACCGCACCAAGGCCAGCCCAGGCCCGAGCGAAACCGGGATCAAGTTCGACCGCTTTCTGGAACAGACGAATACTCTCCGGCAACTGCTCACGGGCGATGAAGAGCTCCCTCGCCGTGAGATACATCTCGTAGGCGTCGAGGTTCTCCGTTGCCGCCTCAACCGTGACCGCCTTCTCGCCACCCATACCCAATTCGCCTGTCAACGCGTTAACGATCGCGTTGGCGATCTCGTCCTGGATGGCGAAGATATCGGTGAGCTCGCGATTGAAGTTCTCCGACCACAAATGACGGTCGGTACCCGCCTCGATGAGCTGCGCGGTGATGCGTATACGATCGCCGTCTTTACGCACACTGCCCTCGAGGACGTGAGCGACGTTGAGTGCTTTGGAAATCTCGGGAATGCTGAGCGTCGATCCGCGATACGCGAACGATGAGGTGCGAGAGGCAACGCGAAGATCATCGACATGCACCAGGAGGTTTAGGAGCTCCTCTGAGAGACCGTCGGTGAAGTATTGTTGATCTTGATCAGGACTCAAATCGGCAAAGGGCAAAACGGCAATCGATCGGTCGTCCGCTACAGCGTCGACCGGCATTGATTCGTCGACCAAAGCAACGGCTGCAACATCGGTATCGACCGAGGTTTCCGGAATCAATCGGTCGGCGATCAAACCGACGATCGCGAGAACTAACAAAACTACGATCAACGTATTGATCTTCTTGCCGGTATCGGGTGTGACGAACTGCGAGCGATCGATGTCGACCTCTCGTTTCAGACCATCCGGAGTCATCTCGTAGATCCAGGCGAAAATCACGACGGGAAAGAAACCCAGTATCAATAGCATGACGACGATGGAGCCCGCCGACTCAGGCACGGATAACAATGACGACAGCACATCCGTTAGCTGCAGCAGCAACCACGCAGACACCAAATAAAGGAAGCCGACACGGATCACATTGCGACGTTTAAGCTCTTGAAAAAGCGACATATGTACCCTGAAATGGAACGTAGACGGATACTCGCATAAACTCGTACGCTTGGCTCAATAAAAGCGTACCAACCCATGCCCGCCGTCGAATCACAGATGCTCCCGCTCGGTACAGAAGCACCGACCTTCACATTGCCGGATCCCGACGGGGCGCTTCATACCCTGCGTCGTGATGCACCAGCAACGCTCGTCATGTTTATCTCCAATCACTGTCCGTTCGTTATTCACATCCGTCGCGAGCTAGCCACGATCGGGGTCGAATATGAAGCCCGCGGTGTCGCTATCTATGCCATCAACAGCAATGATGTAAAAACGTACCCGGCGGACAACCCGCAGCGTATGAAAGAAGAAGCTGCGACCTGGGGATATACCTTCCCTTACCTGTTCGATGAAAGTCAGGAAGTTGCCAAAGCGTATCGAGCAGCATGTACGCCGGACATTTTTGTGTTCGATGCTAAGCAGAAATTGGCTTATCGCGGGCAACTTGATGATAGCCGTCCGTCGAACAAGCTTCCGATTGATGGGCGTGACGTGCGAGCTGCGCTTGATGCGGTTTTGGCGTCGGAGACGCCGGACGCGAGGCAGATACCAGGTATTGGTTGCAGTATTAAGTGGATAACGGGGAATGAGCCGGAGTACGCTTAGTCATGTCTTTAATTGGCAACCTGGTGTTCTTCGTATTTGGCGGATTCTTAATCTTCCTCGGTTACGTTCTAGGTGGCATCTTGCTGTGCCTCACGATCATCGGCATTCCATTCGGACTCATGTGTTTCAGACTGGCCGGCAGTGTCATCGCACCATTTGGTCGCGAGCTTCGCGAGACCGAACCACCGGGCGGGCCGATAGCATTGATCATGAACATCATCTGGATAATCCTGCCAGGTCTCGAGCTGGCTATCATGCACTTGCTACTCGCCGCATTCTTCGCCTTGACGATCATAGGCTTTCCACTCGCGGTACAGCACATGAAGCTCGTACCGATGGCGCTGCTGCCGTTTGGTCATGAGATGCGGGATATCCAGGATGGGCCCAGGGTGAAGGCGTCGACCTGCGAGATGGGGTTTGTCACAAGCTGGTCGGCATCAGGATGCTGGAACTCAATTCACTAACGCCTGTACACGCTCGGCGACGATGTCGACGACTCGGACTAGCGCCTCCAGCAGTTG
>CAYOHF010000233.1:0-3196 GCA_964403695.1 uncultured Woeseiaceae bacterium | reverse complement strand
GGTGGTAGTCGACACCATCGTTAAATTCGTGCGCTGGTGTGACAAAATTTTCATCGAGTTGATAGATCTTTGTTGCGATAAATTTGGAATACACAAACCAACCGAACGTCATGCCGGCGATTCCAAGAAGCACTATCATTAAGGACTGCATGTAATTTTCCCCCGAAAACCGTTATTGCTTATTTGCCTGGGCGCGCGCATGAAAATCGATGTCGTAAGTCATCCTGTTCGCGGCTGAAGCCGCTCCCACATATATTCTTGTTTGGCAGAATTCTGTGGGAGCGGCTTCAGCCGCGAATATTCTGGACGCAGGTGAAACCTATGCACCCGCCGCGGCAACAGGTCTGAGCTTATCGTGTACCAGTAGATTTTCAAAGATTCGATTTTCTATCCAGTTGCAGGAAACGTTTGTACACCGCAAATAACAGCCACACGGCGCTACCAATTATCAGCAATAACATCAGCCAGCGCATCAACAATGCCAGGAATGCGTAATTCATCACGGGCCACTGAAGCTGGTAAGCAGCAAGATCGCTGGCGCGGGCGCTCATCCAGTGCCAGCCACTGTGCGCCAGTATCGCGGAAAGTATTATTGTCCCCACGCGCTCTACGTACGGCTTGCGAAAGAGGAAATTTAAAATCGGCACAGCCGTAAGAATAATCAGTAACTGGCCGATTTCGACACCAAGATTAAAAGCAAGCAATGAAGTCAGCACATGGGCGCCTGCAAATTGCAAAGTTTCGGTCAATGCGAACGAAAAGCCGAAGCCATGAACCAGGCCGAAACCGAAGGCGATCAGCCAACGCCTTTGCCATTTTGAGCCAACGATATTTTCGATCGCCATATAGACGATCGATGCAGCGATCAGCATCTCTATTAATGAGGGGAACCACAGCGCATTCGGCACCAGGCCGAAAGTTGAAGCAATCAGTGTGATCGAGTGCGCTACTGTGAAAGAAGTGATGATCGCTACCAACGGCCGCAGTCGCCGAAAGGGGATCAACAAGCAAATAACGAACAGCAAATGGTCCGTGCCATCAAGAATATGCGTGATTCCGCTCTTCACGAAGCGGAAAAAAGCGTGGTGCCAGCGCGGATCCAGTGGCACCAGTCCCGGATCGCCGGAAAACCGGAATAAACGCTCCGCACCACCAGTCGGCATGAATCGCATTACCGTCGTTGTTCGCAGGCCAAGCCGGGCGAACTCCGCATCGACAGAAAACTCCGATGTTGCAGACTCAATCGGGTATTGGATCAATACATCCAGCATTGCCTGATCCCTGTGAAGATCAATGCTGTCAGGGAGGCGCGGGCCGGTGACGCTTTGGTACGCATCTGCATAACTGTCTATAGAGCTGTCCGATGGCAAAGACAGTCGTGCAGCCACGATAGTCCAGTCGTCGAGTGGGCGGCCGTTTTCATACAGCGTTACTTCTCTCGCGATCCAGATAGTGGCCGCATCGCGTATGGTCCTGTCCGCTTCAGAAATGACCAGGTACCCGGGCCCGCTCTCGGGAAAATTGACGTCACGCATCGCCTCAAGCGGCACGCGCACGAGGAAATTCAGCCGGTCGCCCTCCGGTTTGAGGATCGTCTGAATGACAACGTCCGTCGGAATCTCATGTGCTTGTGCGCGGCTGCCAAACGCGAAAGCTGCAACGACGCACAACATCATGACGATGGAAACTAATTTATGGGTATTGCTGATAACGATTCTCGTTAGGTGTTTTTATTTTTATTTTTCCTGAGGAATCACTGCTGCTACAACCGTTACACGATGCGTTCCCTAAACGGCTTATCGATCCGTTGACGTTCATATTCCATAGTATACTGCCGCGCACTTGAGAGCATCTTCAAGATACAAACCGGGAGTAGAGGAAAGTGACAAAGCGAAATTTATTGGCAGCTGCAGCGATTGTCGTGGCTATCGTTGCGCTGGGATGTGGGCAAAATGCGCTTGAAAGTGCAGCCCAGGCGCAGGCGAAAGAAGCACCAATGTTTGAGGTCGATCCGTTCTGGCCCAAACCACTGCCGAACCACTGGATTCTCGGCGCGACCATTGGCATTGACGTCGATTCTCGCGACCATATTTTTATTATTCACCGCCGCGATACTTTTAATGAGCGCACGGAAATTGGTGCTGCAACCGACCCGGTTAAAGCTGATTGCTGCATACCTGCACCGAACGTTCTCGAATTTGATCAAGCGGGCAATCTGGTCAATCACTGGGGCGGCCCGGGCGAAGGTTACACATGGCCCGCGTCCAACCATGGCATCACGATTGACCACAAAGATAATGTCTGGATCGGTGGCAACGGCCGCAGCGATTCGCACATTTTGAAGTTTACGCGCGATGGCAAATTTCTCGCTGAATACGGCACGCCCGGCTCTGACACTGACAGCTTGAGTGCCGTGAATTTTGGCAGCGTTGCTGAGGTTTCTATCGATGCCGATGCCAACGAAGTTTATGTCGCCGATGGCTATCGCAACAGGCGCGTAGCAGTACTCGATGCAGATACTGGTGAAATGAAGCGCTTCTGGGGTGCGTATGGAAACGTGCCGGACGACACTGATCTCGGTCCTTTTCAGCCCGGGCAGGAACCTGCACAACAATTTCGCAATCCGGTGCATTGTGCGCAACCGTCAAATGACGGCCTGATCTATGTTTGTGATCGGGTTAATAACCGGCTGCAGGTATTCAAACCTGATGGCACGTTCGTCAAGGAAATGTTCGTCAAGCCGAACAGCCTGGGCGACGGTTCCGTTTGGGATATTTCCTTCTCACCAGATCCTGAGCAAACCTTCATTTACATGGCAGATGGCACTAATCGCAAGATCTACATTATCGAGCGTGAATCACTGGAAATTCTGACCAACTTTGGTGACGGTGGCCGCAATCCGGGACAGTTTTTTGCGGTGCATGGCCTCTCAACGGACTCGAAAGGCAATATTTATACGACCGAGACCTATGAAGGTAAACGTGTACAGAAGTTTAAGTACATGGGTATGGGTGAGGTGACAGTAATGGATCAGGGAACGCCCTGGCCTGCTGATAAGAAATAGTTCACTACTGTTCCATAAAGACGAGTTTGCTGGCCGTGGGCTGAAGCCTTGGCGCAATGTTCCGGTATTTTTCCGGATTTGGGACATCGCCCGCTGGGCGGGCTCCTACATTGCTAATTAGTATTGTAGGAG
>CAYOHF010000232.1:0-3217 GCA_964403695.1 uncultured Woeseiaceae bacterium | reverse complement strand
AGCTGAAGCCGCTCCCACGACTGAACTAACTATGTGGGAGCGGCTTCAGCCGCGAATGGTCAGAAAAAAAATCGACTATCAATTAGACGAGTTTTGTTCGTAATTTTCGCAATCGCCCGCCCGGTGGGCGATTAGGTTTCGCAGCTACGGCAAATCGTCGCCTAAATGGCAATCTATACACCGCCGCGGCGGCCCGCCATCTTCGCCAAGCGCTGCCTTTTCCGCATGACAGCTGCGACAAAGATCATGAAACTGATTTTCCAGTAATGGCCAAACTTCGTCGTTGGTCATATGGCAGTTCATACAAAGCCCGCCGCCTGTATCGTCATTGTAGTTATGATGACAATCGATACAGTTGACCGATGCGTGATGTATATGCGCAAAAGTCATGGGCAAGATCGGCTCCGGGCTTTCGAAATAGTGATCGCGCACAGGCTTTTCTCCCGCAATCGGCGAGCCGAAGACAATAATCAACGCCATTAACAAAATGCTGAAAACGAATACCAGCTTCACGTTGGCAGATTCCGGACTGCGGCAAACATTGCAGTCAATATGACGCTCAATCCAAGATATGCAGACACGGTCGCTATCGGCAGCTGGCCAAGCTTTATCCAGTACACTCGCCCAAATGATACGGCGAGCGCCAATGTCACGAACAAAACGGCCTGGTACCAGGCTCCAAGATAGAAGCCGCTAACGACAATGTGATATGCAATGCAGCCAATCGTGACGATGGCAATTACACGATGCCAGTATTTGAAGGCGGGATAATCTTTGTGCACGCGCATCCGATCCGGTACTACGGCAACCGTTATCAGAATACCTAGCAACAGCAAGCCGATAACCCCAAGCCACATATAGTCGGGGGCGCCAGATTTTATGAATTCAACGGCAGCCGCATCGCCGAGCAAAAACCAGAATGTATGCAGCAGTGCCAGAAATAAGACGGCATAGCCGAATACCTGGTGCGCACGCACGTTCAGACGCCGGCTGCTGGTAATCGTCAGGTAAAGCAAACCAGCGAATGCGGCGAAGCCCAATCCATTACCTGCATCCCAAAACCAACCCGCACCCATTGTCGGCGCAGCTAAGAATGTAATCAGGAATACTGCGGTGAGTGTCGTCAGAAGTGCCTTCAATTCAGCACCAATCGATCCTGATACCGAGATCGAATTTTAGAAACTCGACGACTCATATTCTCGCCAATTTTATCCAGTTCCGTTTAACGGCAACGCCGTCTGTCGGTCCGCCGGAAACTCTGTGCGACAGATTTTCGCCCTGGTCACAGGATCTGCGTCAGGATCATGGATCTCATCGACGCGTTTAGTTCGTTCAGTCAGACCGGTGCAGTTGGCGATCTGAATATTCAGCCCGGGTCGCGCATTCATCTCCAGGATCAACGGGCCGCGATCACGGTCGATTACGATATCGACGCCAAGGTAGCCAAGTTCTGTTACTTCCAGGCCACGCGCAGCTGACTGTAAAATGAAGTCCCATTGCGGGATATACAAGCCCGCAATTAATGCACCGGTATCCGGATGATCCTCGACGATATCGTCGTTGAGAACGCCCGTGAGTGTCTGCCCCGAGCTAATATCGATTCCAGCGCCAACTGCACCCTGATGCAGGTTTGCTTTGCCGCCCGAGGTTCGTGTTGGTAAACGTACCATCGCCATAATGGGATAGCCGCGATACACGATCACCCGAATATCCGGAACGCCCTGGTAGCTGACTTCAGCAAACATTGGATCGAACTTGACGCAGTATTCGATCAACGCAACATCAGGGTTGCCGCCAAGGCTATAACTGCCGCTGACGATGTTTGATATGTGGTGTTGCAGTTCTTCCTCCCACATGAGAATTCCACTCGCCGTCCGGTAGCAGTCCCGCCTGCGCTTACTGCGGCTGACGATAACGATGATACCGTTACCACCACTGCCGTGAGCCGGCTTGATGACGAAGCTGTCATGCGCCGAAACAATTGTGGCCAGGTTACGCACCTCGGACTGGTGACTGATAACACCGTACAGCTCGGGCACTGCCATGCCGGCTTCCTGCGCCAGTTTTTTCGTTACGAGCTTGTCGTCGACCCGCGGATACAGATGCCGGGGATTGAGCCGCATAACGTAATCGGTGTTGCGCTGGTTTAGCCCAAGCACTCCCGCAGCACGCAATCGTTTTGCCGTAGCGAACATATTACTTCTCAGACAGCGCCTTGAAACGAGTCAATTCGGTGAGCCGGTAGCCGGTATATCTGCCGAGCAAAATGACGATGGCGAGCGCCATAAGGAGCAACTCCGGAAAGATGAAGATCAGGTGTTCCAGCCACTTCATCCCCATCCCGAGATAAGCGACCATGGCTACGACGAGACTGCCAATGCCGCCGCGGATAGCATCAGCGGGACCGCGTTCCTCCCAGACAATTGACATGCGCTCGATAGTCATTGCGATGATAACCATCGGGAACAATGCGACCGACAACCCGGTTTCCAGGCCGAGTTTGTGTGACACGACGCTTACGATCAGCATCAAGATAACAACGACGATGAGTACGGCGCTAAGGCGCGGCACCAACAGAAGTCGCAGGCGCTCGAGCAGGAACCTGATACTTAGCCCGAGCGCAACCAGCAGCGAAAACAAAATCGCACCCCACAAGAGCTGCGTTTCTCGAAAAGACAAAGCAATCAAAACCGGCATAAAGGTGCCAAAAGCATCAATGCCAATAATATTGCGCATGAAGACCATGATCAGCGCACCGATTGGAATCATCAGCAACACGCTATAAACCGCCTGGGTCTGAATGGGTAAACTAAAAAGTGAAAAATCGACCAGCACGGATCCTTCAACATCGGCACGCTGTTCTGCGATCGCCATTGCATCCAGGTAATTCTGTTGCACAGCAAAACTGACTTCGACGTTGTTGCCACCTTCAACCCTGACCAGGGGTTCATTGCCACGCCACCACATCAGGAAACGCTCGGGCAAACCCTCGGCACCTGAGTTGGGATCAAAATAACGCCAGCGATCACCATCATGAACCTCGAGCCACGGCCGCGGGTCCGCCCTTCTTTGCCGGTCCTGCAAAACGATGCCGCGAATCATGCGCGCAGGAATCCTGGCGGCAGCTAACACTATCGTAATTGTTTCGACGAACTCTGCAGACGAGCCAACATCTGCCATTAACAGTTCGATATTGGCATCGGGCGACGGATTGTTA
>CAYOHF010000231.1:0-3222 GCA_964403695.1 uncultured Woeseiaceae bacterium | reverse complement strand
TGTGAAGCAATCGCGGCAAGATGCCGCTCCCACAGCACAACGCCAATAGAGTCATTCTGCCAGGCCCCACGCCCACCTGTGGGAGCGGCTTTAGCCGCGAATGGGGATGCCGCCGCGATCGACCGTCGGGACGGACTACATGAGAAACGAGGATCGCGAGTTGTCGTTACAGGAAGTCCGGGACTGGCCGCCTGGCGTATCGCTGTCACACGATTGTCACGTGAATGACGTTGTCTGCGCCAGGCGTTGCGAACGACAATCACCTTCTTGTCAGCCCAAAGCAATGGACCCTATAATGGATATTATGATTAATCTTGAAATGGTTAGAAAACTTCGCAAGCAGCGATCCTGGTCGCAGGATCAACTTGCGGCCATTGCCGGAATTAGCTTACGTACCGTGCAAAGAATAGAGAAAGACGGAAGCAGTTCGCTGGAATCGAAAAAGGCACTGGCATCCGCATTTGAAATTAACGCTACCGATCTGGATGTAGACACTGACGCAGTTGAAACCGCTGTCGCCAATCGGCGCGGGCAAAAGTTCGGTTACGCTGGCGCAGCCCTTGGACTGGTCGGTGCCTATAGCGGAATATCTTTGGATTTGGTCGGCGGCGGTATGTCGATTGGCGAAGCCGGCGTTTACTACGGAGTTGTCGGCGCACTGTTTGGAATTTGTTGTGCCGCAATCGGTTGGTGGTCCGGAAAGCAACTGCAAAGAACGGCATCGCAATAGCAATTTTTTATTCAGGCATCCAGCTTGAGTTCCGGTCTGTCCAGCCAGTGATGCAGCCGGTCAGTTGCCGCTTGCCACTCCTCACTTAAGAGCAAAGATTCGCGCATTACGTGGCCGGTTCCATGCAGGCGCGCCAGGCGCACCAGGGAAAGCGGGTTCGAGTAGTCCCGCAGAGCTGCAACAGTTGCGCTCGCAGCCGGCCGGTCGTTACACACCAACACCATGTCGCAGCCGGCTTCCAGCGCCAGCCTGGCCCGTGTCGGCATTGAACCGAAGCTGATCGTCGCCTGCATACTCAAGTCATCGCAAAAGACGGCACCATCAAAGCGCAGTTGAGAGCGCAGCTGATTCTGGATCCAGTAGGAAGAAAATCCAGCGGGTGCCGGGTCCAGTTCTGCATATACAACATGCGCCAGCATTACGCCGGCCAACTGCCGCTTGCGGATCATTCTGTCATACGGCTGCATATCGTCCAGCAAATCGCCGTAACTCCGACGATCAATGGGTAGTGCCTTGTGAGAATCGGCGACGACTGCGCCATGGCCTGGAAAATGTTTGCCTATCGCCGCCATACCGCCACTGCGAAGCCCCAGTGCAAATGATCCGGCCAGTTCGGCGACAACGTCCGGCTTATTGTGAAAAGCGCGATTACCGATTATTTCGCTGACACCCCAGTCAATATCCACGCAGGGCGCAAAACTGAGATCGATATCCATCGCTCGTAATTCAGAGGCGATCAACCAGCCGGCCGACTTCGCGAGTGACAGCGCAGCTGCAGGATCGCTATCGTACTGTCGACCCAGCTGACGCATGGGAGGAATTTCGCTAAAACCCTCACGAAAGCGCTGCACCCGACCACCCTCATGATCGACAGCAACCAGTAATGGCGGACTGCGAACGGCCCGGATTGCAGAGACGAGATCTGCAAGCTGTCCTGGCGATTCATAATTTCGGCTGAACAGCACAACGCCACCTACCGCGGGTTCGCGCAGCAGCGTGCGGTCAGCCGAGGTAAGCGCCAAACCCTCGATATCGAGCATTACGGGTCCCAGTGCCATCTCCTAAGGTTAGCAGCTTGCTGGTTAACCCTCATGCGATTGATGGGATTTTTGTAAGCATTTGTTTTACTTGACTTTTTGGAAGACAGCGATGGATTCAACGTGCGCTGTATGCGGAAACATATCGATTATTCCGGCCGCCTCGAGGCTATAGCCCTGTTCGCGCACCAGGATACCCGCATCCCTGGCAAGTGTTCCCGGATGGCAGGACACGTAAACGATGCGCTCTGCACCAATCCTGCCCATATTGCTGACCAGTTCCTGGGCGCCGCTGCGGGCCGGATCCAACAGAACACGATCCCAGCTTTCGCTGTGCCAGCGTTCATCGTTGAAGACACTTAAATCCGCGCAACGAAATTCGCAGTTATCAATATTGTTCCGTGATGCGTTCTGCCGCGCTCGCTCAACCTGGCGCACCTCGCCCTCTATGCCGAGTACGTGACCGGCGTGCCGCGCCAGCGGCAGCGAAAAGTTGCCGATGCCACAAAACAGATCGAGTACCCGGTGCTCGCCACTCACTTGCAGCAGGCGAATCGCCTCTGCCACCATCAGACGATTAACGCGACCGTTGACCTGGATAAAATCAGTCGCTTCGAATTCTATTTCAACGTCAAAATCTTCCAGGGCGTAGGTCAGCGGCAAGTGCGGAGCCCCCGGCTGCAAGGCTTCAATGGTATCGAGGCCGCCACTTTGTAGTGATACCTGTACTTTATGTTCGTCGGAAAAAGCGAACAACAGCGCTTTGTCTTCATCAGTTGGTGGATCGAGTACTCTGAAAACGAGTGTCGTTACATTGTCGGCGACAGCCACTTCTATTTGCGGCAACCTGCTGCGAATGCTTAAGGATTCAACGAGTTCGCTCAATGGATCAAGCAGACTATCGACCGGTTTCGCTAACACCTCGCAACGGTGCATGTTAGTAACGAACGGGGCGTGCCGCTCACGAAAGCCCACCAGGACGCGTCCTTTTGCAAAGACATCCTTTACGGCCAGTCGGGCGCGGCGACGATAATGCCAGCTGCCATCGGCAGAGTCGTCACAGATCGGTGCCAGCCATTCCTGCGGTTCTACCTGGCCGATCCGCTGCAGGCTGTCTGCCACTGCGCTTTGCTTGATTTCACGCTGCTCGTCATCAGAGACATGTTGCAGCGAGCAGCCACCGCAGGTGCCAAATGCAGCGCAACGCGGCTCAATTCTCTGGCTGGCGGGTTCCAGCACTTCCAGTAGCTCGGCCTCGTCGAAATTCCTGCGGCGTTTGCGCCGCTGAAAGCGCACCAACTCGCCCTGCAATGCGCCGGGGACAAATACTTTTTTGCCGTCAACGGCAGCAATGCCCCGACCATCATGGGTCATCGACTCGATCTGAGCCGTCTCTGGTTCGCGTCGCTTTGCCATCTATCTAGCCCGAATATTTCATGAGTGGGCGGGACTGTC
>CAYOHF010000230.1:0-3229 GCA_964403695.1 uncultured Woeseiaceae bacterium | reverse complement strand
AGGCACCGGTTTTTCTCGATGTATCTCAGGTAATTAACCAGTATTCACTCGAGGGACAGTTAGGCGTTCAAGGGACAGCCGGTGGCGTCCCCAGCAATGGAACGGACGCCTTAGGTGCTAGTGGCGCCGTGCGTTGGGCGGACCGGCCGACGATTACTTATACCCCATTGACCGGCCGCCGATTCACAAGAAATCTGCTTACACCAATGGATCCAGCGGCAGTATTTTCGATGATCGAGAGTGGCTGGCCGGCTGATCTGGTCTTTGCGATTGTTGTGCGGTCAATCAACGGAATCCGCAATGATCCTTCCAACACTTCGCAATTCGAGCCCTTGGCTGCCGCGATCGCTCGCCTGCAAGAGACCAATATTATCGACTTCAGTGTAGTTCGCGCCGAGGATGAAGCACGTGTCCAGATAAATTTTAGCAAGCGTCTTGCTACAGATCAGACCCGCGCCGATGTCAAGCTGATCCGAACGACGCTCAAACTCGCGGAGGGAATCGATGAGTTCGTGCTCAGGTATGGCGCACGGCCAAAAGAATCGAATGCGCTTTATTTGCAGACGCGAACGATGTTACAAATATTGGAAGAACTGTCTTACGGAATTGCTGTACCACCAGAGCATGCACGGGAGGGCAGAACGATGCGCATGCCAGATACTTCTGGCCCGATACCCAAAGCACGTCAGCTACTCAAGGTACAATCCTCGCTCGAGGAACCTGAGAATGCGTTAGTGGCAGTATCCAGTCGGGGATACTGGTTCGCCATAGACGATCGAGACTTGGGATCAAAACGAATTCTTGCTTTTCTCATGATTATGCTCAACCTGGCGGAATCCGATGAGCAAAACGAAGGTCCTGCCATAACAATCGGTACGGGCGCTTAAACTGCCGTAGAACAAAGAGAATTATTGATTAGAACAAGCCCTTGTAGGCAAGTATTTCGAAGCGGCAAGAGCGACTGACAAAGGATGTAATTTACGAGATGTTTTCTATGCCAAATACGCTTATTTCAAGTTTAACCCTGGCTGTTGTGCTGGTGCTGCTCACATCCTGTGAGTCACCGAAACAATATGATACCCGGGCAGTCGAAAGTCTGGATCAAATGAGTGAAGTAATTGGAGAGCTTTCTTCTGTTAGTTATACACTCGATACAATCAACTCCAAGGATCCCAGTAGCGAAGTTCGCAATGAGCATGATGTATACATGCGTGGCCCGGATAAAATGTACGTCCATTCGATTGGGACGAAAGGCGAAATAAGCTATTGGTATAATGGATCGAAATTGGCGTACTTTTCATACACCAAGAACGTGTATGCCATAGTCGATGCGCCAGACAATATCATCAAGGCGATTGACTATATCAATACAAAATATGGAATTGATTTTCCGGCCGCGGATTTCTTCTATCCGAGTTTTACAGACGATTTGCTGGACCACTACAACAGTGTGAATTTCTCCGAGGAAGAGATAGATGGAGTTGACTGTGTTTCTGTTGTAGCTAGTGACGACGATGAAACTGTTCAAATATGGATCGACAAAGCGACATTTTTGCCATACAGGATGGTTATAGAATCGAAGCTAGACAAAGACAGTTTCTATGATGTGGTCTTTTCAAATTGGAAAACCAATCAGGAGTTACCCGATATGCTGTTTAATTTCAGGCCGCCAAGCGATTCAGTAGAAACCCAACTTCAGACTATTAATTGAAACTAACTAATATGAAAAAATTCGTAAACATTGCCTTATCAGTAACGGTCGCATTTTGCTTGGTTGTACCAGACGTTCAAGCACAGCGAATGAAGCACCGTGGTGCCAATAAAGGGAGTACAAATAGGTCCATAAACGGCGGTTCACGTCGCAGTAATGACAGACCAAAAACCAATACGTACAATAATTCGAAATCGACGACCAGAAAGCCTGCATCCCGATCCAATTCGCGATCTTCCAGTGCGGCGGAGAAACGGCCAACCCGAGATAGCGGCGGCAATAATTCAAGAGCGGGGAGCGGTGAAAATAAAAGGCCCAAGAACCCTGCGAACCGCGTCGATGTGAAAGGCGGCGACAGGAATGTAAACGTCAATATCGACAACAGCAAGAACGTTAAGATAAATAATAATGTCCGTGTCAATAACAGGCACAGCAATCGTTATTACAACGGACATCGCGGTTATTATCCTTACAGATACCATCCTTACAGGCCATATTATTATGGGCCGCACTGGCATCCGTTTGGTTTTCTTGTGGTAACGATTGCGACAACGGCTGTGATTGTTTCGATTGATAACCAGCATTATCACTATGACAATGGCGTCTACTATCAACAATCATCCAGCGGTTATACGGTTGTTAACCCGCCAACGAATATCGTTGTCAACTCATTACCCGAAGGAGTTGAGAATATTACGTTGGATGGCGAGAGTTTCTCGTATTTTGGCGGTGCTTTTTACGTAAATGAAAATGGTAAATACAGGGTGATCGATGCGCCGGATGGTGCAGTTGTTACCAACATCCCGGAAGGTGCGACAGAAGAGGAAATAGCAGGTGAAAACTACGTGGTTTACAACTACACGTATTTTAAGCCTTTTTCTCAGGAGGGAAAAGATATGTATCAGGTGGTCGAAATGGAAACAGTCGATTGATGCGTTGATACAGAATGTTTTTTTAACGGTGAACCGTTCCTGGTCAGTCAGCATTGAGGGCGGCACCATTCATTCCATATCAATGTAGTAAGAGCGAGATTCCCGGCGAACTAGGTATGCGGGATATATGCGTGATTCAGTTGTGCTTCGTTGTGCAAAGTAGGGCGAATCGAGCAACGGCCGCCCCTACGACTGGTCAATGATTACTATAGCTTACTGTCCAGCGATCTAACTTCGAACCCTGTTCTTATTGGAAATTATTTGATTACCAAATCGCTGTCACTATTGGCTCGGTCGGGAGTTCGACAAAACGCGTCAGCGTTTTGGACGCCGAAGGCGCCCCGCAGGGGTGAAGATCGCCCAAAGGCGACCTGAATCAATCTCTCCGGGCGCGCCATACAAATGAAGGCCCCATCGGGGGCCTTTTTTTGTATGGCGCGCCCGGATGAATCTGTCTGAATGGGGTCAGAGTAAAAACTAAGGCATTTTTACTCTGACCCTAAACACCGTTGGCATTTTGATCCCAAAATTACCAATAGCATTAAGTAAGGAAGCCTTATAGTCACCCACCATTACGATGACTGGA
>CAYOHF010000229.1:0-3236 GCA_964403695.1 uncultured Woeseiaceae bacterium | reverse complement strand
GTTCCCCGTCGACTTCAACAACGTCCTGGCATGCGTCCCCAACATTCGGGAATCTGGACGTCATCTCACTTGCAAACGTTATGTCATCGCAAGTCAGATCAGTCTGCGCGTTTGCTGGCAAACCCATTGCCAGAAGCGGCAATGCAGATAGCAGCGTTATAATTTTCGTAATTTTCATTTTTCTCCTCCTGATAAAAAAATTATTCTTGCAACACCGCACGAACGATAAATCGTTCCGGTGCATGTCCTACAAAATAAAACGGGTAACAAGTGACCAGCGTGATTGCAGTCTCTTCTGTCTGATCAAGAACCTCGACCGAAGACGGGTCCACGATCATTAACTGCTCCACAAGGTACGTCTGCGGCCCATTTACCGAAGTGACGATTAACTCATCACCAAACTTGATATCTTTCAAAACTCTGAAGTAACCGTCGCGATGGCCAGCTATTCCCATGTTGCCTGGCGCGCCGGGTTGCGACGTTCCCTCGATTCTGGCAATGCCCCGATCCATGTGCAGATCCGATGCTTTGTCGTACAAAGGCACCTCCAGGTCAAGCCGCGGAATCGAAAACAGACCAATCACTTCACTCGTATCCGCTTTGAGACTCTCCGCATACGAGGCAATTCGACCAGACGACCACAGCGACTGATCGGGCGGCGCAACGTTGCCGTCAAAATCGGCGGCTTCACCGGTGGTATCAACAGGGGTGGAAGCAGTCGTATTCGTACTCGCATTTGTCGTCGGCGTTGCCGAAGCAGGTATTGTTGCCGCCGACTGCTGTGACTTGAAAGCCGCGACGGCGTGCGCACGCTGCAGCTCACCTAAAGTAAGGTGGCCTATGAATATGCTCAGCAAAACGGCACCGCTGACCCAAAGCAGTCGTTCAAGAACCTTCACTAACAACCCCACGTCTCTGATTCTCCTCAGTATACGCCGTCTTCCGGAACGTTAATATTGCAACTAATCACGATTTGGTAACATCGGCTTGAGGTTTCGGGCCTCTGCCAGGAACTTCGTGACTCGTTTTTCACCCGGCAACTCAGCTACCCGGTGCTCTTTCTCGTTGATTTCCCGCATGCGAGCGCGTAGTGGCTCGATTTCCTGTGCCGCAAGATTCTGCACACTGGTCACGCCGGCGGCCCACATGAGTTCAGCCCACTGTCCGCCCAGTCCCTTGATACGTGACAGGTCTGCCATCGTGCCCCAGTTTCTAACCGTATCTTCATCAAGGTCTACGCATTTGCATACGCGTGCGACACCTTCTTGCGAGGCACACAAGTCCAGCAGTTTCTCGGTCGTATCAATGCCGTCTGCTCGCAAACGTTTACCAAAGCCTGCACCGATACCTTCGATCGACTCGATCGGTGTACCTGATTTTCTATCAGCCAGGCGCGCTTCCAGTTCGGCGATTTTCTTGCTTGCGCCCTGACGACATAAGAACCAACCCACAAATCCGCCGAGTAAAAATGCCACCAGCATGTATAAGAAAATTTGTTCGATAAGGTAATCCATTTCTATTCCTCCCGTGCGCGGAATTCGATGCGCCGATTCTGCGACCGGCCTTCTTCTGTTGTGTTGTCGGCGACTGGTTGTGAGAAGCCAAGTCCAACCGGCGTAAGCCTGGCGGAATCCACTCCTTCGCTTACCATGTAATTCACGACGGACTCCGCACGCCGTTCACCCAGCGCTACGTTGTAGTCTTTGTCGCCGATCGAATCCGTGTGCCCGGTAACCAGGACGTGCACATCGGGACATAGTTTGCTGATCTCGACGACTTCATCGAGCAATTGCTGACCGGCTGCATGAATCTCGTCACTGTCGAAATCAAACAGGACCGTTTCGCCGGGTGCCACACGCCGATTGGCTTCTTCCTGGCAGGCAGCTGCCTGCTCAGACAATTCTGGCAGTGCAAGGTCGTAGCTGACTTCAAAACCGAGATCACTCAAGGCATCGAATCGTTCTTTGATTCCGCTTAACGCTCTTTCGCTGCGCACAGACCCGCTGACTGACAATGTCCTGTTGTTCAGCGTGATGCAGCCGGCATCCAGTTGTCCGAGTTCAATCAGCGCCTGATCCATGAATCTGCGAAAACCATTTGGCGAGTTTTCATTGATCGTCAGATCTTGCTCGACGCTCCAATGCCTGAACATATCCTGAGCGCGTTGCGGAAAAGCGTTTCGTGCATCCTCATCTGAAACATTACCGGTCAAAAGTATTCGCGTATCGTCTTTGCAGAATTGAGTGAAATACGCTTTGACGGTGACTACGCTGCCGACTGAATGCACGCCATTGACACTCGTGGCTATGTCGCTTGCCTGACCTACCTGGGCATCATCACTGACCGTGCCGGACAGGCTGACATCAAGTCCGTCAGCAGATACCACAACGTCGTCCAGTCCCGCTGCGACGATTGCAGCCGCAGTGCGCGACTGGATGTCAGCCTGGATGATCGGCGCTTTGCTACGACCGCCAAACTCAAACAACGCCCACAGCGCTAACATCCCAACGATCAGGATAATCATTCTGTTCATTGACCGCTCCCAAAGATTCGCAACGGATTATAGTCAACGTATGCGTATGCGTATGCGAACATACGTGCTCATACCAAAACTAATACGCCCGCTGCGTAAGCCTGTTAATCCCTCATGTCTGATCTGCGTTTGGTCACCATCACAACATCCCCAAATGGCGACCGCAGCAATCATCCCTGATACGGGATCGCGACACAGAATGAGCCTTGATTTCAAATTCAAAGCATCTGCAGCAAAACCCGTGATTTGTACTGGCTGCCGCCAGTTTCGTTTTAATTGCTATATGTGGCAGCCGAGTAGAACTTAGTATCAGTCCAATTTGAGATCAGATCAACAAATTTCTGGCTTGAAGTTGGCATTTCGCACCATTTCGATATGACGATTCAAGTCAGCATAATCAGCGATTTTCCAATCGACTGAAGTCCAGCAGGCCGAACTCCAGTGGGTACAGTTGCTGGTACGCGAGATGAAAGGTGTCGCTGTTGCTCCAAAATTCCGCGTCAGTTCGCCGGATGCCATATGCGTCCAGCAGCCGCGAGTAGTCTTCTTCTGTCTGCAGTGCCGCGATTGAATCAACAAACCCGGCCAATTCGGACTCGTCCACGACGAAAAACAAACGTGGGTAACTACCAATAAAACCCGGGATGATGCTCAGCGTATCTTCATTCGGCATGGTGGACCCGGCTGGCGTCGGCTGGCGTGG
>CAYOHF010000228.1:0-3247 GCA_964403695.1 uncultured Woeseiaceae bacterium | reverse complement strand
CCTGCCGATTAATGTCGGGGATTCGATTGACGAGGTCCGAATTCAGGAAGCCATAAGAGCCCTGTACGGTCAGGCGCTGTTCGACAATATCGAAATTCGCCGCGAAGATGAAACGCTGATTATCGTCGTAAAGGAACGACCGTCCATCGACAACTTCTCGATCGAGGGCAATAAGGACATCAAGACAGAAGACCTCATGGAGTCCTTACGTGGTGTTGGACTTGCCAGGGGGCGTACCTTTGATCGATCGGTACTCGATAACGTTACGCAATTTCTGAAGGAACAATATTACGATCGGGGCAAATATGGCGTCGCGGTAACCACAGCCGTAACTGATCGGCCGAACAATACCGTCAGCATCTTCATTAACGTCACGGAAGGCGATCGGGCGAAGATTCGCCAGGTCAATATCATCGGCAATCACAGTTTCCCCGAAGAAGAGGTTCGCGGCGCATTTGCGCTGGACACGGCTAACTGGTTGTCCTGGTTCAGGCAAGATGATCGCTATGCAAAAGAGGCGCTGGGTGGCGACCTTGAAATATTGCGCTCCTTCTATATGGATCGTGGTTATGCCGATTTTCGCGTCGACTCCACACAAGTCGCGATATCGCCGAATCGCAAGGACATTTACGTCACGATCAGTGTCCACGAAGGTGAAAAATATACAATCTCGGAAATCAAACTCGTCGGCAAAATGGTTGTGCCGGAGGAATTACTTCGGGGCATGGTGCTAGCGCAACCGGGGTCCATTTTTAGCCTGCGACTTTTAACACAATCCGCTGAATTCATGGGCTTTCGGATGGGTGAGGAAGGCTACGCGAACGCTGATATTGAACCGGTTCCGGAACTTGATCACGAGAAGAAGGAAGTTGCGGTTACCTTTTTTATCAATCCGGCGAGCCGTGTTTATGTGCGTCGCATTAATTTCAACGGTGTCGACGAGGTCGACGATGAAGTGCTGCGGCGGGAAATGCGCCAGACTGAAGGTGCCTACCTGTCAAACCGGCTCGTGGATCGCTCGAAGATCTTGCTGCAGCGGCTGCCGTACATAGAAAGGGTGGATGTTGAAACGAGCCCGGTTGCGGGCAGTCCGGATCTGGTTGATGTCGATTTTGACCTCGAGTACCGCATGCCAGGTCAATTCAGCGGCGGTCTGGGTTATTCCGATGCGCAGAAGCTGATGCTAAACGGCAGTATCGTGCATACCAATTTTCTGGGTACGGGTGACAGGGTAGCTTTGCAGGCAAATACGGGGCGCTTTTCGACCGCCTATTCGCTGTCACACACTGATCCGTATGTCTCGCAAAATGGCGTCAGCCGAACGATGGGTGTGAATTTTCGCGACATAACCCAGTTCACATCCGCGGCGTCCGACTTTTCCACGACCAGCTATGGCGCCACTCTGGAATACGGACTACCGATTACGGAATACCAAAGGATGAGTCTCGGCCTTACCTTCAATAATGCCGAACTTCTTTCATCGACGAACAGCACCCAGCAATCGCAGGACTGGGTATCGAGTAATGGCAATCCGTTCGTCACTGATATTAATGGTGGCGGCGTATTTTTTGGAACTCAGTTCAATGCCTATGAATTGATCGTCGGATGGACCTACGACAGCAGAAACCGGGCACTGTTCGCCGATCGCGGCTCCAGGCAGCAGGTTTTCCTGGGTTATGTTTTGCCGTTTGGTGACGTTGAGTACTATACGGCGCGCTACAATTTCACAAAATATGTGCCAATTTTCAAGCAGTGGACCTTTAGAGCGAACGTCGAGATTGGCTATGGTGAGGGTTTGGGTGACACGACGGCAATTCCGCCGTATAAGCAGTTCTTTGGTGGTGGCCCGGAGTCGATTCGAGGCTATAAGGAATCCTGGTTAGGTCCGCGGGACAGTTTTGGTAACCCATATGGCGGCAATGTGTTGGTTGCGAGTCAACTAGAGCTTATAATCCCCGTTCCTGAGAAATTCAGGGGTAAGACGCGGGCAAGCCTTTTTTACGATATTGGCAACGTCTTTAATACCGGCGAAGTTGAATTTACCGATAAATTGGGTAGCCCGCTTTCTTACAAACCGGATTATAATGAATTGAGGACATCGGTCGGTATTGCCGTGCAGTGGCTGGCGCCGTTAGGATTGTTCCGCTTTAGTTATGCGTTGCCTCTGAACGAAGTTGCAGGCAACAACAGATTTTACGGAGATCAGATAGAAAGATTTCAGTTCTCCATTGGGCAGGCGTTTTAAGGATTGGATTTTATATGAATGTTGTAAAGCCACACCTGGTTAAGGTGATCGCAGGAATCGTGTTGCTGTTTTCTTTGAGCTTGTCGCTGCATGCGCAGGAATTGAAAATTGGCGTAGTTAATATACCGGCGCTGATGGAGCAGGCACCGCAGGCCAGGCTGGCGATGGCTGCGCTCGAAGAGGAATTTCAGCCGCGACAACGAAGCATTGTCGCTAAACAAACTGAATTCAAGGAAATGAGCGATCGGGTTCAGCGGGATATTGACGTTATGGGTGAAACCGAGCGTCGCAATGCTGAAAAAGATATGCGTGAATTGCAGCGTGAGGTTGCACGATTGCAGACCGAGTTCAGTGAAGATCTGAATCTTCGTCGTAACGAAGAGCTCGGTAATCTACAACGGTCTCTTTTGAAGGAAGTTCAGGATTACGCGGAGACGACCGGCTATGATCTGGTTGTGGGCGATGGTGTATTGTTTGCGAGCACTGCGGTCAATATCACTGAAAACGTATTGCGCGCAATGGAAGCGAATTTCCAGTCGGCCGGCAATTAGTTCCTGATCAATCCATAAGTACGAGCCGGCCATTTATCGGGCCGGCTTTTCGCACAACGGAGATCCAGATTGGCCCGATCGGCGATTCGCCTGGGGGAACTGGCTGCCGAGTTCGGTTGTGAGCTTGTCGGCGATCCGCAGGTCAAAGTGTCCCGTGTTGCGACTTTGTCGAGTGCTAATGCCGGGGAGCTAAGTTTCTTCGCAAACAAAGCGTACCGTGATCAGCTCCGCACTACCTCTGCCGGAGTCGTTCTTCTGCGGGCAGCAGATGCAGAAGATTGTCCGGTCAACGCGCTGATTGCAGATGACCCTTACCTGGCGTTCGCCAGAATCGCGGGCATGTTGCATTCGCAACCTGATATTGTCGCTGGTACGCACGCATCCGCAGTAGTGTCGCCATCCGCAAAGATTGCCGCGAATGTGCAACTATCGGCACATGTCGTTGTTGAAG
>CAYOHF010000227.1:0-3277 GCA_964403695.1 uncultured Woeseiaceae bacterium | reverse complement strand
AGCTACATAGGCCCACTAGCACCTGAAGCTAGCGCGTCTACCAATTCCGCCACCTGGGCAGGTCTGAACCGCGTACAATTGCGATTCCTTACGGGTGGCGCACTGTACTCAAAGCACCTTGAGTCTGTCAATGTGCCGCCTCATTAATACGGAGCAAACCAGCTTGACCAAACGAAAAAAATCCACATCCGGACGTGGAAAACCTTACCAGCACCCGGTTCCCAAGCGCGCTGCGATCCTTGAATGCCTGACGGATACTGGTCGACCGCAGAAGCCCGACGCCATAATGAAGGTGTTTGATATCAAGGGTCAGCGGATGCGCACGCTGCTGCTGGAGAAGCTGCACAAGATGGTCAGAGCTGGCCAGATCATCGAAAACCGACGTGGCGAGTTTTGCCTGATTGCAAAACTGGAGCTGATTGCCGGGACTGTTAGCGGGCATGCGGATGGTTTTGGCTTCGTGGCTCGTGACGATGGTGCGGACGATGTGTATCTGTCTGCACGTGAGATGCGCGCATTATTTGACGGCGATCGTGTTGCGATCAGAATTGTTGGCGAGGACAGGCGCGGCCGTAGTGAGGGCAAGCTGGTAGAGGTTCTGGAGCGTGGACTGACCGAGATTGCGGGTCAGTTTATCCGCGAGCGCGGTATTGGCGTAATCATTCCCGACAATCCGAAAATTGCACACCGCATACTGATTGCGAAGGGCGAGGCGGGGGCGGCAAAGCATGGGCAAATTGTCGTGGCGAAAATTCTCGACTTTCCGACGCATGCCGAGCAACCCACCGGAAAAATTGTCAAGGTAATTGGCGAGCCGGGCATGCGTGGCGTTGCCACGGATATTGCGATTCACTCACACGGTATACCTACGGATTGGCCCAAGGCGGTTCGCGGGCAGGCGAATCAGTTTGGTAGTGAAGTTCCTGCGGCCGCGTTGAAAAACAGGATTGATTTGCGGGGCGTGAATCTCCTGACGATCGATGGTGCCGACGCGAGAGATTTTGATGATGCTGTTTTTTGTGAGCCGGCGGGTGACGGTTACAAACTGCTGGTTGCTATTGCCGACGTGTCACATTACGTCGAATTCGGTTCACCACTGGACAAGCAAGCAATACGACGTGGCACGTCGGTGTACTTTCCTGACCGGGTTGTGCCGATGCTTCCGGAAACGTTGTCGAACGGATTGTGTTCTCTCAATCCGCAAGTGGATCGACTTTGTATGGTGTGCGAGATGCACGTTAATGCAGAAGGAAAAGTTACAGGAGCGAAGTTTTTTGAAGCAGTGATGCGCTCTGCTGCGCGGCTTACTTACAGCCAGGTCAGTGATTTTCTTACTGGCGAATCGAAAAAACAGATACCAGAGAAGGTGCAAAAGGACATTCAGAATTTGCATTCTGTTTACCAGTTATTCGCGAAGAGTCGCAATCAGCGTGGTGCAATTGAACTGGATATTCCGCAAACGCGCATCGAGATGGATGAGCATGGATCAATAGCGCGCATCAGTGCAGTGCCGCGTAATGATGCGCATCGTCTGATCGAAGAATGCATGATCGCAGCGAATGTGCAGGCAGCAAAATTCCTGAGTAAGAATCGTATTGCTGCGTTGTATCGCGTACACGCGAAACCGAATCCTGAGCGTTTCGAGGAGCTGCGCCTGTATCTCGTCGGCCTTGGCCTGAAAGTACCGCACCCGGATCATGTGCAGCCAAAACAGTTCAACAATCTTCTTGAACAGGTCAAAGATCGACCGGACAGTGCAGCGATATCCATGGCAATGCTGCGCTCATTGTCGCATGCAGAATATACGCCGGAGAATGTTGGTCACTTCGGCCTTGCGCTGGATGCGTACGCGCATTTCACATCGCCGATTCGTCGCTACCCGGATTTGCTGGTACACAGAGCCATTAGTCACATTGTCCGTGGTGGCAAACCCGGTGCTTACCTTTATGACAAGGCTGCCATGGAACATCTTGGGCATACCTGCTCCGCGCATGAACGACGTGCAGAGGGTGCAACGCGCGAAGTTGAGGCCTGGTTGAAGTGCCAGTACATGGAGGACAAAGTCGGCAATGAATATTCGGGCGTTGTCACGGGTGTTACAAACTTCGGTGTCTTTGTGCAGTTGCCCGAGTTTCAGATTGATGGCCTGGTGCACGTGACCAGCCTGCAGAATGATTATTACCGGTTTGACGTCGGTAGCCAGTCACTGGTCGGTGATCGCAGCGGCACGCGCTATAGCCTCGGGGATCCACTTAACATCGTTGTTTCCCGTGTCGACCTGGATAGCAAACGCATTGACTTCCAGCTCGTTGAACAGGGCAGTGCGAGTAGTTCCGCAAGAACTGGCAAGAAGAAAAAGAGAAGATGAGCAAAGCCAAATACGTTACAGGACTGCGAGCGGTGGAGCAGTTGTTGTCGCATCAGGCTGCTGAAATCACCAGGTTGTATGCGGAATACCAGACGGCGAATCCACGAGTCGAGTCGATCATTGCCCAGGCGAATTCTCGGGGCATCGAAATCCAGGCAGCGAATCGAGCGAGACTGCAGCAGATAAGCGGCGAGAGCAGGCATCAGGGGGTCGTTGTGGAAATCAGGCGCAGCGAGATCCTGGATGAGGGAGCGCTCAGGTCACTGGTTGAGAAAAAGCTCACAGAAGGCGATGGCCAGCCCCTGCTTCTGCTGATACTTGATGGCATACAAGACACCCACAACCTGGGCGCGTGTCTGCGTACGGCGGATGCAGCCGGGGTTGATGCGGTCATTGTGCCGCGGCATGGCGCTGCGAGCCTTGGACCAACAGTCAGCAAGGTAGCGTCCGGTGCGGCGGAGACGATGCCGTTCGCTTCAGTAGCCAATATAGGCAAGGTCCTTGCCTGGCTGGTCGAATACGGCATCACGGTTGTTGGTACGAGTGATGCGGCCGAAACGACGATTTTTGATTGCGATTTAAAGCGGCCATTGGCGCTGGTAATGGGGCGCGAACAATCCGGGCTACGCAAGAACGTGGCGCAGCGTTGCGACGAACTGGTCAGCTTGCCAATGCAGGGTGCCGTTTCCAGCCTGAATGTCTCGGTTGCGACCGGTATTTGTCTGTACGAGGCGCTCAGGCAACGAAAAGGCAGCAATTAGCCGCGAATCGCCTCTCAGGCAGCCGACCAATAAAAAACCGGGGTCGAACCGAGGTTTATTGTTATTAAACCTCGGTTCGACCCCGGTTTTTGCTTGATAAGGGGGGCTTGCTTGGTTAGGATGCGCCTCCCCACTAGATGGTGGGGAA
>CAYOHF010000226.1:0-3278 GCA_964403695.1 uncultured Woeseiaceae bacterium | reverse complement strand
TCATCACTTGCTCGGACTCTCGAATTGAGACCGCGATGATTACGCAAACCGATCCTGGCGAGCTATTCATCTGCCGTAATGCCGGCAACATCGTCCCGCCGCACATGACCCATACGGGTGGTATGACGGCGTCCATCGAATTCGCCGTGGCCGCTTTGAATGTGCCGCATATTGTTATCTGCGGACATACCGAATGTGGCGCGATGAAGGGCGCAATGAATCCGGAAGGTCTGGACAGTCTGCCGCACGTCAAAGAATGGCTGGGCTACTCGAAAGCTGCCGTCGCTATCGTCGAAGAAATGGCGCCGGAAAATGATGAACTGCGCATGCAAATGCTACTGGAACGCAACGTGATGCTGCAATTGCAGCACCTGAAGACGCATCCAAGCGTCGCTGCTCGACTCGCTAAGGGTGATCTAAAACTGCATGGCTGGGTATACGACATCAAGACCGGAGACGTGCAAGCCTATAACGAGGCGAATGACAGTTTTGAGTCGGTTGACGTGTACTACGCGAAGGAAATGGCGGAAATTGCCAAGTCCTCGACTTGTGCCGCCTGATCGGCCGCGACTGGGAGAATTGAAATGAAATTCCTGGACTTTTCGAACCTGCGCGGCGACATGTTTGGCGGTATTACCGCCGGCATCGTTGCCTTGCCGTTAGCGCTCGCCTTCGGCGAGGCATCCGGTGCTGGTCCTATTGCTGGCATCTGGGGCGCAATCTTCGTTGGTTTTTTTGCGTCACTCTTTGGCGGTACTGGCTCCAACGTATCCGGCCCTACCGGACCGATGGTCGTGGTGTTCGCCGGCATTTTCGCGTCCCTGTCAGGAAACCTTGGCCTGGTGTTCGCGGCCGTTGTGCTCGCGGGCATTCTGCAAATCCTACTGGGCGTATTCAAGATGGGCCAATACATTCGATTGGTTCCCTATCCGGTCGTCTCAGGATTCATGAGCGGTATCGGCTGTATCATTATCGCCTTGCAACTGTCCCGACTTTTTGGTCACGAGCCCGAAGGCGGCGGCACAATTCCTGCGCTAACGGCAATACCGGGCGCAGTAATGGACCCCAATATTGCTGCATTGATTGTCGGTGTAATAACGCTGGTGACGATATTTACCTGGCCGTCGAAGTTTGGCAAGTATGTGCCAGGCCCATTGGCAGCGCTAGTTGTTGGAACTACAATCAGCTTGTTTGTTAGCGGCGCACCGATTTTGGGCGCCATACCAACGGGATTTCCTTCATTCATCATGCCGGAATTCACCGCGGATACATTCGCAATCGTGCTCGAAGCAGCTGTGCTTCTTGCCGTCCTGGGTGCGATTGACAGCCTGTTAACGTCACTGGTCGCCGACAATATGACGCGCACACGCCACGACTCGGACAAGGAGTTGATTGGCCAGGGTATTGGCAACACGATCGCCGGCTTCTTTGGTGCGATTCCAGGTGCTGGTGCAACCATGCGTACGGTTATCAACATCCGAACCGGCGGCCGGACAAAGATTTCCGGTATCTTGCATGCACTACTCTTGCTCGCGGTCGTCATCAGCCTGGCCCCATTGGCCGCGCAAATTCCGCATGCCGTACTGGCGGGCATTCTGATCAAAGTCGGTTACGACATCATTGATGTTGGCTATCTGAAGCGTGCCCACACCGGGCCGCGTCTTGATCTGGCACTGATGGCGATGGTGTTGGTTGTGACGGTGTTCGTCGATCTGATCACCGCAGTTGCTGCGGGTGTGGTCCTTGCCGCACTGGCGTTCATCAAACAACTTGCTGACCAACAGTTGAAGCAATTCAGTGGCGAGGACACCAGCACCCTGGTGATGACACCGGAAGAGGAAGAATTGCTCGAGACGGTGCGTGGCGAAGTCACGATGTTTGACTTCGGTGGGCCGCTAAGCTTCGGCGCGGCCGCAGATGTCGGTCATCAGGTTCGCGAGCGCGTCAAGGGCAAGACGACGGCGATCATCCTCGATTTCTCAAGGGTGCCGTTTGTCGACGTCTCGGCTGCACGTGCTGTCGAAACGATTATTCGCGATGCACATGATATGGGCAAGATCGTCTACGAGACCGGCATGAATGATTCAGTACGCAAGACACTGACAGCTCTGAATTCAATTCGTAATTTGCCGGTTGATGCCACTTACGAGACGAGAGTCGAGGCTCTACGCGCGGCGGTCGACCGAATAATATCGAACCGCAACGGCAATCATGCCGACCCAGGCGAACCCGCACCGGCAGCAGCATAAAAAAAGGCCCCCTTTAGGGGGCCTTTTCTTTTACAGAGAATATATCTGCTAACTAAAAGGACACATCCCACTGGAAGCGAACACGATTCGCATCGTCATCGATGCCGGTGAATCCGTCATCGACGGTCAGGAAGGAATAATCCAACGTTAGCTTGTTGTTGTGGCCCGCAAAGAACCAGTTTGCACCCAGCGTGAATTCCTCACGTTCGTTTTCAAACGTTCGATCAACTTCATTCGGTTCTTCAACAAACGCGTAGCGCACTGCCAGTTCCAGCGGTGCAGGTACTGCGTCTATTATGTTGTGAAAGAAGTAACCGGTTTGCAAATAGCCGCCCGTCAGATCGTTCTTGCTGCCGACGACACGATCACGGATGAATTTGCGGTGAAACTCCTGCTGAATTGAGAAACCGCGATATTTGAAAGCGAATTCCTGCACGGCCTGCTCAATGTTGAACTGATCCGAATTCGCCAAAATGGGCGAGGTAAATCCATCCAGATTGCCACAAGCCGAAGACGACCAGCGTGTGCACGGCCCGTTCGTTGTCATGCCGCCAATGGCAAAGCTGCCCGTTGGCTTATCGGTATACTCAACATCCGTTTGTCGCCAGGAAAGGTCCCGGCCGAAGAAGTTCCATTGCAGGCGGCCTGAATACATCATGTCTTCGTCGATATTTCGTACGCCCCGCCCTTCACCATTAAAGACGCCGAGGTAGTAACGCAGATCTGCCGGTGTATTTTTAAACGCGTGGCCGCGCAACTGAATGCCGACCTGACGATCGATGGTAAATATTCGGTTAACGATTGAACGTTCGACGAATTGCTGACGACCGGATGAATCGACACGTTCACGGTTCATGTCGATCTTCCACTGACCAACGCGAATGCCACCCCAGTCCCATTTGGCAATATCAATACGCCAATCAATCACTCGTGCACTTGATGAGACCGCACTCGAATCCGGGTCTCGACTCGGCAGAAGGTCAACCTCAAAGTAGTACTTAAGCCACGGTTGAAAACCGTGGCCGCCGA
>CAYOHF010000225.1:0-3310 GCA_964403695.1 uncultured Woeseiaceae bacterium | reverse complement strand
TGTCGACACCGATGACACCGTCTGCTCGATCAACTATCCCGTTAATCAGTACCCGGAAAAAGTAAAGAGTGTCGGCTTTGACAAGCAGGCGGAGATCGAGGGTTGCCTCGCCGGCATCAAGGGTCAGTACCTGATATTCGATGACAACCGCGTGCTAAACATCCGTAAGCACAACGGCTATCGCATCAGCATGACGTAAAGGGATTGACGTCAACCAGGGAAAGTTATGTGATCGAAGCAATATTTTCGATTCATTCGATTCGACCCTTTATCCTCGAACGCTTCGACAGGAGACAACGTCATCCTCGTAATTGCCGGACAGCAGCCCGCAAAAGAGCGCGCGAATACAGCCGATGAAAACCCAGCAGGCATCGGTACGTCCATTTCATCTTCCTGCCCCGTGAAGTTTCCTTGTTGCGCATGACCGCGGAACCAAAAAACAGCCGGTTTCCGCTCTCTTGCGGCACCAGCATGAACCACGAACAGGTCTGCTGCCGAAAATCCATCATCACCAGCTGATTAACGCTGCGACTATGCTCTTTCCAGGCAGCGAACGCGTGAATCTCATTGCGCGAAACCTGTCTCGCCTCTTCGTCCGTCGACGGTCGCGAAATCAGCCACTTCAATAACATGCGCTCCACCTTGAACAGGCTTGTTGTATAGAACGACTCGACATATTCCGCAAACGTGACGTCATCTTCGACATGGACGACGAAGCAATCCGTGTACTCGCCAAGATCGACGAATTCCTGCAACAAGGCTCCGTCGGGCAATGGCGCATTGTTGACGGACCGGAATAGTTTCATAGCGACACTATACTCGCGGCTGCTATGCACCGGAATTGAATAGTGTCCGTGCTCGTAGGAACATTAAGCCAGTCGACTAGCAGAGATATTTTCCTGGCGCGGCGGAATCGAATTCAGCCCGCACGAAATATTGGTGTCATAGAAAAGGTGTCAGGTTTATTTGCCTCTCAGGGCAGCCGTTTCAAAGAATAGACCTGACACCTTTTAGTCATTGCGCCCGATGCCTTCCCGTGATGCTATTTGCAGCGAAGTGACGTCCGTGCGACGCTTCACTTACTCAATCTATATAAGAATAAGCATAAAAGAGACAGCTGCCGATGAATTCTAAAACACGCTGCATATCAACCACTCTCGTTATCCTGGCACTCCTCGCCCTCGGGCCAGCAGCCGGGTTCGCAACGGCTCAGAACCTGCCCAGCGGTTATATCGTCACCGACGTAATGGTTCCGACCCGCGACGGCGTGCGTCTCAATACGAAAATCATCGCCCCTGACAACAGTGACGAACCGCTGCCGATCATTCTCCTGCGCACGCCCTATGGCATTGAAGGTTCCGAAGACAACTTCGTCACCCGGCTTAAGACCCTGGCCGATGAGGGCTATATCTTTGTGTTTCAGGACATCCGCGGCAAGTTCGCCTCCGAAGGTGACTTCGTCATGGTCCGGCCGGCGCGACAGGTCAGCGACAGCGGCGTTAACAGCATCGACGAGGCGACCGACACCTATGATTCGATCGAATGGCTCCTCGACAACATTCCCAACAACAACGGCCGCGTTGGCATGATGGGAACCTCCTACGGCGCCTGGCTAACCGTCATGGCTGCACTTGATCCGCATCCGGCGCTCAAAGCAGTGGTGCCAAAGGCCTCCCCCGCCGACATGTGGCTGGGAGATGATTTTCACCACAACGGGGCGTTTCGCCTCAGCTACGGATTCGAGTACGCGTACATGGTGGATGGCGCGAAGGAGTCACAACACTTTCCATTCGACCGCTACGACACCTACGATTGGTATTTAAAGCTCGGGCCACTTTCGAATGTGAACGAAAAGTACTTCAACGACAGCATTCCCACCTGGAACGACTACGTCGCTCACCCGGACTACGATGATTTCTGGAAGCGCCAAACCATGATCCCGCAAATAGATGCGGTGAAAGTGCCGACGCTCAATGTCGCTGGCTGGTGGGACCCGGAAGACTTCTATGGACCGATCCGCATTTATGAAGCGTTTGAGGAACATGACACAGAAGACATGAACTACCTCGTGTCCGGACCGTGGAAACACGGCGGCTGGATCTCTCAATCAGGAGAAAAGCTCGGCCCGATTTTGTTTGATAGCAATACCTCAAAGCATTACCGGGATGAAATCCAGGCCCCGTGGTTCGCCTTCCACTTGAAGGACAAGGGTCGATTCAATTTCCCCGAGGCACAGACTTTCGAGGCGGGCAGCAACCAATGGCGCAGCTGGGATGCCTGGCCACCGAAGAACGCAACAACAGCAACAGAACTCTATTTCGGTGATAACGGCACACTCACATTTGAGAAACCCGGGACAAACGGAAATGGAGCACTCGACAACTTCATCTCAGACCCGGCCAGCCCGGTGCCTTACCGCCAGCGCCCTATCCAGGCGACTTATTTCCCCGCGGGCACTTCGCAGTGGTCCGAATGGCTGGTTGAAGACCAGCGCTTCGTCGACGGTCGACCGGACGTGCTGAGCTGGGAAAGCGAACCACTTACCGAAGACCTGACCATCGCCGGCGAAGTGCTGGCGCATTTGTTTGCATCGACTACAGGCAGCGATGCGGACTGGATCGTCAAGCTGATCGATGTCTACCCGCAGCACTACCCTGAGAACTGGGAAATGGCCGGCTATCAATTGATGATCTCAAACGAAGTTTTTCGGGGAAGATACCGGGAGAGTTTTGAAGAACCCGAAGCGATCGAACCGAACGCAATACTCGACTACAACTTCAGCCTGCACACACAAAACCATACGTTCAAGAAAGACCATCGCATCCTGATCCAGGTACAAAGCACGTGGTTCCCGATCATTGATCGAAATCCGCAAACCTTTGTGCCTAACATTTTCGAAGCAACGGAAAGTGACTTCAAAGCGGCCACGCACACGATACATCGTTCTATGAATTATCCGTCGAGGGTGACAATACCCGTCGTGACCGGGGAACAGCGCTAATAAGGGTCGAAAAGTGCTTCGCATCTGATCCACGTTGTGTCGGTCCCGTTCGCTCCGCCCGGAAGGATTGTGACGACGTCAGCTCTGTCCTAATGCACTACAATCACGCCTGACCCAACCCACGGATAGACCAGGCGGTCCCTATGAACTCCGAAGCACACCTTTCCGGCAACCTGCGAAAAATGCAGACCCGACTCGAGGATTTCGCGCACTACACGCTGGTGCTGAATGGCATTCCGATCGACATGAACGCGAAGATCGGCAAAACCATCAAGCTGAGTTTTGACGGCACTATCAACTGCATTGCCT
>CAYOHF010000224.1:0-3316 GCA_964403695.1 uncultured Woeseiaceae bacterium | reverse complement strand
TCACCACCCCAATCCAATTAGAATTGTAGGAGCCCGCCCAGCGGGCGATTGCGACAATCAGAATCAATCAACCACCACTACAATCTGGCACCGACTAACTATTGATAGAACAGCATTAAGCTCGATCCCTTCTCCAGCTACTCAAACTCACCCCGACACAAACCCCCGCAACTACCCCCGAACCGCCAACTCCCTAATCCGCACCCCAGCAGCCGCAAAAATCGCACTCGCCAACCCCGGCGCAACGTTCACCAGCCCAATCCCATTAGAATTGTAGGAGCCCGCCCAGCGGGCGATTGCCGATATCAGGCGTTTCACTCTTGCGCCGAATTCATGTTTATGGGACATCAGTGACCTGACTCCTTTGTCCGTGCGTGAGACTTGTGTGAGTCGAGGCACCTAGTGCAGAATTCTGTCGCTTTCAGCATTTTCGAATAGAACTTCAAAAATTGTCCTGCCTAGATGGGCGTATGAGGCTAACGCTGAAGGAAAAAGCTTACGCGCGGTTTCAGAAAAATCCTCAAACGTTTTTCCTGATACGTTGGGCCATGGCTTGCCATCCTCAAAGTACGCTTTAGCGAGTTGTTGCGAACTGAAAAATGTCAGCACCATCGTGGTGGCACCGCATTCCTCGTCCATTTCCTTGGGTAAAGCGTCATCCCACAGCTCCGAGAGCCAGTCATGACCGATCATGAAGCCACCTGACCACTGCGAGATGGATGCCTTTACATCGAAATTCGCGAAGATCTCTTCTTTGAACTCGCACCCGCGTGGAAGCTTATCGCTGCGCTCCAATACCGTGGTGTTGACTTCGTTGAAGAGCGCCATGATCCAATTCAAAACCTGCTGTGCTTCGTTCTCGTCTCTGTAACCCATATCTTTATCATTGCTGATCAATGGCAGCCATTCCGATGGCGAGATGGTTTCAGGTGAACTCGCGATAGCAAACAGGAAGCCCTGAAGCTCGTGAAATCGCAACGTCCCATCCGGTCGGTTTGGGCTATCCAGGAATTCTTTTAGTGACCGGGTATCGGCGGTCGACAATATTATCGGAATCAGCGGCACGATTATCTCCGGGGGAAGGGCGGAGCTGACCACACTCCGTTCGTTCTGTCGTTGTTCTTGATTGATGGGTTCTTCAAAGGTGCGCTTCCAGGTAGGGGCGGATGACCTTGTCAACGCGACAGATTTTCGCATACTGAAGCAATTTTGTCGGATTGGGTTTCCCAAAGTCAGGACACCCATTAATCTGGTCAGTCAATATTTACAAAAAGCCTTTAGAAACAGGACGAAGAAATTGATGGGTGTCCCGATGTCACTGCGCGTCGTTGCGATAGCGTCCAGGTAGGCAATATGCAAACTTACCTCAGCTGGCGCGCATTTGGCGACGAACTTATCCTCCCTGGGCACCGCAGATATTGATCTTGCAGGTTGACTGATCGTGGCAGCTTGATTATATTCGCTATTCGGGAATCGCGAATAGCGAATGAATTAATGATCAAACCACAAGACATTGTAGTTATTGGAAAAATCCTTGCAAAAGGGGAGGAGCATTGGTCGCAGGGCCAGATTGCGGCTGAGCTAAATATGAGTGCATCCGAGATAAATGCCGCAGTCAAAAGAGCAGAGAAAGCAGGACTCCTGCGTAAAGATATGTCCCGCTACCACCCCGTTAAATCAGCCATTGAGGAATTCCTGCTGCACGGCTTCAAATATGTATTTCCTGCCGACCGTGGCGAACCCACTCGCGGAATTCCAACAGGCGCTTCGGCCCCGGCCCTGAGGGAGCATTTCCTGGGCAACGATGAGTTGCCGCCAGTCTGGCCAGATCCGGAAGGTGAGGTCCGAGGCTACAGCTTGCGTCCTCTCTATAGCAGCGTCCCGGCAGCGGTCAAAAGTGATCCGGACCTGTATGCGTTCCTGGCCTTGCTCGATGCTCTGCGGGCGGGAAGAGCAAGAGAGGTCAAGCTTGCCAGGACTGAGCTACAGAAATTTCTGCAGGCCTCATGAACCAACGCGCGAACCAAAATCTTGAGCAACTGGTGGCGGTAGCGGCAATATTAGAACCGTTGCTCAACAGATTGGTTTTGGTGGGAGGCTGTGCGACATCGCTGCTCGTGACCGATCCGGGTGCCGCGGATGCAAGACCAACCGTCGATGTAGATTTGATTGTTGATGTCCTGACAATTGCTGACTATCAAAAGCTTACTCAAGAGGTCAGGCAACTTGGATTTCAACCCGATGCTGCGAGCGATGTAATTTGTCGCTGGACCAACGGCAAATACATCGTTGATATCATGCCAGACGATGACACTGTCCTGGGTTTTTCAAATCGATGGTACAGCGCAGCAATCGAATCGGCTGAATCTCTACTGCTGAAAAATAAACTGCAAATTCGCCACGTAAATGCACCTTACTTTCTGGCGACCAAGTTGGAAGCATTTTTCGGGCGAGGCGAGGAAGACTACGTCGCAAGCCATGATCTCGAGGATTTGGTCGCACTTATTGATGGTCGTGCGAGCCTGTTAGCAGAGGTCGAAAAAATTGATGCGAAGGCGAGGGCATTCATTGCAGAGTCGATGGCAAAGCTAATGGCGGTCTCTGCGTTTGTGGATTCGTTGCCAGGCCATTTGCCGGGAGACGCCGCAAGCCAGCAACGACTTCCGAAACTACGAGAGACGATTAGCAGGATCGCGGCTCTGACCAGCAAATCTCCGTCGTCGTAATTAAGTTGCCGGGCACCATTTAATTCATACAAAAGGTGCCAGGTAAGTGCTGTCCCATAAAGACGAGTTAGCTGGCCGTGGGCTGACGCGATGGCGCAATGTTCCGGTATTTTTACGGGCTTGGGATATCGCCCGCTGGGCGGGCTCCTACAATGCTAATTAGAACTGTAGGAGCCCGCCCAGCGGGCGATGTCATTCATCAGTCTGCATGAGATTAGAGATGCGTGATCAGCCCGCCAAAAGCTCCTGCAACTACCGTCGAATTGGCAACTGCCTGATCCGCACCCGCTACCTTTTTCCCGGACCGAGCATTCGCGGCTAAAGCCGCTCCCACGAGAGTTGCGCAAGATTGTGGGAGCAACGCAAATTTGTGGGAACGACGCAATATTGTGGGAGCAGCGCAATATTGTGGGAGCGGCTTCAGCCGCGAATTCTAAACCTCAAGACTAATCCTAAAATTGCACGACAGCAGCGACTTTGCACCCATACTTCGTCTCGCACGAGCTCACCCCGACAAAATCTCCCGCAACTACCCCCGAACCGCCAACTCCCTAATCCGCACCCCAGCACCCGCAAAAATCGCGCTAGCC
>CAYOHF010000223.1:0-3366 GCA_964403695.1 uncultured Woeseiaceae bacterium | reverse complement strand
CCTTTGGGCGATCTTCACCCCTGCGGGGCGCCTACGGCGTCTAAAACGCTGACGCGTTTTTTCAAACTGGAGCTCTCATCTGCATCCAGACCACTTGGTTCGAAGGCACGGATGCCAAAAGTGGTTTTCTTATTAATCAGCAAGTTAGATGGCCCGCCCTCACCCTTTCTGCCGCGAAAAGCCGCTGAGAATCGTGAATCACCATTGAAGAGCTACGATATCTAGACTCTACGTCAAAGTCATGACGAGGGCAGCAATTGTCATTCTTGCCGAATGGTGTCGATATGACTTTTGCGCAGCGAACTCTTTTGGTAACGGATTCAACAAAGCGACAGATACCATCTACTCAACAGGAGTGACTCATTCATTATCGCTACGATCAACATGCGCTCAATGCGCTTTGGCGTGCGCGCTGATAAATGCAAGGAATTCGGAAGCTGCCACCGGCGAACTCGCTCGAGGAAGTGGAGGCGCTGTTACCGATCGGCAAGATTTGCGAAAAATATCTCGCGGCGTGAATTACATTTGCCAATTGCGCAAAGCGTGGCTGGAGGATGACAATTAGCCTAGACACATTTTTGAGAAAAGCAGATATCATTAGATCGCATTTCATCAAAAAAACCCCGGGCGAGCCGGGGTCGTGTTGTGCGTGTAAGTCAGGAAATGAGTTAGCTGACCGTTAGAGTCTTGGGCCGTGCGAACTTAGAAACATTCAGGCGTGCAAGTAACCGTTCCAACGTTTCCGCCGCCACTGTAATACACCATGTATCCGGTCGTCTGTTCAGGCGCTATCGTCTTCGTTGCTCTTCCAGTTCCACCGGCACGACCACCCCTCCCTGAGCCTGAGACAGTTCTGCTACCTCTGACAGCTTCGGCCCACGACTGGTTGCTCGCTCGGATTATGGTGGTCCTTCCTGCAACCGCTGTTACAAAACCTATCTTGACAATGATGGTTACGTAAATCTCCTGCGGACTATTCGGGTTACTTGCTGGAAATGCATCCTCTAGGTCGTTTTGAAGCCCCGCCTGATACAGCTCGTTACCAATTGTCCCGTCAGCTAAAGCTTTGATTACCTTTGCTTTAGAGAGGTTGAGGAGAAACCCCAAGCTCCCAATCTCATCACTGGCATACGAATTTGCTGTTAGCAGCAGTGAAGACAACATTAGTATGGTAAATATTCTGTATCGATTCTTCATCCATTTCCCCAGATTCTTTGCTATTTATTGCACAGAGGTTGCGGAACATCGACCGAGTTAACCGGAGTATCGAATTTGCTTGACTCGCCCCATTTCCTCTTCCTTTCCAGTTTGACTAGATCTGCGATTTCGAGACCTAGGTCGCAAATATGTTTCAGGTTGGCCGGATTGCGACCAACCCCCGAGCTTTCAATGTGTGCTTGAAGCATCTCTGTCCCTATGAAATCTCCAAGTAACTCAGCCGCCGCATAGAACTTCAAAATTTCGGCAAAATCGTCTGATATCTCTCCTGATTCAGTCGCGAAAGGGAACCCGAACCCTGCTCCCCCAGGCACCACAATTAGTCTGTTTGATGCGAGATTGACTAGTCCCGCTGTCTTGCCGTTGACGGCTGAACGTAAATATAAGTCATCGGCTCGATCAGGATCAGTCGCGTTTATTCTGTCGGCGAGAACCATCTGGGCCGTACCATCGTCTTGATCGACAAGGCGCTGAAGCGTATCTAGATCGTAATGTTCATACGGGTGATTCGCACCACCGACACCAGTATCTTCAATGTAGTATCCGCGCACGTCTCGAAATGTTCGGACGTCAAGCGGTTCCAAATCACGATCTGGATTGGCTATATGTTGCGTTTGATAGACTTCGTCACTTATAGCTGTTGGCTGCATGCCCTTGTTGGCATCGGCCAATTGGCCTTTCGGTGCCCGTGTCTCCAGTTGAGGAGTCGAATCGATGGATTCAGCCGATTCCTCGAAATTTGTGTAAACATAAAACGCCGTTGCAACGGCGGCAAGTCCAAGGATCGTCAGTAAAAAAGACTTGTTGATCATAACGGCAAGTAACCTCTCATTAGTGAATAACAAAACAAACTATCCAGGGGGAGTCAAACGGCGTTTTCAATGATCGCATCGCAGACTGAACGACACCGCGAACCGCAAGTGCGCGGGTTTTGGTTTTTGTTTTCAAGCTAAACATCGCTTAAGTCGACAAAATGTAATGATACCTTTCTCTCTGTTTTGGACTTAGCGAAAAATCTGGATTTACTCTACTTTCTTGATTACGGTGTTCTGTTACGTAGAAAAGCACTTGCCGTTCAGTATTCACCACCATATATAGATTGTAGTATGGAATTATTGTGAATAATGGTCGAATAATCCCCTATGCATCGGTGTCGACCAACAGAATTTGCGCAAAATTGCTGCACTTAAAGTAACGAATTGCAGACCCAAATAGGGTCGTGATTTCCGTGTCCAGAAGAGATACCTCGTAAAAACTCAGTCCCTCTCGATCAGATCCACTAGTGCCGATTCTCAGACAAGAGTCATCGTTGAATATAGGAGGCAGCGACAGATTCGCCAATTGCGCTGTGCTTCCTGTCCGCTAGAGCAGAGATTGTTCCAGACGAATGGTATTCTTTTGAACGTATGGGAGGAGAGCGCAAATACTTTAGGACAAGTGAATCCGAATGGATGAAAGTCCAGGATTATCGCCCGGCTGGGTGAGGTTAAGAAGGTGCCTCGCATGTCATGAGCTTGGCAAAGCATACATTGCCAGCCACAATATTTTTGACCGCCACATAGAGTGTATTTTGACCGTCTCAACGTCTACGATTGCAGGTACCGTCGTCAATCCCACGAGCTACCCTTCAAATCGAGCACACGTTTTCCGTGTCAATATGCGATTAATAATGCCATTCTATTCTTTACAAGCTAGTGCGAATTTCGCCGCATCAAGTATTTTGGACAGAGCATCGACTTTCCACGGTAGATCGGTAGGCGCACTCAGCGAACGGTCAAATTTCTTTGTCCGATTAAGGCATCCGCGCGGATGACTACCGCAGTATCTCCGATAATTTCACCCGGCTCCGTTGGCGGGCCTTGATACCATCTGGTCTTCGAAGTGATACCTTGTTGACCAGACAGTTGGGCTCTCCGGAGTTCGCCCTGCTGCGGGATAGTCATTCGTCTGTCATGGCCGTAGACGGCTCTCCTGACGGCATAATTTCCAACTGACCGGCGAAGATTGTGGCATTGGCGAAAGCCGCGGCACGGTGTGTTCCGAAGGTCGCTACCGTGTAGCGAAAACCATCGGCGTGCCAAACGGACGTCTGGTACGCTGGTGGTATGCTGCGAAGCGCCCTCGTCACCAGTTGCACTGGTGACGAGG
>CAYOHF010000222.1:0-3368 GCA_964403695.1 uncultured Woeseiaceae bacterium | reverse complement strand
CCGGCTCCGGGAGTCCGAAACCCTCGGGTCTCAGCACGGTCACATCCATGCCCCTCTGCGCGGCCATTTGCAGCGTCGATGCAGGCACCGCCAACGGCAGAGCCTTCGGATGGAACGCCCAGCTAAGTACGAATTTTCCACCATTTACGGGAACACCAAGGTCGTCCATCGTCTTCCAGTCAGCCAGGTTCTGGCAAGGATGCTCCATCGCTGATTCCATATTGATATAGGGCGTATCAATCAACTCGGTCAGGGAGTGAAACTCGCTATCGGCGATATCCTTATGCAAATCTTTTCGTTCGGCAAATGCACGAATGCCAATTGCATCGCCGTAGGATGCAATGACCGGTACGGCTTCGCGGATGTGTTCGGCGGCAACACCATCCATAACAATACCGGGCCTGGTTTCCAGGCCATGAATCGACATCTCCGGCGAAATAACAAAAGCGCCGCCACCCAGTCGCGTCATGGCAGCCTGAAATGAGGCAAGTGTTCTGAGCGACGGGCTGAGGAACAACAGCGCCAGGACCTTGCCACTCAGGGCCTGCGGTTCCGGATTTTCATCGAGACGATTCGCCAGTTCAAGTAGTGCAGAAATCTGCTCATGTGAAAAGTCGGCCAAGGTATTAAATGCTTTCATCGTTGTTCCAAGTCGTAGTAAAAAATCGTAGCTCAGTTTTTCTAACGTAGCTCAGCAACTCTAACTAAAAGCCGCTAGCGCTTTTGCGAGGCGCTGAACATGAATAGATTGCAGAACCAATGGCGGCAGCAATCGCAACACATCCGGATCCGCACTTGTGCCGGTCAAAATATCGTGATCCAGCAAAGCGCTCTGCACTTCCCGAGCTGGTCGGTTACAAACGAGGCCGAGCAAAAGTCCCCTGCCCTGAATCTGCACAACCGGCCCAACCACGCAATGCTTGCGAATTTCCGCCTCGCGTTGGCGCACGTTTTCGAGCAGGTTTTCGGCGCGGATGGTCTCGATAACGGCAAGCATTGCGGCACTTGCAATTGGACCGCCACCGAATGTGGTGCCTAGATCACCGGGCCGCATCAGCGCAGAGAGTTTCTCACTGGTTAGTAGTGCACCACAGGGTATGCCACCACCTAAAGACTTTGCGCTCGTCAGGATATCGGGCTTGACAGCACAGGCATCAACCGCAAAATACTGACCGGAACGCCCCATGCCACTTTGCACTTCGTCCGCAATCAGAATTGCCGCACTGCTATGACATGCAGCACTCAATGCCTGCACAAATTCCACAGTCAAATCGAACGCACCGGCAACGCCTTGCACTGGTTCAAAAATAACAGCGGCTACGCTGTCATCGATCATGTCGCGTGCTGCTGCTACGTCATTGCGCGGTATGAAATCAACTTCGAATGGAGTATTCGGAAAACCGTACCAGTTTCCGGCTGCATTCCAGGTAACTGCCGCCGCTGCTGCGGTGCGCCCATGAAAGCCATGTGTGATTGCGAGAACTTTCTTGCGCCCTGTCGCCATACAGGCGATGCGCAGCGAGTTTTCATTTGCTTCCGCACCACTGTTGACGAAGAACGCCCGCGTCAGATTGTCCGGTGCGATCGAAACCAGCTGCTCGGCAGCGGTGGCCCGAATATCCAGCGCAACTGCATTGCTTTGAAAAAGCAGGTTCTGCGCCTGATCCTGGATTGCCTGCGTGAGACGCGGATGTCCGTAACCGAGTGATGCGACAGCGTGCCCACCGTACATGTCGAGAATGTGACGGCCATCCGTTGTAATGATTTCGCAACCGCTCGCCCGCTCCGGCACGAACGGCAGCTGGCCGTATACCGGAATCATTGCGGCCGCTTCCCGCGTGCGCGGATCGGCGTTAGCTACGGTGTCTGCTGCGCTCGACATCGTCTATATCCACGCCGGTGGCGCGGCGAGCAGGCCAGTGGACTCAGGTAAAGACCACAACCTGTTCATCCATTGCATCGCGCCCCCGGCGGCGCCCTTGACCAGGTTATCGATAGCACACATTACCGCGACGTTACCGTCCTCAATGGTTGCGCCGATCTGGCAGTAATTGCTGCCGACAACGTCTTTCAGGCGCGGGCAACCATCAACGTAATGCACAAAGGGTGAATCACCATAAAAATCCAGAAATGTCCGTGCAATATCCTGCTGTGTCACGCTCTGCTTTAAATCGGCTTGCAGCGTGACATAAATACCGCGGGCAAATGGTCCGGAGTGCGGGATAAATCTGACCGCCACTTTTTGTCCACAAATGCTCGCAATTTGCCCCTGCACCTCGGGAACGTGACGATGTGCCAGCGGTTTGTAGGCGTAGAGATTACTGTGCCGTTCCGGATGATGCGTACCTGCCTGCGGACTACGGCCTGAACCGGTGCTCCCGGTAACCCCGCTGATAAACAGATCACTCTTCACCAGACCGGCTTGTACCAACGGCATGGCAGCCAGAAGCATCGCGCTGGCGAAACAACCGGGATGGGCGGCGTGTTTTGCTTTGGCTGTCGGTACGTGTTCCGGCACGCCGCAGAAAAAATCACCGAGTAATTCAGGCGCAGGATGTGCGATTCCGTACACACCTGCGAAATCATCTGCACTTGTATAACGAAAATCAGCTGACGAATCGACTACATGCACATTCAGGTTACGACGTGCTGCTCCATCCAGTACCGCTTGAACTATTGTCGCCGAAGCGCCGTGCGGTGCTGCGGAAAAAAGCGCAAGGTCGCTGCCCCTGTCGATACCGTCCAGCCAGGACCCCGGCTTCGCGTAGCGCTGCTCCGGATACAACGGTGCCAGGTGCGGGAAAACATCACCGATCGCGTCGCCAGCGCGACTCGCAGAAACTGCCGCAGCAAGCTGAAATTCCCCATGGCCGCTTAACAAGCGAAGCAGCTCTCCGCCTACGTAGCCGGTCGCGCCGAGAATTGCCGTATTGATACTCATGCCTGGCCAAGCGCGTCGGCAACCGCATCACCGAGGGCAACGCCATTGGACAAAGCATTAATAGCCGGCAAAGAAAGCCGTTCGTTAATCTGATCAATACCAACATCGTTGTCCGTGGCAGGACCGGTTACCAGCGTTGGTTCGATGTCGTATTGTTCACGCAAAATTCGCACCCCGCCCCAGGCAGCGACAGGATCGTTGGCACAAAGTATGACGGCTGTCATTGCTTCCCGGATTGACGGGTCTTGCAGAATCGCCTCCACCCCATACGCGCCGAGCAAACCATCACCCAGCTCAATGACAATGACATCCGGTTTTGACGCGGCCAGGCTCGATAACAAGGAACGGGTCAAAGCCGGACCATTCTCCGCAGTCGTCGTAACCACACCAAGGTCCGAAAAGATCATCGTTTCGCCTGCACCGGCAT
>CAYOHF010000221.1:0-3381 GCA_964403695.1 uncultured Woeseiaceae bacterium | reverse complement strand
GTGGCCGCTCAGTAAGGGAGAAATACTAGCATCTGAGTGTCCGGTATTGGCGTATACCGGACACTCGCCACTCAACGTCACCGGCTGCTTTCGGCCACAAGCAGCCAGTCGGTGTGACCGCCTTACGTCAGAACACGAACGCCCGAGTCATATTCGATTGAGAACGGCCAGCCGCAGTTGCACGGCACTTCGATAACTGATGCCTTCAAGGATCGCTCGGCGGCTTCCCGACCTGGCCCCAGTCATTCAGCCCCCAACAATAGGCCAGGCTGTCGGCGCCGATGGCACACTGATGCGTGCCGCCCACCGAGAACTCTGTATAGGCCTGGTCGCTTTCGATGCGCAGTGGCGTTTCGGCAGTCTCGTAGGGTACTGACGAAGTCACTTGCCCCCAACAATCGAGTTCGCCGTCTGCCGTCATTGCACAGGTCTGCCCGTATCCGATACCTAATGAGACCCATGGGGAGCCCCCCGGATTCACTACAGGCATCGGCAGGGATACGTAGCCCTCGGCACCTGCGATTCCGAGAGTGCCACCCAATCCCCAACAGTAAACAGCTCCGCCGCTTTGCAGCGCGCAGCTGTGAAAACCGTCCGCGCCGATTTCGTCGAATTTGATGCCTCCCAGCACTGCCACGGGAAGGTAGCTATCGGCGATGCCCCCGTCGCCACCTGCGGACCCCACGCCGAGTTGACCGTACCAATTGCTGCCCCAGCACAGCGCATCGCGAGTCGTGCTCACGGCACAGGCATTGCTATCACTGATGCTGAACGAGACGAATTTCAGGCTCGTCGCAACGGGGGCCGGAACGTAGGCCCCATCAGTCTCGGCTCCGTTGCCGAGCAAACCGGAACTGTTGATCCCCCAACACCACGCGTCGCCCACGGACGTAAGCCCGCAAGTGGCGCCGCTGGCGGCAGTCGCAACTATTGTGGTGAATTTCAATCCGCCAGCGACCGCAACCGGTTCTCGACTGTTAGCGCGGAGCCCGTCGCCAAGTTGCCCACCGAGTCCAAAGCCCCAGCAATAGGCATCGCCTGAAGTGTCGAGAGCACAAGTGTGCCTAATGGCGGCCGCTAGCTGCGTGAACGAGTGACCACCATCAACCAGCACCGGAGTCCCGCTGCAGGCGAACATTCCATCTACACAGGAATCCATAAGTGCCGAGCTGCCAAGCTGGTCGTACTCGTTGCACCCCCAACAGTAAGTGTCCCCGCTCGTCGTAACCGCACACGTATGATGATAACCGGCAGCGATCGTAGTGAATTCCAGCGCTTCGCTGACGCGCACGGGCGAGGCATAGAATTTTTGACCAGCTGGCTGCGCGCCTCCGGTTCCGCCGGACGGTGTCTGACCCCCACCGCAGGCAGCTAGCGGCCCGATAACTGAAGCACATATCAGTAAGACACAAATTGAAGTTCTCATGCTCAGTTCCCCTCTTTATACACCAGGAGCAAGGGTGCTCTCGATGCACCAATTGTCCTTACACAGGCGACAAAGACCTGATGAGGCGCCGATGTTTAGGTGAGGATTCTGTAAGGCTTATGTGGCCTCACAGAGCAAGCGAGGATCGGTGGTTTTGCGATCCCAACTTTAGTCAGATTTACATTAGCCGGATGTGACCCTATAAATGCGACAGAGCTGAAATAGTGTCAGCTCGGCGATGAACGTAAGGTGTAATTTAGTCTGGGAAACATTGAGCGATGTGTCCGCTTTGGATCAAGAGCGGACGATTTCAGTCAGTTTAGCTTAATGACCGCTTCCGTGACTAAAGCGGCCACTGACCGCAGCGGACAGCGAAATTAGGGTAGAATCCTAACTATTATGAACTATCCACACTGGACATCAGACACACCTATTGATACCGGCTGGTATTGGTACAGAGATCGAATGCATCCTGCGATGATGCTTCGGATTGACGAGCATAGTGTCGTTGATTCGCGTGGAGAGTTTGATGGTACTCAGGCAACCGATCTGGTCGGAGATTGGTGGTCGGCACGGATCAGAGCGTTTGTCTGACAGGCTCATGGTCGTTGACCGCTTTTCTCCAAAGCGGTCGTTCGATCCGTCGGATTCATGACGTATTGGCAGTCCGCTTTCGGCCATTAGCGATCGCTACTATCTTAATTTATTCCCTCATCCCAGCTGGCTGAGCGGTCGTAGATTTCGTTGGCCGGAGCATTTTTGAGCGTCTCGTCTACCGTAACGGCAAATTCAGGGTGCGTAACTTGCCGACCAATCTTGTCCCACCATTGCCGGCCTGCCGCTGTTGCATGATTCACAAAGATGATTTGGCGAAGCGAGAAACACTATCCCGACAACAACTGCCACATTAGTTAAATGCATTAGCCATTCGTTCAAATTGTTCTTATCCACCATTCCCTGCCCTTTGGACGATCGGCTAGGTCGCGCAGGCCGCCAGATCCGCTTTGGATCAATTGCGAGCCTTTTAACTGAGTTTGGCTAAACGTCCGCTTTTCGGCAGAAAGCGAAATCTCGCTCATATTGCTGATTGTTGACGAGCCGCGAGCGCTTCGGAATGAGAATAGCCAGGAATCCCGGTGATCCGGATTGTCATATGACGCCAGGATAATCTCGTTATTCAGCTCATTGTGCTCTTTTCTCTCGTTGTGGACCGCAAACGCATTGGTGGCGCCGAAATGGCCCAGCGAGATCACGTTTTCCGCCATATTGCCAAATCGTCTAAACGGTTTTCCTGGCTGGTGCATCTATAAAGCATCAGAAAATGACTATGAAGCACTACATTGCTTACTTGCGTTATAGTCATATAGTGATATACTCCACTACAACACTAAACATATGGATGGAAACCGCAATGAAAACGACTCACACAACTTTAGCGCTATTTATAGCCGTATTGGCCCTGCCGATGGTAGCTCTCGGAGAAGGGGTATCAACCGGGGTCGCCTCTAATAATGAGCCAATCGACAATATTGTCGTAGTTGGCCAAAAATCCATCTCCGAAATGCGTAAGGACGTCTTCGAGGCCGAGGAGGACTTCTACGCTGTCTTCAATAAATTGAACGACGAAAAGGATTTCACCGTGCGCTGCAACTACGAGAAGGCGACAGGCACCCACATCAAGAATCACGTCTGCCGTGCAAGGTTTGTTACCAGAGCTTTCTCAAAACATGCTGCTCGAAACGGCAATGACCTGTCTCGTGTGGCCAATCAGGGTTCCGATCCCGCTTTTGCAGAGAAAACGGCCAGGTATCAGGAGAAGGTGGAAACATTGGTTGCCAATAATCCAGAATTGCAAACGGCGTTCCTTCGCTATAACGAGAAGCGAGCCCAATTTTTTGCAGAACGCGAGGCAATCGCCAACAACTGAGTTTTAGGCCCCTATTTGCCTGACTTCG
>CAYOHF010000220.1:0-3387 GCA_964403695.1 uncultured Woeseiaceae bacterium | reverse complement strand
CGCTTTATACCTTCTGGATTTAGTTCCCCGCTAGCCCACAATGCCGATGACGATCCATAACCAACAACAATAGCAACGTATTGTTCGCCATCCACCGCATACGAAATCGGCGGTGCCAGCATGGCGGTCTGCGTGTTCATAGACCACAGGCTCTCGCCGGTTGCTGCGTTATATGCGGCAACCTTCTCGTCAATATTTCCCTGGAATACCAGGTTGCCCGCAGTGGACAGCACACCGCCATTGTGGAAGGTCGAGTGTGTCGCACGCCACACTTCCTTCTGGGTGACCGGGTTCCAGGCCAGTAAGTAACCCTGAAACTCCTCACCAAATTCCGGCGGAAGGTCGGCCACTTCGCCCTGCGGATTCCAGTAGTCCATGCCGAAATTCGTGCCGATCGACTGTGCCTGGAATTTCTGGTCCAACCTGTAGATTTCCGGCTCTTGTTTCGCCGGTAAATAAACCAGGCCGGTAACCGGACTAAAGGACATCGGTTGCCAGTTATGCGCCCCGCCGGGTCCCGGCGAGATTTTCTTGGCAATACCAACTTCGTCATATCGAGCGCCCGGCGCTTCGACCGGCCGCCCGGTTTCCTGGTCAATATGCGTCGCCCAGTTGACCGGCATAATCTTTTCGGCGGAAATAAATTCGCCGGTTTCGCGATCGATGACATAGAAGAAGCCATTCTTCGGCGCCTGCATGATGACCTTGCGCTCGCGGCCGTCGATTTCGAGATCCGCAAGAATCATGTGTTGTACCGACGTGTAGTCCCAGGTGTCGCCAGGCACAGTCTGGTAATGCCAGACGTATTCACCGGTGTCGGCGTTCACGGCGACAATAGAACAGAGGAACAGGTTGTCACCACCGCCAGGACTTCGCAGCGTGCGCGGCCATGGTGATCCATTACCCGTGCCGATATAGAACAAATTAAGCGCCGGATCGTACGCAAAGGAATCCCACGCCGTGCCACCGCCACCGAACTTCCACCACTCGCCCGTCCAGGTTTCGGCCGCCATCTTCATGGCCTCGTTCTCGAAACCCTCTTCGGGATTTCCAGGTACGGCCCAAAAGCGCCAGACCTGTTCGCCGGTCTCTGTGTTGTACGCGGTTACGTAGCCACGAACACCATATTCGGCACCGCCATTGCCAATGATCACGAGATCGTTCACAACACGCGGTGCGCCGGTAATGGAGTAGTTGTCCGAGCGATCTGTTGTTTGGACGGACCACTCAAGTTCACCCGTATTAGCATCCAGCGCGATTAACCGCCCATCGATCGTGCCAACGAAAACCCGGCCTTTCCAAACCGCCGCACCGCGGTTCTGGACGCCACAGCAGGATTTGGCATCCCACGCTTTGGGCACTTCAGGATCGTATTGCCATGCGAGTTGCCCGGTCCTGGCATTCAGTGCCTGCACCTTGCTCCAGGCGCTGGTCGTGTACATCATCCCGTCGACGACAATGGGTGAGGCCTGCTGACCGCGGCTGGTATCAAGATCCAAATACCACGCCAGGCCAAGCTCGCCGACATTTGCATCGTTGATTTGATCGAGTGGACTGTAGCGCTGTTCGGACCAGGTTCGGCCATGAGCGAGCCAGTTTTCCGGGTCCGAATCTGCGTTAAGAAGCCGTTCCGCATCGACCCATGCGGTACGAGTTTCTGCAGCCGGCTCCTCTGCTTGCGGCTCTACCGTTACCGCGGGTTCATCACGCTGGCATCCGGAAAAGACGATCACTGCGCACCCCAATACCAGCAGGATCTTTTTTTTGTGAGTATCCATTTGCCACCTGTTTTGTTTTTGTAGGGCCTGACGGCCCACCTCGGTGAATGTTTTTTATACTAGCCTAAATATAGCTGATTCTATCCTCATCGCATGACAGATTGACTATCGAAAGCCCGTGCCGGGAAGAGGTGTCAGAATGAAACATAAAGTTGAATTGAATAGCTCGCAATCGCCCGCTGGGCGGGCTCCTACATAACTAATTAGAATTGTAGGAGCCCGCCCAGCGGGCGATGCCCGAATTCCGAAAAAATACCGGAACATCGCGCCAACGCTTCAGACCACCGCCAGGAAACTCGCCTATATGCGACAGCAGTGCCCTAATCTCAGCCGGAGCTCTACGACGCGTTACAATCCCCCAAAACTCACACAGGAGCACTCCATGCTGAGCTCTAGCCGCATTCTGATCGCATTAACGCTTTGCTTTTCTACTTTCGCCATTGCTGACGACAAAACCGACCTGCTCGCCGTAGCCGATGAAGCGCTGGAAAGAATTACTGCAGAAGACTCGGCGGGCCTCGCCGGCCTGATGATCGAAGAGGCCATGATCTATGTCGGCGATGTGCACGAGGGCAAATACCGCGTTCGGGCACGGACCTATGCTGACACGCGTGACCGGGCGTTCGAAGTTGACCTCGTGGAACGCGGTTGGGATCCGACCGTTCTCATCTCGGGCACGATCGGAATCGTCTGGTACCCGTACGACATTTATGTCGACGGTGCATGGTCACACTGCGGCATTGATATATTCAACATGATTCGCACCGAAGACGGATGGCGCATCGCAGCATTGCAGTACAACGTACTGCAGCCTCCTGCGTGCGAGCCGCATCCGGATGGGCCACCGGCAACGGCGTCTGAATGACGCCGATATATATATATATCGATTAACGTAATCATGCCAATCAAGGAAAATCGTGAGCCAACCAACATCACCTGAATCGGGCATTCTAAAAGCGACCCATTTCGCTGCCGACAAACACCGCGACCAACGTCGAAAGGGACTTGAGGCCTCGCCATACATTAATCATCCCATTGCGGTGGCAGAAATTCTAACAGGCGTCGGCGGCGTTACCGACCTGGCAACCATTCAAGCGGCGCTGCTTCATGACACTGTAGAAGACACCAGGACGACTGCCGATGAATTAGCAAATCAGTTCGGCGACGAAGTCATGGGTCTTGTCATGGAAGTTACTGATGACAAAAGTCTCGATAAGGCAGAACGCAAGCGCCTGCAAATCGAACACACCAGGCATCTCTCCGCTAAAGCCAAAATGATCAAAATGGCCGACAAAATTTCGAACGTTACCGACATCATGAACGTTCCACCCGAAGATTGGGATGACGCCAGGCGCCTGGAATATTTTGGCTGGGCGGAAAAGGTGGTAGCAGGTTGTCGTGATGCAAATCAGCGACTGGCCGACCGATTTGATGCGTTAGTCGGTGATGCTCGTTCGTCAGTTGGAGATTGATATCAGGTACAGTTTTTTCTGACACCACTGCTGTCCAATACAGACGAGCTTCCTTGCGGTGGGCTGAAGCGTTGGCACGATGTTCCGGTATTTTTTGCGGATTGGGGACATCGCCCGCTGGGCGGGCTCCTACAATT
>CAYOHF010000219.1:0-3561 GCA_964403695.1 uncultured Woeseiaceae bacterium | reverse complement strand
CGTTTCCCGGATTCAATGGCCAACCCGTATCTCGCTTTTGCGGCGATGATGCTGGCCGGACTCGATGGTATTCAAAACAAGATTCATCCGGGCGACGCAATGGACAAAGACTTGTACGACCTGCCGCCGGAAGAGGAAAAGGATCTGCAGTTGGTCGCCTTTTCGCTGGAAGAGGCGCTCGGGTCGCTGGACGAAGATCGCGCTTTCCTGAAAGCCGGTGACGTGTTCAGCGATGATCTTATTGACGCCTATATAGACCTGAAATCAGACAACGTGATGCGCCTGCGAATGGCAACCCATCCGGTCGAATTTGATATGTACTACAGCCTTTAGGCTGAACGGATGACGGGGCCGACAGCGAAAAGATCGACCAGCCACGCTGCCGGCCCCGAAAACAAGGGAAAACTGTGAACCGGGCGGCACTTTATTGCCCGATTGCTGGCCAAACTGAAAGTAGCACTGCTATGCTAACCCTATGCTCATACGACCATTTATTACACTTATCACGATTCTCGCGGCGGGCGCCGTTATGGCGCAGGCGTATAAGTGGGTGGATGCTGATGGCATCGTGCATTACTCCGATCGACCCCAGGAGGGAGCAGAACGCGTCGTGCTGCCACAGTCCCCCCCCAGATCGGTCCAAACACGGGCGCCGAGGCCAACGGCTAGCCGGCCAACTGCTGAAACTGAGCCTGCAACGGCGGCGTTCAAGTATGAGAGCATTACATTCAACTCCCCTGCTGCAGAAGAAACGCTGTGGAATATAGAGAGCGTTCTGAATGTCTCTCTCAGCGTCGAGCCGGCATTACAGACGGGACACCAGATTCGCGTGTACTTCGACGGAGAACCGACGGTGGTCAGCGGAACAAGCTTCCAGCTGGAGGAAGTCTACCGTGGCGTGCACAACCTGCAGGCGGAAGTCATCGACGAGAAGGGCAAACTGATGATTCGCAGCCGGGCGAATCGCTTCTATGTGCAGCAGAACGCGATCGGTGGCGATTAGAGCCGGACGCTACACCCCCTCCCAAAAAAAAGTCAGATGGTGGCAACCCGCCGCCACAACAGGACAATGTGATCGATAGCCTGAGCACGGGCGTGATTATTGTCGATAACAACTTATTGATAGAGATTCTCAACCCGGCTGCAGAAAATCTGCTCGGTGTCAGCCAGACACGAGCGCAAGGTAAGCCGTTGTTACAGCTTATCGATGAAGACAGAGAACTCGCGGACATACTGAACCGCACTCTGACAACCGGCTCGGCTTATGCAAACGAATTGCGCATTGCACCAACCGAAGTTCACGCGGATGAACGCCTGGTGGAATATCGGGTTACTCAAATGCAACGGGCTGACGCAGATATCGCGCTGCTGGTTGAGATGACTGACGTCACCCGACGAACAAAAATCAGCAAAGAAAACGCATTGATCATCCAGCATGGTGCGGGTCGGCAAATGATTCGTCAGCTTGCACATGAAATCAAAAACCCACTCGGCGGATTGCGCGGCGCTGCGCAACTACTTGAGCGCCAACTAGAAAGCAACGACCTGAAAGAATATACCGGTGTCATCATCAGCGAAGCTGACAGGCTGGCAGCACTGGTGGATACATTGCTGGGACCGGGCGGACCACCTAAAAAGCAACCGGTCAATATTCACGAGTTACTTGAGTACGTTGTTCGCCTGGTCGAACCGGACCTTGGCGAGAAACTTGTTATTCATCGCGATTACGATCCGGGCCTGCCGCTATTTAGTCTCGACAGCGATCAGATGGTGCAGGCGTTTCTCAACCTCGTGCAAAATGCAGCACGAGCGCTTGAGGGACAAGGAAAAATTACGCTGCGAACGCGAGCGCAGATCAATTTTACGATTGGCAATACACGACACCGCGTGGTTGCGAGCATTGAGATCGAAGACGACGGACCTGGTATACCGCTCGAACTGCAGGATTCGATTTTCTATCCGCTCGTAACCGGTCGGGCCGATGGTACCGGCCTCGGTCTGCCGGTGGCCCAGGAACTTCTCAGCCGCCACGGTGGGTTAATCGAGTTTGAGAGTCGCCCGGGCTGCACCGTTTTTCAGGTCAGGATCCCCTTGGTCGACACAGTGAGGCAGGTAAATGGTTAACGGCGATCTGGAAGTCTGGGTCGTTGACGACGAACAGTCGGTGCGCTGGGTTCTGGAAAAGGCGCTGCGCCAGGCCAACATGCAAAGCAGAAGTTTCGAGCGCGGTGAGCACCTGCTCGAGGCGCTTGGCAATTCAGTACCGGATGTTTTGATAACTGACATCCGTATGCCGGGGATGGACGGGCTCACCCTGCTTGATCGATTGAGCCGACTGTGTCCCGACCTGCCGGTTATTGTTGTTACTGCCCACTCAGATCTTGAAAGTGCGGTTGCTGCCTATCAGGGCGGCGCATTCGAATACCTGCCGAAACCCTTCGATATTGACGAAGTCATTGAGCTGGTCAAGAAGGCGACAAGAGACAAAGGACGCGCGCCCGAGGATAACGGCGATGCGGGTGATATGCCGTCGTTGCTGGGTAAGGCACCAGCCATGCAAGAGGTGTTTCGCACCATCGGCAGGCTGTCACGTTCCAGTATGACCGTCCTGATCACAGGCGAATCGGGGACCGGTAAGGAACTGGTTGCCCGGGCATTGCATGAGCATAGTCCGCGGGCGAACAAAGTCTTCGTTGCACTGAATACATCCGCGATTGCCTCGGAATTGCTCGAGACCGAATTGTTCGGTCACGAACGTGGCGCATTTACGGGCGCCGAGGCACGCCGCATCGGTCGTTTCGAGCAGGCAAACGGTGGCACACTTTTTCTTGACGAAATTGGCGATATGTCACAAGCTCTGCAAACACGCTTGTTGCGCGTGCTGGCGGAAAGCGAGTTTTATCGTGTTGGTGGACAGACTTCGATCAAAGTCGATGTGCGTGTCATAGCGGCAACTAACCAGGATTTGGCGCTTGCTGTAAAAGAGGGTCGGTTTCGCGAAGACCTGTATCACCGGCTCAACGTCATGCGCATTAATACACCACCACTGCGACATCGCAGGCAGGATATTCCGCTACTATTAAATCACTACCTTGCTGATTCAGGTAAGGAGCTCAACACTCCGGCTAAAACACTCGACAGCGATGCTATGGATCTACTGCAAAGTTATGACTGGCCGGGCAATGTGCGCCAGCTGGTAAACGCGACCCGACGGCTTACTGTCACAGCGCCAGGCGGCACCATAACTTCTATGGATGTACCGGAGGATCTTGGTGGAAGTACGGGTGCGAAAGGCGCGCAACAGGAGTGGACACAGAGTCTCGCGTACTGGGCAGAAAAGGAGCTGGGTGCAACAGACGTGAAGCCGCTCGTTGAAGAGGCGTTGCCGGAGTTTGAAAGAACGTTGATTCGAATTGCGCTTAACCGTGCTAACGGACATCGACAGGAAGCGGCCAAGCTGCTTGGTTGGGGGAGAAATACCCTGACACGGAAAATTCGCTCGCTTGATCTGGACTAATTAACGACTCGTAAGTTGAGCATTCGCGGCTAAAGCCGCTCCCA
>CAYOHF010000218.1:0-3637 GCA_964403695.1 uncultured Woeseiaceae bacterium | reverse complement strand
ATACGTTCGAGCGTCGGAAAATCCGCGATCGCAGATGCTGTCCGCGAACGATAAACGCCATCAATAAAAACACCGACAGAAGGTTCAATACCAATATTGTTTGACCCGTTACCGAATCCACGAATAAAAAAACTGGTATTGCCGGCCGTTTCCAACTGGCTGATCCGTAACGACGGAACAATGGATTGCAGATCCTTGATGTCTATGATCTGAGCTTTTTGCATCGTGTCCGCATTGATGACCGTCACCGCTATAGGAATTTCCTGCAATGTTTGCGGGCGTTTCGAAGCCGTAACGATAATTTCCTCGATGATCATTTCCTGCCCCCAGGCAGGTGCTATCGCAGTTAAGGATGCCGCGAGGATTGCGAGGCAAGGTGTTGCTATTCGGAAGGTTTTCATCATGATCCTCTGATAAAGGTTATTTCGCTGCGTGGCGCAAGCGCCAAACCACTGTCCGGCGACAGCCAATGGTAGGAAGATTAATCCCGTAGCCGACAGGTGTCAAAAAACAACGACCAGCACGTTGTTGATACTGCAGCAAAAAGGGCCCATATCGGTTGACATAAGCGCGCATGCCGCATTGGCTTGGAGTCGCTCCAGAACAGGTTTTACGGCAATTCAACGCCAATCGCGTGACGGGCCGGGCGCCCTACTCGGTCGGGCCCTCTGCTGGCAACCCAATTGCGGCATTGTTGTGCAAAAACGACAGCATAAGATCACGCACCTCGCGCCAGCGATGAATGTTCAGATGGTGGGTGCCACCGCTGATAACCTCCACCCTGGCGCGCGGAATAAGGTCCGCCAGCAAGGCTGCGCTATCGAGGCTTACGGTGTCGTCCGCATCACCGAAGATGCCCAGTACCGGTACGGACGTCGCGGCAATTGTGCTCAGCAGGTCGTCTCGATGACTAAGCCGCAGGTTGCGGAATATCTGCCTTTGCGCCATCAGGTAGCCCTCATAATCCGCCTGCCGTTCCGGGACACCCTGCATTGATTCGTCACTTACAATATCTTCCACCGCCGTATTGTCATCATCTTCGGGAAAATAGAAATCTCGCGCAACGATGCGCCACAGCCAGTTGCCAAAAACCGGCGATTTCATCAATGACACCAGCGCACTATCACTATCGTTTACCAGCCGCAGCCCGGCGGGCGCGAATAGTGTCAGTGTTTTTACCCGCTCCGGATGCCGTGCTGTGAAATCAGCTGCAATTACGCCACCCATCGACAAGGCACCTAGATTTACAGGGTCATGAAGTCCAAGTTCGTTCAGAACTTCGACCATTTCCAGATCGAAGAAATCCGCATCGTATTGAGCGACCGGCCGATCCGAATAACCATGGCCGAAATGATCGAACAATAATATTCGGTAACCGGATTCGACCAGTGCAGCGGCCGTTTGTGAGAAAACGTATTGCGGTACAGAAACTCCGTGAACCAGGACAATGATCTCGCCGCTTTGTGATCCCAGCCAGCGATAGTGAATCTTGCCATTGGTTATCTGAACGAACTCGCCCGGCGCTTGCTGGCGAAAATCATCGTCGACGGGCAACTCACTCCATCCTGCCGCTACGTATGGGACAACAACAATGGCAGCGACAGCGGCATAGATAAGAATCGTGGATTTCCTCATCCCTGGCAGTTACCGCAGGCCGTTGTTCTTGTGTTTTACGAATTTCAAAATGCGTCGGTATTCCTCAGAATCAATTTGCCGAAATTTCCACCCTCAAAAAGTTTCAGCAACACCGTCGGGAAATTTTCGATGCCATCTTCGATCTGTTCCTGAGACTTTAGTTTGCCTTCTGCGATCCATCCTCCCATCGCCTGGATGGCCTCCGGATATCGCTTCGCGTAATCAAAGACAACGAACCCTTCCATCCGTGAACGAGATACCAGCAAGCTCATGTAATTGCTGGGTCCCACCACAGGCCCGGTATTATTGTATTGTGAGATTGCACCGCATATTGCGACTCGCCCATGCATTCGCAGCATCGGCAAAACTGTATTCAATGTATCGCCGCCGACATTGTCAAAGAAAACATCGATACCCTCGGGACAGTGTTCTCGCAATGCCTTGCGTAAATCTTCGCTCTTGTAGTCGATGGCTGCATCAAAACCAAGTTCATCGACGACGTAGCCGCACTTCTTCTCGCCACCGGCGATGCCGATTACCCGGCAATCATGGATACGTGCAATTTGACCCACAATACTGCCAACGGCGCCAGCTGCGCCGGATACGACCACCGTTTCACCCGCTTTGATGCTGCCGACATCGAGTATGCCGAAATAGGCAGTAAGCCCTGTCATACCCAGGACGCTCAGGAATGTCGGCAACGGTGCGAGGTCAGGATTAATTTTTTTCATATCCTTGCCATCGCTGACCATGAATTGCTGCACGCCAGTCATGCCGTAAACGTGCTCGCCGACCTCGAACCCGTCCAGCTGCGATTCTGTTATTCGGGCTATTCCGCCCGCCCGCATAACTGCGTCGATCTCAACCGGGGGAATATAAGATCTGCCGGCATTCATCCAGCCGCGCATCGCCGGATCAAGTGAAACGTAGAGCACTTGCGCTACGAACTGGCCTGCCTCAGCCTTCGGCACTGGCTCATGCCGAATGTCCCAGTCCGAATCCTTAGGCAACCCATCCGGCCTGGCCGCAAGTCGAACCTGAATGTTTTCATCTGTCACGGCCAATTCCTTCGTAGCATTATCGTCAGCAAATCCGTTCAGTATCATGCCCTGATATTTGTCAATACGAAACAAGTAATACAGAATGAATTAACCGGGGTCGAACCGAGGATTCCGGACGAAACTTCGGTTCGACCCCGGTTACGAAACAGGTAATACAAAATTGCAGCAGAACTGAGGGATACATATCGTGATTGACCTGTATACGGCGGCAACACCTAATGGCTGGAAGGCATCGGTCACGCTGGAAGAGCTGGAAATTCCCTATACGGTCAAGCGTGTGCGGATTCTTGAAGGTGAACAACGCAAGCCTGAATACCTGGCGATCAATCCGAATGGTCGAATTCCGACAATCGTCGATCACGACGCAGGCGGTTTCGCGGTATTTGATTCCGGCGCCATCCTGGTTTACCTGGCGAAGAAAAGCGGCAACCTCATGCCGACCGACGCAAAGGGCGAATCATTGGTTATGCAATGGCTCATGTTTCAAATGAGTGGCGTCGGTCCGATGATGGGACAAGCGAATGTTTACTTTCGCTATTCAGAAGAGAAAATTCAGCCCGCCATAGACCGCTACCAAAACGAATCAAAACGATTGCTGACGGTACTCGATGGTCGCCTCGCAGATAACGAATTCCTCGCGGGCGATTTCAGTATTGCCGATATCGCAAACTGGTCCTGGGCGCGCACCCACGCATGGTCCGGTCTCGATGTTACTGACTTGCCGAATTTACAACGCTGGCTGGATGCGATATCTGCCCGCCCGGCCTGTCAGCGCGGCATCGAGGTGCCGGAAGACGTCACCGATCTTCTAACAACGGACAGTTCCGACAAGAAAGACGGATTTGTCGCCGGTGCACGTACGATGGTGACTAAATAGGCGATGCCAATCGCCCGCTGGGCGGGCTCCTACATTGCTAATTAGCAATGTAGGAGCCCGCCCA
>CAYOHF010000217.1:0-3650 GCA_964403695.1 uncultured Woeseiaceae bacterium | reverse complement strand
CAACGTTGCTTGGCCTGCTTCGAACAATCATGGGCCTGATCCAGGCCTTTACCGCGGTCGCTAACGCGAATCCAGCGGAGAAGGCGGATCTGTTGTCCGCCAGTATCTCGGTCGCGATGAACACCACGGCATTTGGCCTGATGGTGGCCATTCCGTTACTGATCATTCACGCGATCCTGACCAGCAAAACCGGCGACATCATCGACAGTCTCGAGATGGCGACCGTGAAAGCGCTGAATGTGTTCTCTCGCCGCTCGAAGCGAGTAGCCGCTGAGGCCTGATTGACATGGCAAGGCGACATCACTACAAACGCAGGGTTGCAAATACCTACGATATCGACGTCACCACCTTCCTGAACCTGATGGTGGTGCTGATTCCGTTTCTGCTGATCACGGCCGTGTTTTCCAGGCTGACGATCGTAGAGCTGAATCTGCCGAGTTCGGCGGGTGGCGCCAGCAACGGTGCCGACAGCTTTCGTGTCGAGGTCGTTGTTCGCGAAGAGGGCGTGGAAATCAGCAACGGTACTGCAATTATTGCAACGATCCCCAAGCAGGAAGAAGAGTTTGATCTCGACGCACTGTCGGACATGATGGTCGAACTGAAGCGGGAGTACCCCGATCACGAATCGGCGTCGGTGCTTATGGAAGCGCAGATTCCCTACGATTACCTGATCCAGGTAATGGACGTTGTGCGCAGCGTCAAAGTACCGACAGAGGTAGAAGACGAATACGAGCTTTACGCGCTCTTTTCCGAGATTTCAGTGGGTGACGCTCCATGAGAAGCTCGCGCCGACTGAAACGGATGTCGCGTAATCGCGGCAAGATTTCGAAAATGAACCTTACGTCGCTGATGGACGTGTTCACAATTCTGGTGTTCTTCCTGCTCGTGAACTCGGGTTCGGTTGAAATTCTTGACGCACCGAAGGAAGTGCAACTGCCGGAATCGCAGGTGGAAACCAAGCCGCGCGAAACGGTGGTCATATTTGTTAGCCCCGAGGAGATACTGGTGCAGGGTGTGCCTGCAGGTCTCGTCGCGGATGTTCTGACAGGCGACCAGCTTCCCCTGGATAACATCAGAGGCCGACTGCAGCAGCTCAGTGACAAAGTTATTGGTACCAGCACGATGACGGTTGCTGCGACGAAGGAAGTTACGATTCTTGCTGACAAGTCCGTACCGTTTACCGTTGTCAGGCAAATCATGTCGACCTGCACCAGCGCGGGCTACGAAAACGTTTCTCTTGCGGTCGTGCAGAAAGGCGCACCGCAGGTCGCGAATCTCTAGACTGATATGTTCGAATTCAGAAACAAAGACACTGACCTTTTCGAAAACGAAGGCGAACTTCGCGGAAAGCTGGCGGATTCCGAAAAGATTCTCGAAGGTCTGCAAAACGATCTCGCTGATAGCGAAGCAGCACTTGCAGAGCTGGAAAAGCGCAAAGAGGAATTCCTTGTTCTCGGCCAGGTGTGCCGTTCAGTGGAATTGCTCGATGATATCGGCGCGGCGCATCTCTTTTGGGAAGATCGAGACAGCGCTCCCCCGGAGCAGCTGGAACGGGCGCGTGCCGTTATTGATGAGTACAACCAATCTATTGTTCGGGCGGATGACGAGCGGCTGTCCCTGATTGAAAAAATCGGCGACCAGGATGAGTCGCTTGATGCCCTGCATTACGATCTGACCGAAGCCATAGAGCGCGAAGAAAATCGTCAAGCGGAATGGCTCGTCGAACGCGATTCTGACGAAATACCCTTGCATGTCCAGGTTATGGCGTGGTCACGCGGTTATGAGGAAGACAAGCGCTTTCGCAAGTCACTGGCAAGTTCGATGCTTGGCGTTGGCTTGCTGGCACTACTGATCGGCTCCATTGCAATTCCGCTGGTCGAAAGAGAGCGGATAGATGAGTTGCCCGAACGTGTCGCCAAACTGGTGCGCGAGCGACTGCCACCACCACCGCCGCCGGCACCGGTCATAGAGCCACAGATTGTAGAAGATATAACGGAGCCAGAGCCCGAGCCGGAGCTCGCGGAAGTAGAAGCGCCACCCGATATTGTGCCGGAGTCCGCCGAAGAACCTGCAGTAGCGGCAGCCGAACCTGATACAAAAGAACAAGTGAAGTCGAAAGGTATTCTGGCGTTTCGCGACAGTTTCGCGAGTCGTGCCAGCTTAAGGCCCTCGGCCGATCTCGGCTCCCAGGCACGAGTGCGTAGCGCCGGCGAAGATTCTGTCGGTCGAACGCAGCGGGCAATGGTGTCGACGAACGCGCCGGGCTCAAGCGGCGGCATTAATCTCGCCGACATCAGCCGCGACGTAGGCGGCGGAGGCGGCCAGGGTATGGGCGGCGTAGAAATTTCACGCGTTGCCAGCTCGATCGGGAACGGCGGCACTGCGGACCGACCGCTTGCTGGTGGCATGTCGGCTGGTCGAACCGATGAGGAAATCCAGATTGTGTTCGATCGTTATAAGGCGTCGCTGTACCGGCTTTATAACCGGGAACTGCGTAAGAACCCGACGCTGCGCGGCCAGATTGTTTTGAAGTTGACGATTGAACCGGACGGGTCCGTATCTTTCTGCGTCGTGCAGAAATCCGATATGGAAGCACCGGCTTTGTCGCAGCAAGTGGTGGATCGGGTCAGTGTGTTTGACTTTGGTGCGAAGGAAGACATTGTTGCGGTGACTATTATTTATCCGATTGATTTTCTGCCTGCTGCGTAGTCTGCGCGGCGAGCTGATATAGCTCTCCCATAATTCCAAAATCGATGCCCGAATGAAGCATCAGGTTAATTTGAGTTAAGCGAACTCGCCCGCTGGGCGGGCTCCTACAATGCTAATTAGTAATGTAGGAGCCCGCCCAGCGGGCGAAATAATAGCGCCCAGCGAGCGATTCCCAAACTCGCCACACCCGCTAAACGTAGCGTGGGAGGGGCTTTCAGCCGCGACCCAGGATGCCTGGAAGACCCCGTACCCTGCTGGTTGCGCGGTAACACACCGGGTCTACGCAAGAGCCGTACGGGACTTCGCTATTTGACGTTTGCGAGTAGCTTTGACCGACACATCCACTCGGCAGTTCATTTGACTCAATATGCGGATGAGTCGATCCACCGTATAGCGTTTAAGTTTGGCATTGCGAATGCGACTGATGTCACTGTGATCAATCCCTTCGATATGCCTGGCGGCGGCACGATCGGATAGATTGCGTTGCTTTAATTCAGTAATGATCTTTGCAGCAAGCACGGTCTTTGCTTTGCGAACGTCCGCATCTGCATAATCGAAATCACGCCAGATATTAATGCTACCTCGAACAATTGCAATCTTGCTCATCCCAGTGTCTCCTTAAGCCGTTTGATGCGCTGTTTGATCAATTCAATATCTGGTTTTGGGGTTTTGCTTCCCTTGTTCGATTTTTTCTTGAACGCATGAATAACCCATACATCGTCACCCAATTTCAAGGCGTATACCGTTCGATACGCGTCGGTCCGATACGACACACTGATCTCACATACGCCAGATCCCAAGCTGGTCATGGGCTTGGTATCGCTGGCATCATGACCCTCTGAAACCAGGTCCAGGACCTCTATCATTCGTTCCTGGGCGCTTTGTGGAAATTTCTCGAAATCTTTCCGTGCGGCGTGAACCCAGGAAATCTGTCGCGTCAT
>CAYOHF010000216.1:0-3651 GCA_964403695.1 uncultured Woeseiaceae bacterium | reverse complement strand
ACTTCACATTCCTCAGGGGCGCGTCTCACCCGGAAGAACTTGTAGAGACTGCCGCACAACTGGGTTATGCGGCGTTGGCGATCACGGATGAATGTTCAGTCTCCGGTATTGTTCGTGCACATGTCACTGCGAAAGACTGTGGGCTCAAAAAATTAATCATCGGTTCGGAATTCCGGCTCGACGGCGGTCTGAAACTCGTCGCGCTGGCACAGAATCACGCAGGCTATGCACAATTGTGTCAGCTCATTACGACTGGCCGGCGTGCTGCAGCGAAGGGCAGCTACAAGCTCAGCGCTGACGACTTCAGTGGTGGATTACGCGATTGTCTTTTGTTGTGGGCTCCCGGCAATCAAGTGCAGCTGGGCGCTGCAGATCAGTGGATACTCGATGCCTTTCGTGGCCGGTTATGGATTGCAGTGGAGTTGCTGGCAGATGGCCTGCAACGCCGGCGAATCAGTCATCTGCGAAGCTTAGGCAAGACACTTGGCCTGCCGCTTGTTGCCAGCGGTGATGTGCACATGCACTGTCGGGAGCGGCGTGCGCTGCAGGATACCGTTACGGCAATACGCAAAGGGCTGACACTCGAGCGGGCAGGCTTTGCTTTGTATCCCAATGGTGAGCGCTACCTGCGACCGCGCGCGGTTATCAGTGAGATCTATCCAGCCGACCTGTTGCAGGAAACATTGCGAATTGCACAAGCTACGCAGTTCTCCCTTGATGAATTACGCTACGAATATCCCGATGAACTGGTACCGGCTGGTGAAACTCCGAGCAGCTATTTACGACAGTTAAGCGAGACAGGTATGGCCCGGCGTTGGCCGGGCGGCACGCCACAAAAAGTGATTGCGCTGGTCGAACATGAACTGGAGTTGATTCGTGACCTCAAATACGAACCGTTTTTTTTAACGGTGTATGACATTGTCACCTATGCCCGGCAACAGAAAATTCTTTGCCAGGGACGTGGATCGGCGGCGAACTCGGCAGTCTGTTTTTGTCTAGGTATTACGGAAGTTGACCCCGAGCGTATGGCAACCCTGGTTGAACGTTTTATTTCCCGGGAGCGAAATGAACCGCCTGACATAGACGTCGATTTCGAACACGAACGTCGCGAAGAGGTGATTCAGTACATCTACAAAAAATACGGTCGGGACAGAGCAGCGCTTGCCGCCACTGTCGTTACCTACCGGCCACGCAGCGCACTACGCGATGTTGGCAAAGCACTGGGCTTGAGTGGTTTGCAGGGCGACCGATTAGCGAAGTCGATGCAGTGGTGGGATGGCAAAGAAGTTGATGACTCTCGCGTGCTGGAGGCCGGCCTGGATCCTGCCAGCCCGGTTATGCAGCGATTGTTGTATCTCGTTCGTCAACTCATGGGTTTTCCGCGACACCTGTCCCAGCACGTTGGCGGCTTTGTCATTTCAAACGGGCCGCTGTCGACCCTGGTGCCTGTTGAGAATGCGTCGATGTCAGATCGCACGGTGATCCAGTGGGAAAAGAATGACCTCGAAGATCTTGGCCTTCTGAAAGTGGACGTATTGGGTCTTGGTATGTTGACCGCCATTCGGCGCAGCTTTGACCTGATCAGGGAGTACGACGGGCGGGACTACAGCCTGGCCACCGTGCCTGCCGAAGACCCGCTTGTTTACGACATGATTTGTGATGGAGACACGATGGGTGTCTTCCAGATTGAATCGCGCGCACAGATGGCGATGTTGCCGCGACTGAAGCCACGCTGTTACTACGACCTTGTGGTCGAAGTTGCCATCATTCGCCCGGGCCCGATACAGGGTGACATGGTGCATCCTTACCTGCGGCGGCGAAACGGTGAGGAAACGGTTGAGTATCCGAGCGAAGCGGTCAGGCAAGTATTGCAACGTACGCTGGGTGTGCCGATTTTTCAGGAACAGGTCATGCAGCTGGCAGTGGTTGCAGCCGGCTTCACGCCGGGGGAGGCGGATCGTTTAAGGCGTGCGATGGCTGCCTGGAAAAGGCGTGGCGGACTAGGCCCGTTCGAGGAAAAGCTGATCTGCGGCATGCTCGAACGTGGTTATTCAGAAGATTTTGCGCGGCAGATATTCCAGCAAATTTTGGGCTTCGGTGAATACGGTTTTCCGGAATCACATTCCGCCAGTTTTGCCTTGCTCGTGTATGTTTCCTGCTGGCTTAAATGTCATGAACCGGCTGTATTTACCTGTGCATTACTCAATAGCCAGCCGATGGGCTTTTATTCAGCTTCACAACTGACCCAGGATGCGCGGCGTCACAACGTCGAAGTTCGTCCTGTCGATGTTAATTGCAGCGACTGGGACGGAAGCCTGGAGCGTACCGACAACGGCCAGCCTGCATTACGGCTCGGCTTGCGGCAGATCAAGGGTTTGTCAGAAACAGCGGCGCAAACAATCGTTAGAGAGAGGACAAAATGCCGCTACGAGAGTATCCAGCAGTTACTTGAGCGTACCGGGCTCAATCGGGGCGAACTCGGCGCACTGGCGGCAGCGGGTGCGCTCAAAGCGCTTGCGGGTCACCGGCATAAGGTGCGTTGGGCCGTTGCGGGCGTTGAGGAGCCATTACCGCTGCTCACATCGATGGATTGCTATGAGGCGTTACCCATGCTCAAGCGGCCGACAGAGGGTCAGGACATCGTTGCTGACTACCAGAGTATTGGACTGACGCTTGGACGTCATCCTATGGCGCTGATCCGGTCCCATCTTGATGTTTATCGATATGTTGCCGCCGATCGCTTAGGGGCATTGCCGGCGGGCCAAAATATCAGGGTTGCGGGGCTGGTGATCACCAAGCAACGTCCTGGCACAGCGAGTGGCGTTACCTTCATCACGATTGAAGATGAGACAGGCTGCAGCAACCTGATTGTGTGGAAAAAAATCGCCGATGAGCAGCGTGACGTGCTGCTGAATGCGCGTCTGCTGGGTGTGGAGGGGGAATTACAAAAAGAAGGAAAAGTGATTCACATCATTGCGCGAAGACTGTTCGATCACAGTGATTTCTTAGGGGCACTGTCAGTTACATCAAGAAACTTCCGCTAGCAATGGGGATGGAAGAATGGTGCATTTTCTCCGTGCTCCGACCTCATTACTAGTCGGCATCTTTAAGGTCAATTGCATACGTATCCTCAAATGACTTTTCTTCGGCCATATCCTCAAGGCGCCGGCGGACTTCTTTTTTCCGAGCCGCGTCTTCGTCATTTTCGCTCTCAATGTTCGCGATCAGTTCTTCGACATTGATTTCCACCGACACGTCACCGACGTTATCCGTGATCTGCGGTTCACTCAGAACCACTGTTTCTACCGACTCTTCATCATCGACAACCGATTCCGCGTCGCCACTTTTGTTTCCGACTTCACTGTTCATCATCACAAATCCCAAGGCAAGATCAGTTCAAAATTAAAAATTGTAAACACCTATGAGTTACTTATAGTTTGTATACCGCGAATATCATGTCCACGCAAGCACACCATAGACACTTTTATGATCATCTGGAGAAGGTTTGTTGCGGGCGAAATTATCAATGACGAAATCGACGCCTTTAGCGGATCAAATTATTGATTTCGAATATCGGCAATAGTATTGCAAGTACGATAAGCAACACTATTGCGGCCATTATAATGACCATCAATGGCTGCATGATGCCAA
>CAYOHF010000215.1:0-3735 GCA_964403695.1 uncultured Woeseiaceae bacterium | reverse complement strand
CGCCTTCTTCACTCGCACGCATCAACGCTTCGCGTTTAAACTCAGGGCTATATCTCTTGTATCGCTTCTTCTTCGTCATAAGACACCTCCTCACGCATTATCGCGCACATTTAAAGGTGTCCACCAAACCGGGGCAGGACTAGAAAGCAGCCACTCAACAACTACTGAACTCAGCTGCCTGAGTGTCCGTTTTTTGGAAAAGCAGACTTTCACGCAAAATATACGCACATACTCGAATCACGCTCATCTCCGAATCGAGGACCCCTTGTCGCGAATCTTAATTTTTGAGGAAACGTTGGGAGTTAGCCCTTCCCAGTTCGCTTCCCACTAACTAGCGATAGTGCCGCATCTCGATGGTGCGAAACTGGCTCCATGAACTGCACCCGGTCTGGTAGACACTTCCAAACTATGAATTAAGCATTGGAAGAAGTGGAATGATCAACCTGCCAATAGCGAGCGGCGTCAATTTCAGTCTGGCGCATTTGACATCCTTTTGAAGTTAAGCAGGACTACGCCAACCAAGATCAGCGCGGCGGCAAAACATTCAGATGCTCCAATTTGTTCGCCAGCTATTACCGCGCCAATGCCCAATGCCACTACGGGTGGAACATAAGTAACCGACGACGCTGCAATCGCGCCCATCTCGCCGACGATGTAGTAATAGATGATGTACGCTAAACCAGTGCCCGCGAGACCGAGGCCCAGTACCAACCCGGCTAAAGCTGCACCACTTTGGGCGATGCTTGAAATGCCACCAAAATCCGTTACAAGGGCCAAGATGATAGTTGCAAATCCGAGTTGATAGGTCGTCAGCGCCGCTGTCGGAAGTTTGAGAGGCACGACGTACTTCTTCGCATAGACAAAGGATACGCCGAGGCTGAACGAGCCAAGCGTCATGAACAAGACCCCTTCCATTGATGCTCCATCTAATCCGGACTCAAACGGACGCGCAATCATTAGTATGCCAATGAAGCCGACACTCAATCCGAGAATCATCGCTTTAGTGAGTCGCTCGTCGCGCAAAAACAAGGCGGCCGCAATTACCGAGAACATCGGGATCGCACCGCTTAGTGCGCCAGCGATACCTGATGGCAATAAAGACGTTCCGCGCGCGAATCCATAATAGTAGACAGCCGCTGCGAGGCATGCCATGACGACGAAGTGTCCGGTGTGTTTGAGATGGATCAGTTTCAGTTGGCCCTTCACTGCCGCGTAGATGAATACAGGGCCGAATCCGAGCGCGACTCGTGCCAAAACGACCTGTTCAGGAGAGATGTAGTTGGTCGCCAATTTCATGAAAATGAAGTTGCTGCCCCAGATGATCCCGAGCGTAAGCCAAGCGATGATCGACGTGATGTTGTACTGCATGTTTTGTACTCACCTTACGCATAAGGACAGCGCACATTTCCTCAGAATCCTGAATGATGTGTATCTCAACGTCCAAGCCTTTGTGACGAGTTAGCTTGAGGCGCCGCGTCATCGCCAGCAGGCCGTATTTGGATATACTGCTATCCGTGCCAGCGGAGCCGGTGGGCGAGTGCCGGTTACACATCAACTATCGGCTTTTTCGCGAGGTATATGCCGATTACCATCAGTCCAATTCCAACGATGCGAGCGATTGTAGTTGGAGCCCTGGATACATTTAACAACCCAAAATGATCGATTATTGCCGCGGCGACCAGTTGCCCAAAAAGGACAATAAATATCGCATTTCCGAGGCCAATTTTCGGGGCGATCCAGGTAATCGACAAGACATAAAACGCTACAAACACGCCACCCAGGTAGTAGTGCGGGGGTGTGGCAATGAATTCAGCTTTCGAAGGCAATGGGCTGGTCAACGTCAATACGGCCGTGATTGCGAAGGCGAGCAAGAACAACACGAACACCGCGGGAATAGGGCTTCCGAGACGTACGCCTAAATCCGCATTAACTGCGGCCATTAATGGGATACCGGCACCCGCGATGAACAAAATGACGCCGAATATAAATGCTTGCGAAAACCAGCCCATCATTGTGTTTTGGCCAGCAGATCAGAAAAATACTGGACAAAGAACTCGACAGAGTTAGCACCTGGCACTAACTCTTTGTCGTTGATGACAAACGTTGGCACGCTAGACACATTAAAACTGTTTACGCGGGCTTGTTTTTCCAGCACTTCAGCAGCTATTTCCGGCGATGTGAATGCAGCTATCACATCATCGCGATTGAGGCCGACAGAGCTCGCTATATTTGCGAGATTTTCTGTGTCATCCACGTTCAACCCTTCCGCAAAATACTGCTGGATTAAAATTCGATTAACCTGCTCTTGCTTATCGAATTTTTCCGCATAGTGGATCAGTGTGTGGGCTTTTGCGGTGTTCCAATAGTGTGTGCGTCTGCCGAAGTCATATGTCAGTCCCGCCTGAATCGCTGTTTCAATCAAGTTATCACGATAGCGAAGCAGCTCTTCTGTATTCCAATTGTTACGGCGTTTCAGGTGATCTTCGAATGATTCACCTTCTTTGGGCACCTCTGGGTTTAATTCGTAGGGCAGGAACTTAAACTCGACTTCGATTTGCTTGTCGAATTGCTTGAGCGCAGCTTTGATGTTGCTGTATCCGATTGGGCACCATGAACAGACAACGTCGTGTATCTGTTCGATCTTGATTCTTGTCTTGGTCATTGTTCTTTTCCTGTGTCCTTGTCAGTTTTTCTATTGGCGGCCAAATATCAAACCATGCGGCGGTGAGGCGGTTTGATATTTGGCACTTGCCGCCCTTTAGGGCTTAGATAATCGTGTACATCTTGTTAACAATCTTCCACTGGCCGTCTTCTTTCAGCAGACCGAGGAAATCAATGAAGTGTGCTGCCAGCAATGGAACGTCAACTTTGGCCATGGCTTGGTCGCCAATGATCTCAAGCGACTGAATCTTGAAGTTGTACTCCATCCCTTCATCACGAGGGATCGGCCGGCTGGCGACAGCCTCTAGCCATTCATTGAGTGTCTTGCGGTAGTTATTGCCTTTGAGCCATGCATCGTCATGAAAAATGGTACGAAGTTTTTCTACGTCACCCTCAAAGAGCCCATCAAAATATTCGTTCAAAAGTCCGACAATAGCTTCATGGTCTGACTGGTAGCTTGCTACAGGCTTGAGTGTTGCTTGTGCGGTCATTGGTCTGTTCCTTTTCTCAAAAACTGAATTTCGGGTTTGAATTCGTTTGCTGTTTTCTCTGTTCCTAGCTCTCGGCTGACTTTCTGGCTCTGATGTCGGTAACCAGTGCGCCGCCTACGCCCCAGTTGTCGGTTGGAACTTCTTCGATCACGACAAATGTTGACGAGGGAGTTTTACCGAGCACGTCCCGGAGCAGATTGGTAGTTGCAGTGATTAGTTCTTGCTTCTGTTCGCGGCTGACACCTTCGTCTGTGACTTGAATACTTACGTATGGCATTGATTTTTCCTTTAGGTCTAGTGAGTTGGATGTTTATTCAGGGTCGTGATCAGCCGAAGGCGTGCCCAGCAGCATGACCGCCATCTACGCGAAGTGTGGTGCCGCTGATGAAGTCATTGGTGGCAAGCAAAGCTACAGCGTTCGCAACGTCTTCGGGTTTACCGATTCGGTTTACCAAGTGCAGGCCAGCCAAGCCGCTTGTATCGTCGATGCCGTGTTTAGCGTGCAGGGGTGTATCGATAATGCCCGTCGCAATCGTTGAGACGCGGATGTTGTCGCCGCCGAATTCGGCTGAAAGCTGCTCGG
>CAYOHF010000214.1:0-3759 GCA_964403695.1 uncultured Woeseiaceae bacterium | reverse complement strand
TTCGTCAACGGAATCGCTCTCATCGAAGAAAAATGCACTGAATCCGAGTGTCATTTGGTCGCTCGAGGAAAACACACTTCCTTCTACCTGTAGGGATGTCAATGGATCCGAACTGATTTGCGCGCTGTAGAGGGTGACACCGCGCAAAGGGTCCCGTATCTCGGTAAATGCTTGCGCATCAGCACGTTGCTGCACGAACGTTAGTGCAACGATGACCAGCACGATGCCGGGGTTGAAAAATGTTGTTTTCACGAATTTTCTCCTTTTCCTATTGTTGAATATGATCCAATCATTGGTCTTCGAAAGCTGGCCGGCGCTGTTGCCGCACAGACCGCTATCGTTGTCAGGACTTTTCCAGTTCAGCGCCGCGTACATCGTGACCGGCATGACGGAAGCGGCAATTGCTGGCAGGAACAGTCGCTCACGCGAGGCGAGTTGGCGTTCCAGAATTTCTCACTAAATCTCCAGGGCTGATTAGCAGAAAAAGAACGCGATCAAGCCATCACCAACAGGGCTCCGCCAGTCGCTTCCAATCGAAAGAAGCTTTTCAACGCGATCAATGGCATGTCATTAACCTTGCGAGATGCTTGACGTAGTTGACATCAACCGATTGGCGCATCGCTCTGACCACGGCATTGTTTGCGGGGACCGAAGAATCACGTGCAAGCAACGCAATTTATCAGCCGCCGGATATCGACACAGGTGTTTCAAACCCGACCGGTTTGACCGCAAGCACTGAGCAGTTAACCTCGTTCAATATGCTTTCCGCAGTATTGCCAATGACGAAACCCGGCACGCCAACTCGTCCGACCGTTCCAAGGACGAGCTGATCAATTTCTTGCTCACGTGCCACGCGGGGGATAATGTCCGCGGGCTCGCCTTCCACTAAATGGACTGTAGGGTTCGTGTCCGGGAAATCCTTTAGCAATTCGTCAAGTTGTTGCCGGGACGCAGACTCGATTTCAGCTAACAGGCTATCGACGATTGTCGAATGGATCTGGTGACCGCGAAGCATCTGTTCGTTAGCCAGTTTGTACACATGGACAACGTGTAGCGAACCCTCGTTTCGTCGAGCGATGGAGGTCGCAAGCTCCAGGATCAGTCGATCGAGCGATGCCATGTCATCCAGACTGGCCCGCAGATCCACTGCTGCGAGGATTCGCTTGAAACGCTTGTTTGCTGGCGTGATTAGCCACACCGGACACGGGCACTTGCGCAGCAATTTTAGTTCGGTGCTGCCAAAGAGCACATGAAATCTGCTGACCTGTCCATCGGCCGATTTGATGACCAGGTCATGTTTGTTTCGCAGTACCTGTCTGATAACCTCTATGGCCGCTTGGCCAACTTCAACTGACGAAGTGACATCTATTCCATCGTGTTGTTCTTTGACTGTGGCCGCCAATTCTTCCAATTCAACCGAACGCAGCCGAATTAGATCTTCCTGAAGGGCGGTTACTGACTTCTGCATGTCGCCAGTCGGAACGATCATCGAGCCCGATTCTAATACGTCGATCAGAGTCAGGCTCGCTCGGTTCGACTTAGCCAATTGTGCAGCATGCTCAATTGCGTTTTTTTGGCCGTTGCCTCCGTCGGCCAACACCAGAATGTTCTTGAATCGTTGCATAGTCCTTCATCCATTGATTATCGAATTAGCCAAGGTTCAAATGTTCTGCTCTAAGTTTTCCGTGTGATGAGACTGCAAATATTCGCTTGCATGATCATTCGAAGCAAACTGATTAAAGTTGACCTATGCATCGGAATTGTCGAGCTAATGAATCCGCTCGCTGCAACCCTTATTGTCAGGGTCCTGACCGCGAAAACAGATCGTTGCCCTGATGTTTGTCTGGTCGGGAAACCGAAGAGAAACCGTCCTCCCCGGTTTGTGCACGCTTGCTTTAAACTCGACCCTCCGAGGCAGCATGCGCACACAGGTACCTACCAGTGGACAGCCACATCAGGACTCATAGGAAACGTACCTCACCTGTACTGATGTCATACATTGCCCCGACGACTTTGAGCCGGCCTTCAGACTCGAGATCATTGATGATCTGACTCTTCTCGCGAATGTCACGTACCGTGCGGCGCACATTTTCCTCCGAAATATCATCGACGTGCGGCGCCAGGCAAATGTTTTCCTCTGGATGCCTTTGCTGAACTATCTCGACGGCCGGCCGTATCTCAGCAAGCAGGTGTGTAAGGCTACCCAGTTTTATGTTTTCGCACGCTCCACCGACCGCGCCGCACGAAGTATGCCCCATTAGCACGAGCAGCTTTGTACCCACGACGTATTTTGCGAATTCGAAGCTACCAAGCATGTGAATATCTTCTACATTGCCGGCGACACGATCGACAAACAGATCGCCGATACCCTGATCGAAGATGATCTCCGGTGGGACACGAGAATCAAGTCAAGACAGAATCGTTGCGTACGGCGACTGATCGATGCTGGTCTTTTCGATCTGTTTTGCGAAATCCTGGCTAAGCGGCTTGCCGGAAATGAATCGTTCGTTGCCTGCTATCAGTGCCGCCAAGGCGTCGTCGGGAGTGATAAGTTTTTACTCATCAACTTCGTAAGCAGACACGTTGATGCTGGAAAAAATCGCAACTAAGAAGACTGACAATGTGAATCCCATGGCTGATACTCCATTGTTGTCTTCGTTAGATTTGCCGCGATGTTACGGCGGCTCGGGTAATGCGGTCTATTCGAATTACCATGCCCGATAACTCGGTTATTCCGATGTGTGCGTCGATCATTTTTCATAGACTGTGATGCGCAGGCTAGTACCATTCACTTTCGTATCCATTGCACGAGGGACACCTTGCGAATGAAAAGAGCTTTACAAACGTCGGCGCTATTGATCTTGATGAGCCTGTCGAATCTTTCCTTTGCGCAGTTTGACGAGGATCAAACAGGCGCTTGGTATATGTATTTTTTTAGTTCCAGATTCGATGAAAGCCGTTGGGGATTGCAGGGTGACGTACAGTACAGAAATTGGGATCTGGGCGGCGACCTCGAACAGTTGCTCATTCGCGGCGGAATGACCTATACGCCTAACTCTAATGATGCGCTGTTTACACTGGGCTATGCGAATATCACGTCGGGCGAATTTGGCAGTGGGAATGATACGAGCGGCGAGGACCGTACCTATCTTGAGGCGCTGCTGCCGCAAAAGATCGGTTCACGCGTTTATCTTCGTCACCGCTTCAGATTCGAACAACGCTGGGTAGATGACCAGGACTTCCGTACCCGCTTTCGCTACGCGCTATTTATGGATGTGCCCCTGAATCGTGACTCCATTAGTGCTGGTACGTACTACGTTGCCCTGTATAACGAGGTCTTCATCAACGGTGAGCGCGACATTGGTGATGGGCGCACGGTCAACACATTCGATCGCAACCGTTTGTATGGGGCACTCGGCTACAGCATCAGCGATTCCTTGCGTGTGCAGGGTGGTTATATGCACCAGTATAGTGACGACGTTAAGAAGGGCCAGATTCAACTAAGTTTTCATCAATCGTTCTAGGCGCAAACACGTGGTCAAGCGCTCTGGAAGTAAAACAGGCAAGACGAGCTGGCCTGGTATCGCGTAACAGCCTTGTCAATCTATCGGAGTCGGTAGCCGATTTTTGTCAAGCGAGTAAATGGTGCCGGTGTAATCATTCTTAACATTCTGGCCAGAATCTGGCCAGAATGTTAAGAATGATTACACCGGCACCATTGCATGTCCCAACGCAAAATTCACCGTTTCGATAGTTACT
>CAYOHF010000213.1:0-3762 GCA_964403695.1 uncultured Woeseiaceae bacterium | reverse complement strand
GGGCGATCTCCCAAGTCCGCGAAAATACCGGACCATCGCGCCAATGCTTCAGCCCTCGACCAGTAAAATGATCTCAATAGGACAGCAGTGGTTCCGGGTTTATAATGACAACAAATAAAGCCAGTACGATTTGTATTGAATTGATGGGTGTCCTCAATTAACTCAATTCATCGATTTTTTAAAAGTCCAACTTCCTTTAGCACCTTCTGCCCTTCGCCGCTCCAGCGCTTATAATTAGCTATGATGCAACGCGAAAATAATACTAATAAATCCTTGGGGAAACCATGAAGAACGCAGCGATCGTACTGATACTTCTATCCGTGGCCGGGTGCGCGCGATCCGATGCCGAGACCGTACTCATGCCGGGCCAGCCTGTATCCGCAATGCTGGAGGTTCAAGAGCAGGCAGACTATGCGACCGACCTCGAGGCGAACAACTTCGTGTACGGCGAGGTCGACCAGATTGACTTCGATCTCAAGGTCACGGTGCTGGATCCAGACGGCAACATCGTAGACACATTCGACGGGCCGGCGCGAGGCGCCGAGCGAATCCGGTTTGAAAGCAAGATGGCTGGCCGATTCACAATCCAGATCGAGGGTTTTGAAGATGAGTCGGGCAGCTACAGTATTGCGCTGCACCGCATTGAGCCGGTCGCAACGGAGCCTAAGGAACGGCTGGACCAGCTACTCTCGCCGTATGCCGGTGACACCACACCAGGCGCAATTATTGCGGTCATTCGCGGCGGCGAGGTCGTCCATCACCAGGCCGTGGGTATGGCGAACCTGACTTTCGACATTCCGTTTGATCGGCAGACAGTATCCAATATCGGCTCCGTCTCGAAGCAGTTCACCGCGCTTGCGGTGACGAAACTCGCTGCGGATGGTCTGTTGTCTCTCGACGATGATGTACGCGAACATTTTCCGGAGATACCGGATCTCGGGCATGTCGTAACCGTCCGGCAGATCCTCAACCACACGAGTGGTTATCGCGAGTTCCTGAATCTCCTGTTCATGTCTGGCGTGCGTCTGGACAACGGCGATTTCATTAGCCGGGATGAGGTCTTGCGTATTCTCGAACGGCAACCGGCACTCCAGGACGAGCCCGGCAGTCGCTATAACTACAACAACACGGCCTATTCCCTGGCCGCCCTGCTCGTCGAGCGAATCACCGATACGCCTTTCCAGGTGTGGGTGAATGAGAATGTTTTTACACCGCTGGGGATGACTCAAACCCGAATTCGTTCTCACACCGGAGAGATCATACCCAATGCGGCCGAGGGCTACATTTATTCGGATGAGGCACCGTATCGGATCGGCGTCGATCTCGGCGGCGGCGGCGGCGCGACGATGGGTCCGGGTGGCGTCTATACGACGGTCGATGATCTCGCCCGGTGGATCGGCAACTTTAAATCGGGCCAGGTCGGCGGGAGTGATGTGATAGCAGAAATGATGACGCCACAAATTGAAATGCCCGGCACGGATCGTTATTACGGACTCGGGCTGGTCGTCGACAAGCAGCGCGGCCTGTCGCGCGTCTGGCACGGCGGAGCGGATACGGCACACAGAGCGGAGCTGCTTTACTTCCCGGAGATTGATGCGGGCGTCGTTGCAATGAGCAACAACGGATCATTCGATTCATCGATTGCGCGAGATGTCGCTGGCGTGTTTTTCGCGGCAGACATGGAAGCCGAAGAGCCGGCCGAAACCGTTGCGGAAACGACGGACACGGCGCCTGTTTCTGATATCGACGCTGCCGCTTTCGAAAAATTTGTCGGCCAGTACGAATTAAACGACTATCCCGGTGTCGTCGTCATCGTATCGCAGGATGAGGACAACGTCTTTGTCCAGAGCCCCGGCGGCAGCAAACAACCAGCCTCACCACTTAGCCCGACAAGCTTAAGCCTCAGCGCGGATCAGAGTCTCGAGTTCAACGTAGACGAGAGCGGCGTGGTGGAATCCATGACGATAAAAGATGGCGGCGAGATGATTGCAACGAAGCTCGAGGACTGGGCACCTGCTCGCGCTGATCTCGCGACCTATGCGGGGCGTTACTTTAGCGAGGAACTGGATACGGTTTACACGATTGAGATGGGCGATGACGGCCTTGTTCTGCGACACAGGCGACTGGACGACGTCGAACTGACGCCCAAAGTAACGGACACGTTCAACGGCTCGGGCGGCATCGCCGAGGTCAAATTTATAAGAGGTGACGACGGAGCGTTGAGCGGACTGATGGCGTCAAACATACGGACGCTTAACGTCTGGTTTAAAAAACAGGACTAGGCGATGGTGCTCTGCCCATTTTCTTGCCTTCTCTGTAAATGTACTGGCACGAAGCAGAGACATGGCTCTGAATCGTAACCACGAGGAAACACAATGCAAACTCTCGACAAGCTCATATACCGGATCACAATATTGGCTCTCTGCAGCGTCGGCTCGTTGGCGCAGGCTGACACCGTCCTGATCACCGGTGCCAACAGCGGTATCGGGCTGGAATTTGCGACGCAATACGCCGCAGACGGGTGGCACGTCGTTGCGACTCACCGGCGCGATACGACGCCGGACACACTTGCAAAACTGGCAGCCGAATACGATAACGTGCAGATCGAAAAGGTCGACGTCACCGACATGTCGACGATCACTTCAGCCGTGCAAAACCTGGACGGCATGCCGATCGATATCCTGATCAACAATGCCGGCATAGTGGGGGAACTCAGGGATCCGGGCCAGCAATTCGGCAACCTGGACTTCGACGCTTATCCCCAGTACATCAACGTCAATGTTGCCGGGCCGCTCAGGGTCAGTGAGGCGTTTTACGACAACGTTGTCGCTAGTGAGCAGAAGAAGATCGTTGCGATTTCTTCCGTCTCCGGATCGATTGGAACAAGACACGGACGTCAGAAGGGCGGCGTCGGACCGCCCGCGCGATACTGGTACGACACCAGCAAGGCGGCGCTCAATATGGCGTTTGTCGCGTTGGCAATTGACGCTATCGATGACGGTGTTTCGGTGGCGGTTTATCATCCAGGGTTGGTCCTCGTCGAAAGGACCAAAAATTACGGCGTTCCCGAAGATTTTTATACGACAGTTGATGAGAGTGTCACCAACTTACGCGAGCTATTCGCGGAACTCTCTCCAGCAACGACGGGTCGATTCCGTACTCACGATGGCGAGTCAATGCCCTGGTGAGTGATCAGCCGCCGGGGACATCGGCTGCCGATCAATAGATCCGGCATCACTGCTATTCCATACACTCGAAATTGGTGCCCAAATTGGGCATCGAGTTGATTTGAGCTGCTCGCAATCGCCCGCTGGGCGGGCTCCTACATTGCTAAATAGAATTGTAGGAGGCCGCCCAGCGGGCGATGCCCATGATCTGACGGAAATCGCGTGCCGGGAAAAAAGTGGAGTCCGGCAGCTGGATTTTTCTTAATGATGAATTGAGAAAAACACCACAAACTATTGTTTTATAAAAACTAACTAGCTTTTTAAATAAAAACCTCAGCCATTCATCAGACCGTAATCAGGGTTTGATCAGTTGTCCCAGTCGCCCTTACGCCATCCTTAATCTCACATTGGATGGCACGACAAAAGGGAATAGACATGGACAAGCTACTGTTGATTGGATTGACGTTGATATTGAGCGCCTGCGGTGGCGGACCCACTGCTGCCCCACGAACTAAAAACCGATCGTAATATTACGAATTCGCGGCTGAAGCCGCTCCCACAGTCTTGCGCATGCCCCGTGGGGGCGGCTTCAGCC
>CAYOHF010000212.1:0-3785 GCA_964403695.1 uncultured Woeseiaceae bacterium | reverse complement strand
AGGAAGTACCTACGGCGTTGAAGGCGAAGGGTTTATTCGAATAAATATCGCTTGCCCGCGCGTGGTACTTGAAGAAGCGCTGAGGCGTATAGCAAGCGTTGTCCCTGGATGACGACTCTTGGCCGAACGCAGCCGGTCGCTTCTCCCAAAAGTAGGAGTGGCGAGTGTCCGCTTTACCCCGAAAGCAGTCACTCAGCTACAATAGCCCCGAGGGGCCGCTTTTGACCCAAAGCAGCCTCTCAAAAACTTCACAAGATGGACCGGGTAACAACACTAGATATTAGCCATCCGCTATTTCCTAATAAAATCCTTCTTCCAAACGTCTAATTTCTTTCTCAATATCTAAGGCAAGTTGCTCTGCTACTGGTTTGAGTTCCAATAAAGAAATTCGAAAGTTTCTGTTTCTAGTTATGAAACTTCTTAGTCTTGTAGTCATGCGAGTATCACTTCTCAAGAAACTCAAATCTGATGCAGACAGGGGCTCGAACATGTTTACGTTATCGCTCAATAGAGGCAATATATCTGTTCTAAACCACGTTTCAGTGTAGTCATGATGTTTTGTCAAGACTTTGTACTCATACCCGTAAAGTGAGGAAATTCTTTTTCTGAGGGAATTATTTGATATCAAATCGCTACCGGTAGACATTAGATTGTCAAATGCTGATGTGTTCAATGTTAAATACCAAGGCAGTAGCACCCTGAAGTATTTACTATTAATCGATCCATCTGAAGGGGCTACAGATGATTCGTAATAGTCTGATTGAAGAAATTCAAATGTTTCGGATGCGAGCGTATAGTGTTCAATGCAAGGAATGATTTGATTTTCAAGATCTCCGACAAGATTCCGATGAATCTCTTCAAGAATCACAATTTCTTTTTGAACACTGATTCTCTCCTCGTTCCAATTATTGATCTGCAATGCAATCAATATTCCAACTACAACGAGTACTATTTCTCCAATAGCATAGGGTAGATACGTACTGAATTTGTTATTAGATAATAAATACAGCCTAATTTTTCCAAAGAACCTAATCATTTGTCAGTTGTTGATCACCTTAAGTACAAGGGTTCTTAATTGGTATCCGGAGCCGGAATCGAACCGGCACAGTATTTTCGCCTGGAAATCTTGAGCCTATGCTACAGATATATAGACAGAAACAACAACAGTGCGAGCGGCTGCTTCTGGCCGAAAGCAGCCGCTCAGATGCTAGAATCTGGATCAAATTGAGAGGCTGCTTTTGACCCATAGCTGCCATTGGTCGATGGAGTAATGACGACACTTGAAATCATCTTGGTGACGGTCTGTTTGGCGGTGGCACAACTGCCACCTTGGCCTGCGGAAGGTGTGAGGGCGAAGACATGAAGGCCTCTCGGTCGGCACGTTTCGTGCAGCTGCTAGCGGCCGCGATCGCGGGTCTATTTGGCGTTGCCACACTGTTCGCCGGCAGCAGCGTGCTTCTCGGTTCGGACCCGGGGTACGTGGTGTTCCGGCCTTTGCTCATCTACAACACGATAATGGGAGTGGCATATCTGGCGGCTGGCATTACCATCTGGCGAAGCCTCATTCTGGGCAAGTACGCCGCGGGAACAATCTTCTTGCTCAATATCCTCGTGTTATTGGGCATCACCTTGATCTACCGGAACGGCGGGGCGGTCGCTGTGGACAGCCTCGGTGCGATGACCCTTCGGACAGTCGTGTGGCTGTTATTGTTCTTGGTTGCGTTCTGGCTCGGCAGATCTCGGACAGCTACCTAATGACAACAGCGGTCGACGCGGGTTCTTCTGGACGACCGCTACTGGTCAAAAGCAGCCGGTGACGTTGAGTGGCGAGCGTCCGGTATACCCCGAAAGCAGCCACTCAGATGCTAGAATCTGGATTGAATTGAGAGGCTGCTATTGACCCAAAGCAGCCGTTCGATCATTGCGACAGTTCGTGCTCGATCGTATTTGCCAAGTCTTCCAACGATGCCACAAGATCAACAAGTGGAGTTAAATTTACTAAACCGCAGGATTCCCCGATGAAAAATTTGCATAATAATAAGCAATCTCGCAGACAGTTTATGCGACGAACCCTGCTATCAGCCGGCGGTTTACTACTGACATCAGTGGCTAGTGCCCTCGATGAGGTAGGCAGCACTGGCCTGGATGCAGGCGGGCTTGACAGGACGCTGGGTGCCTTTGGAAAATCAATTCAGGGGAACGTTCTGCTGGCATCGGATGCAAACTTCGAAGGAATGCGACGAACCCTCAGTTTCAATCCACTGACCGACAAATACCCCGCGGTCATCGCACAATGTAAAACGGCAAACGATGTGGCCCGTTCGATTGAGTTCGCCCGAGCCAATAGCCTTGAGATTGCCGTTAGATCAGGCGGCTGTGATGTTATGGGCCAATCTATATGCCAAGGCGGCATGTTGGTAGATTTATCACTCCTACAGAATATTGAGTTGCGTGTTGAAGATCGTACCGTGCGAGTCGGTGCGGGTGTTAGATGTGGAGCGCTGGAATACAAGCTAAGTGATGCTGGAGTCGTCGTTCCGCTTGCTTGTAACCCTATCGTAGGAGTCAGTGGGCTGACACTTGGAGGCGGCCTGGGCTGGGTGTCAGGGAAACACGGACTGACAGTGGACAATGTCGTTGCCATGGACGTCATCACTGCAGACGGCGACCAATTAAGAGTTTCGGAAAAACAAAATCAAGATCTTTTTTGGGCACTTCGGGGTGGCGGCGGTAATTTCGGAATCGTCACCGCTTTTGAATATCGGGTTCATCAGTTGTCCGAGGTATATGGAGGGTTCCTCGTCTACCCGATTGAAATGCTCGGTGAATACCTACAATTTTACCGAGATATCATGGCCAATGCACCGGATGAATTGATGGTCGAGCTCTCAATTGCTCCAACCAATCCACCAATGTTAGTCGCGATTGCCTGTTATTCCGGCGATGAAACTTCATCGCAAGCCGCGCTAGCGCCCATCAGAAAGCTCGGCCCACCACTTTTTGACGGCATACGCCCCACTAAATTGAGCCAGCTCACCACAATCACCAATGAAGTTGGAAACTTCATCGCGGCCAATTCCAAACCGGACACCGGTTCACCGAAAGAAAGCGATGGGCACTATAACCATTGGCGCGCAGCGACTATTCCTGAATGGACAGATTCAGCAATCAATACTTTTGTAACCAGCATTGAAAAAGCCCCTTCCGGCTGGTCGATTGGTATTGGGCACTATATGCATGGAGCGTCTTGCGCGGTTAGTGCTCAGGCAGCTCCAATATTGCGGGATGAACATAGCAGTAGTTATTTCTTCAATATGAGCTGGGGCCACTCCAGTCAAACCGACGAATCCATGGCATGGGTTGACCAGTCAATCAAGGATATGCAACCGTTCAACCGCGCCGGTACCTACATTAACTATTTGAGTTCCAATACCCCTGAAGCAGTTGCCGATTCCTATGGCGCCAACTATCCTCGTTTACGGAAACTAAAGTCACAATACGACTCTGAGAATATTTTTCACTTGAATAGAAATATTCGGGCCTAACAAGAAGCTCCGATGGTGTGATTGTCCAGGTCATGTCATGCTGCGGAGCGCACGTACCGGCAATAGCAGCGTACGAGGTGTTCTTACTTGTCGGGGACGTGGTTTATGAGCAGTACTCGCATTAGCCGGTCGTACTCATCAATTCACCGCGTCCATTTGGCTCCAGCCTGGTGCCGGTCGCGAGTTGATGCACTGCCCCCTCAATGTCCGTATATGGACTCCTCCTCTTTGCAAGCACTC
>CAYOHF010000211.1:0-3813 GCA_964403695.1 uncultured Woeseiaceae bacterium | reverse complement strand
GGGCTCCTACAGTGCTAATTAGCACTGTAGGAGCCCGCCCAGCGGGCGAATGCGCAAAGGACGAAATACCCGCCAAACCCCCAACCAACCCACCCACCAAAAATAACACCACCACCCCCCCGATTCGTGATATCAAGTGCGGCTGGCAGCAATCAAGGATCACCATGTCATTCGACCTCAACAACCTCCGCATCGGCGTTATCGGCCTCGGCTACGTCGGCCTGCCGCTCGCAGCGGAATTTGGCCGCAAATACCCGACCGTCGGTTTCGACATCAAAGCATCGCGCATCGATGAATTGCGCGGGGGAACAGACTCAACACGGGAAATGTCCAGCGAAGATCTCGCCGATATAAAAAGCCTGACTTACAGTTCAGACGTCGCTGATCTCGCCGACTGCAATTTCTATATCGTCACCGTACCGACACCCATCGGCGACGGTAACCGCCCGCTGCTGACGCCGCTAAGAAACGCCAGCATGACCATTGGCACGGTGCTGAAACCGGGCGACATCGTCGTCTACGAATCTACCGTTTATCCCGGCGCTACCGAAGAATTCTGCGTGCCGTTCCTGGAGGACAGCTCAGGGCTCACGTTCAACAAGGACTTCTACGTCGGCTACAGCCCGGAGAGGATCAATCCGGGCGACAAGGAACATCGACTGCCAGACATCCTGAAAGTGACCTCCGGCTCGACCGAGGAGTGCGCCGATTACGTTGATGCGGTGTATCGCTCGATCATCACGGCCGGCACCCACAAGACCTCGAGCATCAAGATCGCAGAGGCTGCCAAAGTTATCGAAAACACCCAACGCGATGTCAACATCGCGCTGGTTAACGAGCTGGCAATGATCTTCGACCTGATCGGCATCGACACCGAAGAAGTGCTGCAAGCCGCCGGCACAAAATGGAATTTCCTGCCGTTTCGCCCGGGCCTGGTCGGCGGCCACTGTATCGGCATCGATCCCTACTACCTGGCGTTCAAGGCCCAACAACTTGGTTACCACCCACAGATGATCCTGGCGGGTCGACGTATCAATGATGGCGTGTCGCTGCACGTGGTTGCGCGCATCGTAAAGCTGATGCTGGGCAAACAGCAAAAGCCACTGAATTCCCGCGTACTGATCCTGGGACTCGCGTTCAAGGAAAACTGCCCGGATGTCCGCAACACCAAAGTCGCCGACATCGTCACCGAGTTTGCCACCTACGGCGCCAACGTCGATGTACACGATCCCTGGGTGAACGCAAACGATGCAAAAACGGAGTACGACATCGACCTGGTCGAGACACCGGAAAAAGCCGCCTATGACGTGGTACTTCTCGCCGTGGCTCACAATGAGTTCCGGGAAATGGGCGAGGAGGCCATCAAGGCCTACGGCAAGCCTGATTGTGTTTATTTCGACATCAAGTACATGCTGCCAGCCGCGGCATCTGACGGGCGCCTCTGAATCAACCTGCGACGAATTCGCGCCATCCTGCCGCAATCAATCACTTTTCCGTAGGAGCGGCATCCTGCCGCGAATTAAATGATTCGCGGCAGGATGCCGCTCCTACCAAAGAAGTGGGCCCGAAGATCGGACAGTGCCATAAGGTGGAATCCGGCCTGAGAATAAGGATTCCAAAAGATGGCCAAACGACGCAATTTTTCGACAGAGTTCAAAGCAGAAGTAGCCCTTGCGGCAATCCGTGGTGACGGCACCATGGGGGCGCTCGCCAGCCCTTGCGCGTAGCCGTTACTGGCGGTGCAGTATCGCCACCATTTGACATAACGCCGCAGCTAATTGGGCAAGAGCAAACGATCGCACGCCTTGACCGGGCTATTCGCCTCGTTCGAGCTCGCGCAGCCGCATCGTAGCAAGATCGGGCTGATTGCTACGCCCAATTTGCATATCTGATGCTAAGATACCTGATATTCTGATCGCGGCTCGGTGACTTTTCCGAGTTCTGCCATTTGTGCCAGGGAACCATTACCGCTGAGTGTCTGGCGCACTGGTTACGGCATTCATCTTAGTCGAAGTTTCTGTAGGAGTCTGAGTGGCGAATCCAAATTTTTTCTTGGTAGGAGCGCCTAAGTGTGGAACCACATCCATGGCGTCGTGGTTGCGTGACCATGATAATGTGTTTGTGCCCGAGCTTAAGGAACCGGAGTACTTTAACGGTGATCATAAGCGTCGGCGAAGAGTCTCGGATCGGCAGTACAAACGAATCTTTGAACCCGCGAATCCAGAAATTCACCTTGCGATCGGTGAAGCATCAGTTTGGTATTTGTATTCGAAAGTTGCAATAACACGAATCCTGGAAGCTTACGGGAATGACGTCAAATTCGTCGTAATGCTGCGCAATCCGCTGGAAATGGCCATATCTTTGCATCGACACAAATGTTACGTCAATTTCGAACACATCGAGAACTTTGAAGAAGCCTGGGATGCTCAGGATGATCGTCGCGCCGGGCGCCGAATTACCACTGACGCGGACGCAAGCCAGTTGGTTTATGGCGAAGCTTGCAAGATTGGTGAGCAACTCGAACGGCTCGTGAACACTGCGGGCAAGTCGAACGTATTGCCGATATTGCTCGAAGATGTCGCGAAGGATCCTGGGGCGTCTTATAGAAAGATTTTGGCGTTCCTAAACGTGCCCGATGATGGGCGTACAGATTTTCGACGCCTCAATGGCGCGAAGACGTATAAGAACAAATTGTTTCACGATGCCATCCAGGGTGCTGCGAAGATTAAGTTGAAGCTTGGGATAAACTACAATTTTAATCTGCTGCGTTTCAATCGAAAACCGGCACCAAGATTAGTTTTGAGCCCGCACCTGCGTGAGCAACTGAAAGATTATTTTCGTAAGGACGTGCAGCTTCTTTCGACAACATTGAGTCGTGATGTGACCGACTGGGTATCTGACGAAACCGCTGCGGCGACACGCGTTCAAAGCGACGATTCTCTTTTTCAACGTAATTAGCCGCCGCTGCCGGTAGTGTCACAGCGAGGCCAAAAAACGACCAGGTTGGCTTGTTCGCAGGCAGTGAATATCTGGCTGGTGAGGATGTTTGTCATGGCCTGAGAATAGGCCAGCAGGACGCTCGGCAAAAACCCTGATCATGGGCAGAATGAGGAGAAAGCGATCGTAGGGAATTGGGCCGTCGCGCCCATCGGCGAGCTGCCGCACACCGTCCCATTCGCGGCTAAAGCCGCTCCCACCGAATGTGCCAATAGAAGCGCTCTGCCAGCCCCCGCGAAAATATGTGGGAGCGGCTTTGGCCGCGAAGGGGGTTGACGCAAACGATCAACTCCCAGAGCGCGATTCTAACTACTCCCCACCCCCGGCCATCGCCTCATCAAGCATGCCAATCAGCGCTTCGCGACTGAACGCATGCTCCTGCCGTTCGTTCTGTTGCACCATCCGCCGTATGGCAGTACTAATCGTCCGGGTCGCCTCTTCGCGATTCGGCACCACCATGTAACGTGCTTTGGGGTCATCGGCGAACAAGGCATGCATTGCAGCGTCCGCGACCTCGTCAGGATCCTTGTACTGGCTCCTGTCGGCCGAACCCTCGAGCCTTGCCTGGTATTCCTCGACGTACGGTGAATTCAATTTCGCCGCGTCCAGGCTGCCCGAACGCTCACGACCGGTCTTGCTGATATCCGATCGGTAGTTACCCGGCTCAATCACACTGACCTGCACGTCAAAGCGCTCCATTTCCGGCGCCAGCGCATCGGTGTAAGCCTCCATCGCGAACTTGCTCATGCTGTAAGGGCCATACATAGGCCCTGACAACGTGCCGGCTATCGAGCCAATCGTCGTAATGCGGCCCTT
>CAYOHF010000210.1:0-3831 GCA_964403695.1 uncultured Woeseiaceae bacterium | reverse complement strand
AAATGCTCACAACGGGCTGTTGATCTCGCCGAAAACGGACCTATATCCGCTCTTTGCGACTACATCATTTATGGAACCAGTTCACTGGTCAAGCAGTCAAACATGCTATTATTAGCACCATTCGATTACATGCAGGAGTATGCAGGATGAACGACAACGTCAATTACCTGGCGCCCGTATCTGAGCTTTCAGCTTCAGATCGCTCGAGTTTTATCTGGAAATGTTATGCACACGTCGTTGGCGCGATTCTCGCATTCGCAGCGATCGAGGTGTATTTGTTCCAATCCGGCATCGCGGCCGCAATCGCCGGACCAATGCTCAACAACTGGTTCATGGTGTTTGGTGCTTTCATCCTGGCGAGCTGGGGCGCGACGCATGTCGCTCACCGTCTTGAGTCGAAAAACGCACAGTACGCTGCGTTCGCATTTTTTGTGATGATCGAGGCGTTGATCTTCGCGCCAATGCTTTACATGGCATACATGAAGGAACCTGGCATCATCGACAGCGCAGCGGGAGTAACGATTCTTGGTAGCGTTGGCCTGGTTGCAACGGCGATGATCACTGGCAAGGATTTTTCATTCCTGCGAGGAATGCTGGTCTGGATCGGCATGCTCGCTCTGGTCGCAATCGTTGGCAGCCTGTTCTTCGGCTTCGAACTCGGCACCTGGTTTTCAGTGGCCATGATCGGATTTGCTGGTGCTGCGGTGCTCTATGACACCTCGAATATCATGCATCACTATCCACAGGACAAGTATGTCGCCGCGTCGATGGCCTTGTTCGCATCTATCGCGATGATGTTCTGGTACATCCTGCGTCTCTTTATGAGCCGCGACTAGACAAAAACAGTTAGTACAACACGTGCGGAGGTCGGCTTGCCGGCCTCCGCATTTTTTGTGGCTCAACAAGTCTGTATAATCCAGCAAACTTCTGCGCGGAACCTCAAATGACTGAAGGCTCATCGATCATTCACCGTATCTTTCTATGGTGGCCTTCTATACCGACCCTACTGGCGCTCGTTCTGTTCGGCGCCACACCTGCGATCGCCCAGGATGATGCTGTTTTCGACCCTATCGCTGCCAGCGGGCAGCTTGACCGGTTGCGCGACCAGCTCGGCGTGGAGACTATCGACTCTCAATTCCTGTCGACAGCCAGATCAATGGTGGCGATCCTGGACGCCGCGACCAGTGTTTGCCTGGAGGAAACGAGTACAGAACGTGCCCGGCTGGAAGCTCGCTTCGAACCACTTAAGGACGTCGATGCTGACGTCGCGCCTGCCGTTTTCGATCAACGCAATGAGATTCTCAGACTCCTCGACGAGATGAAAGCGCGACAGGCGCAATGCAACAGCACCAAAGACTACACGGAAGAGTTGCTCGCGCGCATTACCGAGCGTCAGAATCAATTGGCGCAACAGTATCTTTCGAATCGCAGCAAATCTGTCTTCGTTTTGTTTACCGAACTGCCACAGCGGATTGAAGCATGGCCGGCGCGTATGCGTGGCTCCGTCGAACTCACTCTGAATGAGGGCGTTACGCCGTTTTCCCTATTCTGGCTCTTAATCATAGTCGGCAGTATCGCGGCAGCGGTTGGCCTCTTCTTCAGGCAGCGATTTAATCGATGGTTTGCAGTCGCCGGCGGCAAGGATGCGGCGCCGCAAATGAAATACCTGTTTCCGAAGCCGCTCGCACAGTACTCGCCGTTGCTATTAGAGGGCATTGCGCTTTTCTCTGTGTTGATGCTGTCGTTGAGCGAACCGAGCCTCGAGTTCTCTGTCGTGAGAATTGCGGCGGGAATCTTTTTGTTCGGCGTGAGTTGCGTTGTCATCGACTGGGCGACGGGTCCTTTGTCGCCGTCGGCACGCGTCAAAGGATTGATTCCGGATCACGTCGCTCCATTACGCCTGCGTTTGCGTCTTTTCACACTGACGCTCGTCACCAGCTTCGTCGTTCTTGGTACAAATTGGCTGGCGATTCGAAATGTCGATCCCGATGTCAGCGGCAGGGCGACAATGACCTTTCTCGTCGCAGCGTCGCTGCTATCCGTCCTGGCATACTTGCGTCGCATACCGGGCGTCCAGGGACGTGTGCGCCTGATTCGCTATTCGGGATCAATAGCGCTTGTTGTCGGCATCTTTGCCCTACTCCTCGGTTACCAGAATTTTGCCGGTTACCTGGTACATGGTGTTACCCGGACCGCACTGGCGCTTTCAGTATTGTGGATATTGCTGTGGGTGGTCTTTGCCGCCTTCGACTACCTGATGAACGAGGAAACGCCCGGTGCCGCGCATTGGCGCAGCACCCTTGGCGTCAGCGCAAGAGCCTCGCGCACCGGGTTCGGCGTGGTACAACTGGTCGCCGACCTCGTGATCTGGATCAGCTTCGTCGTCTACCTTATTTATGTCTGGGATCAGGCCGGCACGACGCTCGAGTCGCTGGTCGATCTGGTCGTCCTCGGTGGATCAGTCGGCAATATTCAACTGGTACCGCTGGATATTATTGGCGGAATGCTGGTCTTCGCCGGGCTCATCGTCATTATTGGCTGGACGAAGCGCTGGATCGATCGGCGCTGGCTGCAGCATATTGTTACTGAGCGTGGCGCCCGTGAAGCACTAACCACCCTCTTCGGCTATGTCGGCTTCATTCTCGCTGTGTTGATCGGATTGACACAGGCGGGTGTCGACCTTGGCGGCCTGGTCTGGGTCAGCAGTGCCCTGGCACTCGGCCTCGGTTTCGGCATGCAGGAAATCGCGAATAATTTCGTTTCGGGATTAATACTGCTGTTCGAACGACCGATCAGAGCCGGCGATTTTGTATCAGTTGGCGATGTCGAAGGTTACGTTCGCAGGATTCGCATCAGGGCAACTGAAATTGAAACGCTCGACAACCAGAACGTGCTGGTACCGAACTCAGAACTCATTTCCGGCCGGGTCACCAACTGGGTATTGCGCGATACCTATGGACGGCTGCGAGTTACCGTCGGTGTCGCTTACGGTTCGGACGTTGAAAAGGCGCGCGAAATTCTGGAAAAAGTAGCTTGCGCACATCCTGAAGTGATCACTGACGGACGCGCACCGGCACCGCGTGCATTGTTCTGGGGTTTCGGCGACAGCTCGCTCGATTTCGAACTGCGCGTTCGCATTGATCGAATTGACCGACGATTTTCAGTACAAAGCGACCTCAACTTTGAAATTAACAAGGAATTCCGTGATGCGGGAATCACCATTCCTTTTCCACAACGGGATATGCATCTCATCTCCTACCCGGAACAAAAGACCGCGGCAGCACCCGTTGCGCCTGCGAAAAAACCCGACCCCAACAAAACCGGCATCTTTCAGCAACCGGATAATGTTACCCGCAGCCATCGGGAAGATATTGATATCGTGGCAGAACTGGATGATGTCTGGACAGCCATTACTGACATTGAATGGATTAAACGCTGGCTTGCCACGGACGGAGATTTTTCGCCACAAATTGGCGGTCGCTTTGCATTGTCGCTTCGCGATGGCGGCGACTTGTCTGGCCGAATTGATATCTTCCTGCCGCCGTGGCGTATGCGCATGGTCGTAGCTTTACGCGAAGGTGATGAATTGCTCGCCAGCGGTCCCGCGACGATCGAGTTTTCGCTTCTTAAGGCCAAGAACAAAACACGCTTGTCCGTATCGGTTTCAGGTATACCCGCGACTGAAGACTGGCAGGAAGACTATCGACGCTCCGAGGATCGCTGGCACAACGGTCTCCTTGAGCTGCAGGAATTGCTGCAGGGCGGATAGAGATCGTGGGAGCGGCATCCTGCCGCTATTGGCACCCATTCCCAATTGGCATAATGCCCTGA
>CAYOHF010000209.1:0-3853 GCA_964403695.1 uncultured Woeseiaceae bacterium | reverse complement strand
ATATACGTACTTCCACAAATTGTTCGGCGCCCGGAATTTTGCAAAGCTGTATTAGTCGAAATACTCACTCCGGTGCGGGGGCGACGACTTCGCCGGGACGGTCATCGCGTCCTGAAGAGTGTCGCTAGCTCCATAAAGCGCCGACGCCATCGGAACCGAGAGAAGGGCAATGACCAAATCCTCCTGGGACGTTATCGTCATTGGATCAGGAATGGGCGGCATGGTAGCTGGCGCCGCACTGTCGCGTGTGGGCAAGCGAGTTCTGTTGCTCGAGCAATACGACGTGCTCGGTGGCCTGACGCATAGTTTCTCTCGCGATGGTTTCAGGTGGGACGTCGGACTGCACTATCTGGGCGGGTTCACGCCTGGAGAGTCCGAACAGGTCATCCTCGACTGGCTAACGGACTCGCCGATCGAAATGGCGCCAATGGGGCCCGTCTACGACACGCTGCATATTGGCGAGGCCGCGCCGTTACGGCTATCGCGCCCTGCCGAAGCGAAGAAACTCGATCTCAAGGAACGTTTTCCAGGCGATACGAAAGCGATCGACGCATGGTTTGACGCGATGGAGCGCGGCCACGACGCAGCGATGACGGTCATGCATGCCCGTGCCATGCCGGAAGCGCTGGGCAAAGGCTGGTCCTGGTGGAAGCGCGACGCAATTGATCGTTGGTGTGGGCGTACGACCGCTGAAGTGTTAAGCGAGATCACTAACAATGCCGAACTCGCCGCCGTTCTCGCTGCGCAATGGGGCGACTTCGGCGGCCGTCCCAGTGAGGCCAGTTTCGCAATGCATGCCACGGTGATTGGGTGTTATTTGGCTGGTGCGTTCTACCCGGTGGGCGGTGCGAGTGTCATTGCGGAACATCTATTGCCAACCATCACGTCCGCGGGTGGTGAAGCACGCGCCGGTGTTTGCGTCGACTCATTCTGCTTTGACGGTGACCGCGTCAGCGGCGTTACGACGACTTCCGGCGAGACAATCCATGCAAGTGCCGTTGTCTCCACGATGGGTGCTCGCGAGACTGTCGAGATGCTCAATGCAACAGATCCCGAACATCTGGCGTGGGCGGGCGATGTGCTTGAAATGCAGCCGAACCTCTGTCACTTCTCACTGTTCCTTGGATTCTCCGGTGATATCGAGGCAGCCGGCGCGAGCAAGTCGAATCATTGGTTATACCCGACCGGCGAGGTTGACGCGTTGTGGACCGAGGCACCCAAAGGTCAGCCGCCGTCAATGTTCGTCTCGTTTGCTTCTCTAAAGGACCCGAGCCATGACCCCGGTCCGGAGTCGAAACACTCGGGGGAGCTACTAACCTGGACCGATTGGTCCGTGGTTGCCCGCTGGGCGGACCGCGCGCCCGGGGAACGCGGCGAAGACTACCTGGCTTTCAAACGCCAGGTCGAAGATGTCTTGTTAACGCAGTTCCGAAATTACTTCCCGGCGCTTGCCGACCTGGTGGTCTATCACGATCTTTCTACGCCACTCGCGACGGCCGCCATCACTGGACACAATCATGGCGCCTTTTACGGTCTGGAGGTGACGCCGCGACGCATGCTATCCAACGCTTTGCGTATGAAGACACCGGTTAAGGGGCTCTACTTGGCGGGTCAGGATGCGCTAACGCCCGGCATACCGGGTGCGATGTGGGGTGGACTGTTGTGTGCAGGCAGTATTGATCCGAAAGTGTATACACACCTGGACTTTTGAGGCAGACCTTGAAGATTACACACTACCTCTACAACACCTATCTCATTGAAACGGGAAGCAGAAAAATTGCCATCGATCCTGGTGCGCTATTTCTCTATTACTTCAGGCTCACTACCTTGATTCCAAAATCGGAGTGGAAGGGTATCACGCACATTTTCATCACCCATGGTGACCCTGACCACTACTGGCATGCCGACCGGGTAGCCGAGGCCTCAGGTGCGGCCGTCATCTGCAACAAGACGATGTTGAATGATGATTCCGGCAAGAAGTTGATGCTTGATCCAAGGAATAAGGGTCTGACGTTTACGACGGCGATGAAGAACGTGCATCCAATTGGCGTTGACGAAACGCTTGAGCTTGACGGAATGAAAATCAGCGGAATCAAAGCTACGCACGGCGAACTGGTACTGAAGTTGGGTCCATTCTCAAAAACCGTAGTTCCTGGTCCGCACGAAAGAATAGGGTGGGGCGCAATAGGGTTCAACATTCGGTTGGACGGCAAGAGCATCGTCAATCTCGGAGACACGTTATTGCATGCCGAGGAGTGGAAAATGATCAGCCAACCCGATGTCCTGATGATACCGATCGGTGGCAAAGCTGCTCATAACACTATGGACGAAGACGAAGCACTGGAAGCCGTAAAAATTATGAAACCGGCGATGGTTTTGCCGTGTCACTACAACTGCCCGGGTTTCTTCACGAAAAAATACAATCCTGGTGACGATGCATACTTCAAGAGAGAGGTAGAAAAGTTGGGTTCCAAGTGCACTATATTGCGCAACGCGAATTCGGTTGAGTTGTAAAAGTCGATGCCATAGATAACCGCAGTTAGTTCATTTGCCACGCCGACCATTGCATCAGAAGGTCAACGTGGAGAACCTGGCATGGGGCGTCAAGACTGCAATCACAGCAATCTTGTGCATAGGAACCGCATGCGTTCTGGCGTCGACATCGAGTTCCAAAAGTTCAATCCCAATTGCCGTTCGCGTGGTGACCGCACGTCCTCGAATGGTTGTGCCATCGATTAGAGTCACATCAAGCTCATATCGATACATGCACGAGACTTCAATTTGATCGTGCAGGTCGCAAGGAATGGGCTGCGTGCCAGTCATCAGCACAACTATCCGGTGCTTCCGGTCGGTGGAATGGAGCAACCGATATCATCGCAGGTGACACTCTCGGTCGGGGCAGCGGCACGCTGACGAGCTGCGCTTCGGGTTTCACCGACGAGCGCCATAATATCAGCACCGAGACTGAGGTCAGGGTGTTGGCCAAATGTTTGTTTGCGAAGATGGCCTTCGCGATCGATAAGCAGCATCGTCGGCGTACCTTGCATTTCGTAGGCTGCCATGGTCCTGGGTAATCTGTCCGCATTTGATAGCTCGTCAATGCCGACTGGAAACGATATTCGATATTCGTGCAAGAAAGCACTTAACGCTTCGCGAGAACCCTGTGCTTCGTGGTGCTCAAACACGCTGTGCAGCCCCAAAACGACCACGTCGTCGTGGTTAAAAGTCTGCGTTACGCGCACGGCCTGTGGCAGGCCGTGCGATACACAGCCCGGGCACAACATCTGAAATACCTCAATAAGCACAATTCTCCCACGCAATCCGGCCAGCGTGATTGGCTTCGGGCTATTTAACCAGAGCGTTGTTTGTAGCTCTGGTGCCGGGGAAAAATTCATTGGCTTGCCGTCACCCGACCCGGTAGCGATAGATCTCCAGATGCCACATCGTGCACACCAGTGACGCAAAGCAACGGTACTTCGGAATTCTCGTTAACCTGCAACTCGGCGGTTACGGCATCAAAGGAAACATTCTCGGTATCACTGACAGGCACCGTGATTTTTGCTGTTCGGCCAATCAAAATCGGACTCATACCGGGACTGTCGAGTGCGATAGGTAAGTGAGGCGCTGTTGCTGGCAGCAAGTCCACCCCGGGTGAAACATCACGAACTTTGAGGCCGGCACCGCATGCATCGTCTTCGACCAACACCACCCAGTGAGAGTGCCAATTGGCGCCGTCATTCGCTGGATCACCATCCTGATCCTCGTCATACAACGGGGTGTCGTCAAAGTCCGGATGTGCCGTAATTGCCAGTGACAGAATTCCAGATGCTTTATCAAAGCCGACAACCTCGGG
>CAYOHF010000208.1:0-3890 GCA_964403695.1 uncultured Woeseiaceae bacterium | reverse complement strand
CCTACATTGCTAATTAGAATTGTAGGAGCCCGCCCAGCGGGCGATTGGCAGGTTGCGCGCAATAGCGTCCTATTTACCCGCATCCCAGGTACAAAAATCACAATGCGGTGATTTCCCGTTCTCCTGCAAAATACTGAAGATCAATTCCTGCCAGATTTCGTCCGGCTGCCAGACTGTATCCAAATCGGCCTTAGCATCATCCATGGGTACATCCTGGTACAGCACCCTGTACAAAAAACTAAATGACGACGCGCGGAAGTTAACCTGGCAATGCAGTAGCGTCTTTTTCTCTGGCTCGCGCTGCATTAGCGCAACGAAGGTGTAAAAATCCGAAGCTGTCGGCTTTTCCCAAACAACCGGCACGTGAATGTATTCCATGCCGAGCTCTCTAACGATTTCATCTTCTTTGGCGATTGCTGTGCTGCTGGTCGTAAACGCAAGGTAAATAATGCGCTCAAAACCCTCCGCATTGAGCAATTCCAGTTGTTCCGCTGTAGGTTGCCCGGAACTCGAAAACGTCTCGGTATAATCGCGATAATTCGATATATCCGAGAGGCTTTCTGCCATAGCCGGATGGGCGGCAGCAATAAGGAATGCCAGCAGAACGGGCTTGAATATCGCAATTTTCATAAATTCCCCGATGTAATTCGAATTCCAGCGATTAATCTGACCAGCGAGGCTTTGTATGGTTCGTATCCTCAACAAACACAGGATAACAGCAGGGCGGAAGTTGCACTTAGCCCGATGGCGGTTATAGTCAAAGAAATAACAGCATATCGCGCCAGACGCATAAGGGGGCATATTGTCACTTCACGAATCGCAGGTTACGCATAAGAAACAACTATTGCGTGGCATAGGCTATGCCGGACTGATCATTCTCGTGCTTAACTCTGTGATCGGCGCCGGAATTTTCGCCCTGCCCGCCGCGGTCTCGGCCAACGCAGGCGTTCTCAGTCCGTGGCTTTTCCTTGTCGTCGGTTTGTTAGCCATTACTATTGTCCTTACGTTCGCGGAGCTGGCGAGCTATTTCAAAGATTCGGGTGGTCCGGTCCTGTTCACAACGACTGCTTTCGGACCGCTGGTTGGCTTCAGTACCGGCTGGATTCTGTTTATCAGTCGTATGACTGCGTTTGCGGCTAACACAACAGTCATGGCGGTATATCTTGGTGCAGTCTGGCCCTGGTTCAGCGATGGCATCGGCAGAACCCTGCTTATCGTCGTTGTTTGCGGCGCTCTGACATTCGCCAATTATATAGGCGTAAAAGACGGTGTGCGCACGATGGCCGTTTTTACATTTCTGAAACTGACGCCGATTATTTTGCTAATCGTACTCGGACTGCAATATGTCAGCGTGGATACCCTGTTTCCCGCGGCAATGCCAACGATCGATGATCTTGGCGGTACAACATTATTACTAATTTACGCATTCGTCGGCTTCGAGGGGGCAACGATAATTTCCGGGGAGGCCAAGAACCCGAAAACAGCGATGCCAAAAGCGTTAGTCACCACCATCATCGCCACCGGCATACTTTACTTTCTGATTGTCCTTGTTTACATATCGGTGTTACCTGGAGCAGGCGACAGTGGTGCTACATTAATTGATGTCGGCCGGGAGCTCATGGGGCCTGCTGGTGTCGTCCTGATCACGCTAGCGGCGGCCTTCTCTATTGGTGGAAACCTGTCCAGCATCATGCTGGCGGTACCACGTTTGACTTTTGCGCTTGCGGAGGAGCGACTGCTGCCACGCTGGTTCGGCCATATTCATGAGAAATATGCGACACCCAGTAATTCCATCCTGTTGCTCGGCGGACTGGGCCTGGTATTCGCGCTTTCCGGATCATTTGTGTGGCTGGCGACTGCAAGCGCGCTGACCCGGCTTATTTCATACGTCTTATGCATAGGAGCACTGCCTGCTATCCGGCGCAAAGCGACAGAAGAGGAACGCCGCGATTCCTATCGCCTGAAGGGCGGCTATACCATCCCGGTAATTGCGCTATTGGTTTGTATCTGGATTGGCATGCAGTCAGACATGCGATCGTGGCTGGTTACCGGTAGCCTGCTTGGCGTAGGTCTTCTTTTCTACGCACTCGCCGCACAGCGGCGGGCACGCTGGCAAGCACTGGACAAACCAGACTAACCGCCGTTACAGGGCGAAAAATTTGAACGGGACTCAAACGATACAATAAATAAAAGACTAAAAACGGCACGCGTCCAATGGCGCGCCCATACAATTCGGGGGAATAAAATGGATCGTCGTCGATTTTTTCAGGGCTCGATTGCCGCAGCGGTTGCTGCCTCATTATCCACCAGCCAGGCAGCCGCTTCCGTACTGCAGGCATTATTGCAGGTCACGTCCGATGTATCGGCCGTGACCGGTAACGGCAACGTTGTTACGCTCGAACAAGCTGCCCTGCAGGAACTAAACGATAGCCTCCGTGGCCATTTATTGTTGACCGGCAGTGAGGGATACGACAAAGCCCGTCGGGTCCTCAATAAATCAATCGACAAACATCCTGCGCTTGTCGTACAGCCAAGTGGTGTGGCAGATATTCAAAATGCCGTTATTTTTGCCCGTGAACGCGATTTGCTGGTTGCCGTTAAATGCGGCGGACACAGTTTCTCTGGAAAATCGACTTGTGAGGGCGGCATGCAAATTGACCTGTCGCATTTTCGCAATGCACGCGTCGACCCGGCCACACGTACGGCATATATTGCCGGTGGCAGCCTGCTGGGCGACCTGGATCACGAATCAATGGCACAGGGACTGGTCACGACAGCGGGCACGGTATCGCACACCGGTGTTGGCGGCCTGACGCTCGGTGGTGGATTCGGACGCCTGGCAAGGCGTTACGGGCTGGCACTTGATAACGTCAAAGCAGTGGACATCGTTTCAGCCGACGGCGGACTTCGTCATGCAAGCGCCGAGGAACATCCCGATCTGTACTGGGCAGTTCGGGGCGGCGGCGGTAACTTCGGCGTTGTCACCTCTTTCGAATTTGAGTTGCACCCGATGCAAAGAGAAGTCATTGCCGGAGACATCATATTTCCGATTTCCCAAGCCAGCGACGTCCTGAAATTTTACTCGGAGTTCAGCGCGGCAGCACCAGACGAATTGTCCGTCGAATTGATCATGGTATCGCCACCGGCGAATGCTGATAGCGTCATTTTGATGCACTGTACCTATTCGGGACCTGCCAACCAGGCCGATAAGGTGCTTGAGCCATTGCGCAAACTGGGAACCCCGTTGGCCAACACGATCAAAGCCGTAGACTATGTTGCCTTGCAGAGCTCCTGGGATAACTCGGATCCGCGCAACGGCGGCGAGTATATGAAATCGGGATTCACCAGCGGCATAAGTGACGAACTCGTCAGGGCACTGGTGGAGCATTTCGAACCGCACCCGGAAAGAACAACGACCGCGTTGTTCCAGCAATCCGGTGGCGCTATCGGCAGAGTACCGAGTGACGCGACAGCATTCGCACATCGCTATTCCAGTCACAACCTGCTGGCATCCGGGGCGTGGGAGCCGAACGTTGACCGGGGGCCGCACATCAAATACATCAGGAGTTACTGGAAAGAACTCGAATCTCATACTCGTGGCTACTACACCAATGAAGTGGCGGATGAGGCACAAAGCATCGTCAATTCAAATTACCAGGGAAATTTTGATCGGTTGCTTGAGGTTAAAAAAATGTATGACCCGACCAATTTGTTTAAGCTGAACGCTAATATTCGGGCGGCCTGATGGGGAGTACAGGCGAATTTTGTTGGTATTGCCAGATGCGGAGCATTCGCGGCTAAAGCCGCTCCCACAGCTTGCCTCTTTCCCGAAGCCTGCCTCTTTCCAAAGCTTGCCTCTTTCCAAAGCATGCCTCTTCACAAAGCTTGCC
>CAYOHF010000207.1:0-4024 GCA_964403695.1 uncultured Woeseiaceae bacterium | reverse complement strand
TGCGACTTCAGCCTACGAATGTCGAGATCGACGGCAATCGCCTGCCTGATCTCAATTTTGGCGGGCAAAAGATTGAAGGTAATGCCGTGGTTAGCGGAGATCGCCTGATTCCGGCGATTAGTGCGGCTTCGATCATTGCCAAGGTCCGGCGAGATAAAATGATGTTAGAGTTTGACCAGATTTACCCACGCTACGGTTTCCGACGCCACAAGGGTTACGGGACAGCGGAACACCGGGATTGTCTAAACCGTTTCGGGCCCTGTCCGCAACACAGGCGTTCGTTTCGCCCGCTGGCCCTGTCTGGCAGAAATTCCTGATTTTGGGCAGTGTGAGCCATTGAATTTGACCGCGTTGAAGCCGATCATCGTGCTATGGCACGACCCGTTCTTAATGACACCGAGTAATAAATAATTTCCGTGAGCAAATTGTTCGCCCATCTGCACGTTCATACCGAGTTTTCGATCGTCGATAGCACGGTGCGTATTCCGGCACTAATGGAGCAGTGCGCTACCTGGAACATGCCGGCCGTTGCGCTAACTGACCAGAGTAATCTGTTCGCGCTGATTAAGTTCTATAAGAAGGCACTTTCGAGAGGCGTGAAGCCATTGATCGGTGTCGACATAAGAGTTGCCAATGCCGATAACGCCGAACGACCGCTTTCGATGGTCTTGCTCTGTCAGAATTTGCAAGGCTATAGAAATCTGACGCAATTAGTGACCAGGACTTATCTCGAAGGTCAGCATCGCGGCGTGCCGATGGCGAATGTCGAATGGTTTAGCCGTGAAGATACAATGGGGATTATTGCGTTATCCGGCGGCCTTAATGGCGAGCTTGGCCAGACAATTGCGGCGGGCCACGCGGACGTTGCTGCGGAGAGATTGCGTCACTGGCAAGGGATTTTTGATGATCGCTATTACATCGAAATAGCGCGCACCGGACGCAACGGTGAAGAAGCGTATTTGCACGAAGCACTGCAAATTGCCAGTCAAAATTCTGCACCGGTCGTAGCGACCAATGACGTCAGGTTTATGCATGCCGAAGATTTCAATGCGCATGAAGCTCGCGTCTGTATTCAACAGGGCCGCAGCCTCGCCGATGCAGATCGACCGCGAATTTACAGCGAGCAACAGTACTTCAAAAATGCTGTAGAAATGGCGGCGCTGTTCCAGGATATTCCGGAGGCTATCGACAACACCGTGGAGATTGCACGGCGTTGCAATCTCGACCTGCAACTTGGCCAGACATTTTTGCCGGTATTTCCAGTGCCCGGCGGGCAGTCACCCGACGACTATCTGCAGTCCGAATCTGAGCGTGGCTTGCAGCTGTTTCTTGAAAAGTGCAAGAGCGAGACGGAGCCCACCAAGGAGCAGGCCAATGTTATTGCCGCGCCTTATCAAACGCGCCTTGCTGATGAGTTGGCGGTCATTTGTGACATGGGCTTTGCCGGCTATTTTCTTATCGTGGCTGATTTCATCCGCTGGGCCAAAGAGCAACACATTCCCGTAGGTCCCGGACGTGGCTCCGGTGCGGGTTCGCTGGTCGCCTATGTGCTCGGGATCACAGATCTTGACCCACTTGAGTACGACCTGCTGTTCGAAAGATTTCTCAATCCGGAACGTGTATCGATGCCGGATTTCGATATCGATTTTTGTATGGAGGGTCGCGATCGGGTTATTGAATATGTCGCCGATACTTACGGCCGGGACAAGGTTTCGCAGATCATCACGTACGGCACGATGGCGGCCAAGGCCGTAATCCGTGATGCCGGTCGTGTGCTGGATCAGCCCTATGGATTTGTTGATCGAATTGCAAAACAGGTACCGTTTGAAATTGGCATTACGCTGGACAAAGCCCTCGAGCAGGAAGAAGAGCTGGCGAAGATGTATCGCGATGACGAGGAAGTCAAAGCAATAATCGACCTGGCGAAATCACTTGAAGGCCTTGTGCGGAATGCAGGTAAGCACGCGGGCGGTGTAGTTATTGCGCCGGAACAGCTTACAGACTTCACCGCGCTTTACTGTGAAGATGGCGGCGTCAATACGGTAACGCAGTTTGACAAAGATGATGTTGAAGCGGCCGGGTTGGTTAAGTTTGACTTCCTGGGTCTCAGGACGCTGACCATTATTGACTGGGCGGTGCAAACGGTTAACAAGCGTAATACCGATAATCACATCGATATTACCAATATCCCGTTGGACGACGCGAAAACGTTCAAACTTCTGCAGGAAGTTAAAACCAGGGCAGTTTTTCAGCTTGAGTCGCGTGGCATGAGTGACCTGGTAAAGCGTCTGCAACCGGATCATTTTGATGACCTGGTGGCGCTGGTGGCACTATTTCGTCCAGGGCCGTTGCAATCTGGCATGGTCGATGACTTTGTCGCGCGAAAACATGACACCAACAAAGCTGATATCGACTACCTTCATCCGGATCTGACCACCGTCCTGGAGCCAACTTACGGCGTCATTTTGTACCAGGAGCAGGTGATGCAGATCGCGCAGGTCCTGGCTGGTTATACGCTGGGTGGTGCTGACCTGCTACGACGAGCGATGGGTAAGAAAAAAGCCGAAGAAATGGCGAAGCAGCGGGAAATTTTTCTGAGTGGCGCAATAGAACGTGGTGTGGCCGAATTTACCGCGACCCGTATTTTCGACTTGATGGAGAAGTTTGCGGGGTATGGATTTAATAAATCACATTCCGCTGCGTATGCGCTACTTGCCTATCAGACAGCTTATCTGAAAGCACATTATCCGGCGGCGTTTATGGCTGCGGGAATGAGTGCCGACCTCGATCACACAGATCGCCTCGTGATGATCAAGGACGATTGCCGCAAATTGAATCTCAGGATTCTGCCACCGAGCATCAACGACTCGGAATACTATTTCAGCGTCGCAGATGATCAAACAATTCTCTACGGACTTGGAGCGCTTAAGGGGGTCGGCCACAGTGCAGTAGAGGCGATCATCAATGAGCGGCAGGCAAATGGTCCATTTGCGAGCCTGAATGAATTTTGTCGTCGCGTAGACCTGGAAAAAGTGAACCGCCGTGCACTTGAGGCGATGATTAAATCCGGGGCTATGGGCGACTTCGGCGCATCACGACGCAGCCTTGTCCACCAACTACCCAAAGCAGTCAAGGGTGCGGACCAGGTAGCTCGAGCCAAAGAGGCGGGGCAGAACGATATGTTTGGACTTGCGACGGCGGTGGTGGCAACGGCGGATGAGCAGGTGCAATTGGCTGAATGGACAGAACGAGAATTACTCGCGAATGAAAAGGAAGCGCTGGGCCTCTACCTGACGGGACACCCGTTCGATGCGGTTCGCCTGGACGCGTCATACCTTGTTGATGACAAGCTGGTAAACATTGCCGCAGAACCGCCACCGGAGAAAAGTGGCGGTGAACGCAACTACGCTCAGGCACGGCGCGAGGTTACAGTTGCAGGCCTGATCATGGATGTACGTAAGCGCGGTAACCGGGTAACAGTAGTACTTGATGACGACAGTGGTCGTATTGAAGTCAGCCTGTTCAGCGAAACGTTCCAGGAATTTCGTCACTTACTAAGCAAGGACGAGATTGTTGTGGTCAATGGTTCGCTGCGCTACGACGATTTCGTTGGTGGCTGGACAGTCAATGCTAAAAACATTCTGCACATTGACCGGGTTATTGAGATGAATGCCAGGAGTATGATTCTCAGTGTGGCGCCGAACGGACAGGGCGCGCAGCTAATCAATCAGCTGCATGATGTTCTGCTGCCATACCGGGAGGGAAGCTGCGATGTTGCAGTACAGTATGTTGGCAGCGATGCGGCGGCACGTCTCATGCTGGGCCCTGAGTGGAGTGTTCGCCCGAGTCGCGAACTCAGGGATAAGCTGTATGAATTACTGGGTCAAAGCAATGTACGCTTGCTTTACGCACCAGCCCGGGAAATAGGGTAGAGTCAGCAAAATGTAGGTGCATTTCTGCACCAAAAACCTGGTTTTGGAACGACTTGGTTGGAACAGTTACCGTTAGCGAGCTCAGTTATTTT
>CAYOHF010000206.1:0-4063 GCA_964403695.1 uncultured Woeseiaceae bacterium | reverse complement strand
GACAGAGCGATGAGAATGAATGCGGCAATCATCACCTTGTCCATTAGTGTCAGGTAAGCCACCTTTGGCAAGCTCCCCGAAATAGCAAACTGATACGCCACGATCGTCAGGAATGCGGTTGACGAAATCCTCATTCGCCCACCCAAAGACTCTTTTCCCATCCAAAAGACGGACCAGGAAAGCATAACGATCAACGTCAACGGTACCGATAACTTGACCAGGTAATAACCGGCCTCTCGTTCTACATTTACATTGAATATCACGCGTGAGAACGGCACGCGATCTCTGACTTGTCCTGTCTCTTCAGTACTGGCCGTAAGGCTCTTAACTTTCCACTCCGGCAAATACAGGTCTTCTTCATAGCCGACCATGTTTTCCATAGGCCGAATTTGGACGACATCACGATTGAAAGTAAATGACTCCATCGCGATGGCAAAAGACTGATGATCAAATGGAAAGTGGCGAAGATCGAAGCGGGCGGCAACAACTGAATTAAAAAAACCCGAAAAACGGACGGTACCATCCGCGCCTACTTCAATGCGGCCCGCCGTATTCGAGACCGCACCAATGCTGTTGGCAAGCTCGAGGTCCGGAATCCACAAATCATCGTCGCTGTCGCGCGCTGTATCACCAAAAAAGACGCGTTCTTCCCGCCCTTCTGTACTCGCATCAAACGCCTGACGCGGATCGCACCATACGAATTCCGCATAGCCTTCAAAGCGAAATCGACTCCTAATGACATCGATGTCGGACAGAGAAGTCAGGTGAAAACCAACGTGTATTTGTGTTGCGCCGCTACCCGGAGGCGGATCAAACGAATTACTACCGCTCAATCCGGATGAAGCATATTCGCTGCGGGGCTTGCCGCTGCAGGTAAGTTCGTCCGCCGCTGTGGCAACTTCAGGAAAGCCAATGACCAACAGGATCGATAGAATAAAAATGCGCATTAAAATCTCTTTGCTTATTACCTGCGCCCGAGTGACTTTAAGTCGCGTTCCCGGGCAAAATTAGCTGTGGATCGCGACAATATTCCCTCTGTATCTCTTTCGCAAATAATGCGGTCCACTGATTGCCGCCTCAGCCTGACTCTTTCCTGACTGCCTCCGCCATCTCTGCCATCGAAAAGAACATGAAATCGATGTCCGGCCGTTGAGCCACTTTAGCGGTTGCACCCCAGGCTCCTGATTCTGACAGTCGCCGTCGGTCAATCCACGCGTTGGCAAGCCCAAATTTATTTGCCGACACGTGATCATGGAAAAGACTTTGCGCCGTGTGCAGAATATCTGATCTCGCGAGGCCAAGATCTGCATCCAGTCTTGCAAGAAGATATTCGAAATTTGCTGCGGCAGGTTTGTAGGAACCAATATCTTCTGCCGTATATATAGCGTCGAATTCAACACCAAGTTTGCGGTTCGACGCAGCAAATCCATCCCGGTTTACGTTTGAGAGAATTACCAGTTGGTAACGGGTCTTCAGGAAGCGCAATGCATCCGCGGTGTCCGGAAAAGCCGGCCAGTGTTTTATGGAGTCGCCGAAATCTGCATCAAGCTGGTCGCTCGTCTGCAATTTGAGTTTCTTAGCGAACGCTTTGTGAACGCACTTCAGCACATCGGTATACAACATCCCCGGCGTATCGGTCTCTTGCTCGCCTTCAAGAACTGCATGAGACTCCAGCGCGTCATCTCGAGTTATATCGCTGCGATTGTTCTTCATCAGGAGCGGCTGATAGGCGTCCCAGATACCCGCCTCCCAGTCGATCAGCGTTCCATAGCAGTCGAATGTCAGAACCTTGTAGTCGCTTAAACGCATTATCCTGGCGCACCATTATCAGATAAACAGTATCAAATGATATGAGATTGGACGTAGAAAATGGGAAATTTTTGCTTATGCTACGGGAAGATCGCCGTTAGTCACCTTCTGTAAATTGTAGGCATTGATCAACTCACCAAAACAGTGCACCGCCATACGCCAGCGTACCGATCCGGCACGAAGGTGTTGACATCAGCGATGTGTGGCCGTGAAACCTATCCGGAATCTGCGATCGCAGAGTTGTTCATTGCCAGGCCGATTCTCGCTCGAGTGACGTAGTTTCAAATGAAAATATTCTTTTGCAGTGACGGGTGGCAAAAATCGCAATTCGTGTCATATACTCAGGCACTCGGCTGTTCCTTCGAATTTTCAATAACTCACTAACACACGACTTGCGCTATTTTCCTGCAAGTACCACAGCCAAACACGTTGCGGCCACTGAAGGCCCAATCGGGCGTCGATGTGACGCCATTTCAACAGTGACAAGTACGCGGCGCAGGCGGGAACTGCGGGCCGCATAAGGCATTGATGACAAAAAAATCAGCACAAGGTCTCTACGATCCAGGTTTTGAGCACGATAGTTGTGGCTTCGGGCTGATAGCGAATATTGATGATACGCCGAGTCACTGGATAATCGAGACAGCTATTTCTGCGTTGGCGAGACTCACCCACCGTGGCGCGGTTGCTGCAGACGGAAAAACAGGCGATGGCTGTGGCTTGCTGATTAAATTTCCGGATACTTTTTTGCGTGCTGTAGCCGAAGAAACAGGTATTCACGTCGGTGAACGATTCGGCGCCGGGATGGTTTTCCTGAGCCAGGACCCGGCAATTGCTGAAAAAGTAAAAGCCGAAATCGACAAAGCAATAACCGAAAGTGAACTCGAAGTCGCCGGCTGGCGAACAGTACCGATCAATACCGAAGTTTGTGGTGAACTGGCAAAACGTACATTGCCTCGGATCGAACAGGTTTTTGTCAACGCTCCTGCCGGCATGCAACGCGGCACATTCAATCGACAGTTATTCTTCGCCAGAAGACGTGCAGAAAAACGATTTGCGGGAATTGACCCGACAGCCTATGTAGCGAGCTTGTCATCCGCGACGATCTGCTACAAGGGCATGGTTATGCCGGATGCTTTGCCGGAGTTCTATACCGATCTTCGCGACACGCGACTTGAATCGTCTGTTTGTGTTTTTCACCAGCGCTTTTCAACCAACACCATGCCGGAATGGCGGCTCGCACAACCATTTCGATTCCTCGCACACAATGGCGAGATCAATACGATTCAGGGCAACCGCAACTGGGCACTCGCTCGGGCGGACAATTTTCGTTCTGACAAAATGCCTGATATTTCAGCTCTCGAACCCATTGTCTCTCTGACGGGATCTGACTCGTCAAGCCTCGACAACATGCTGGAGGTCATGCGTGGCGCGGGCATGGATGTATTGCAGGCAATGCGCATCCTGATTCCTCCAGCCTGGCAAGCGATGGACACGCTGGATCCCGATGTTCGTGCGTTTTACGAATTCTTTGATTGCCAGATCGAACCCTGGGATGGACCGGCCGGGATCGTCCTGATTGATGGACGTTATGCTGCCTGTTGCCTGGACCGTAACGGGCTGCGTCCGGCGCGCTACGTAATTACCAGGGACCGCCACATTACCATTGCCTCAGAAATCGGCGTCTACGACTACCCTGCCGACAGCGTCATCAGCAAGGGTCGGCTAGGGCCCGGTGAAATGCTTGCTGTCGATCTCAGAAACGGATGTTTACTGACGAACGATGAAATTCATGAAGATCTGAAAGGCCGCTTTCCCTACAAGAAATGGTTAAAACAGGGTGTTCGCTACCTGGACTCGGAACTGGTCGACCGTCACATGGCAGCCGAGCCGATGGACGAGGATACACTTGCGACCTACCAAAAAATGTTCAACCTATCGCGGGAAGAGATCAATGACATTGTCAGCGTACTGGCGAAGGCCGAGCAGGAAGCCGTCGGCTCGATGGGTGACGACACGCCCATGCCAGTGCTGTCGACAAAAGTCAGGTCACTTTTCGATTATTTTCGCCAGCAATTTGCACAGGTAACTAACCCACCGATCGACTCGCTCCGCGAGCGTATCGTTATGTCCCTGCAAACGAACATCGGCCGTGAATCTAGTCTGTTCGACATCGGCCCGGAACATGCGCAGCAGATAATAATTAACTCGCCGGTTCTGTCACAGCGCAAGTTACGCCAGTTGCTCGGCTCCGGCA
>CAYOHF010000205.1:0-4105 GCA_964403695.1 uncultured Woeseiaceae bacterium | reverse complement strand
TGCAGGGCAGCGAATTCATTTATCCATACTCGATCAGGACTAAAGCAAAATGGTAAAGAAAAATGTGGGATCGAGTTTGAGGGTTGCTGGTTCAATTTTGTCACCCGACATTTCCCGTCGGGATTTCGTTAACGGGACATTGGTTGGCATTGGCGCTGCCTTGCTGAGTTCGAAGGCACCGGTATATGCATCGGGTCACAAGCCGGTTGGAAATTTTAGCGATCCCTGGACGGGCTATGGCGGAGTAGGCGACTACGCTGGTTCGAACGGCAATGTGGCGTCAGTCCGGGATGCGGCGCATCTGATTCGTGATGGAGTGCCTGAGTCGATGGCCGGCGATGTTATTGATCTCGACGAAGAATATGACATGGTCATCATCGGTGGCGGTTTTTCCGGAATCGGGGCGGCCTATCAATTCCACAAGAAGTATGGCGACAGCAAGAAGTGCCTGATTCTTGAAAACCATCCCGTGTTTGGTGGGGAAGCCAAACAGAATGAATTTGAGGTGGATGGTTACAAATTATATGGCCCGCAAGGGTCTAACGATTTTGGCCCGCCACAAAAAGACGGTGATGACCTGATCGCGGACATTTACAGAGAGACTGGTCTGCCCTTTGAATTCGATTTCGTCACGCAGGACCGCGACAAAACAGCTGTAGAGGCACCATTGGAAAACTACTACGGCATGTATTGGGAAGAAGAACGCTACGATACCGGTTATTTTTTCGGCGAGGAGGCCGACACGCCGTGGGTGATAAATCCACGAAAAGATAATCTCGCCCGAGTGCCCTGGTCAGAAAAATTGAAGGCAGAATTGAACCGCGCTATTGCAGACAAGGAGGTTTATTACAGCGGTGATGATCTCGACCGGTGGTTGGACAGCATGTCCTACAAGGATCTGCTGGAAAAAGTCATGGGCTACAGTCCGGAAGTTACGGAATATTTTGACCCGATAATTGCCAATTCAATGGGCGGTGTTGGTGCGGATGTTTACTCGGCCTATTCCGCAAAATTGCTCGATATGCCTGGCACACAAGCCAGGTATGAATATGACGCCGACAAGGATCCGGGCGCCTACAGTTTTCCGGGCGGCAATACGGGCATATTCAGGCACATCGTGAAATACCTCATACCGGATAGCATTAGTGGCGGTAAATCGTTTGAGTCGATTCTTTACAACCCCATCAATTTCGCTGCCCTCGACCGGTCGGAAAACGCCGTCAGCATTCGGTTGAATGCGACCGCGATTGATGTAAGTCATGCTGGATCAACAGAAAGCGCCAGGCATGTCGATGTCAGTTATCACCAGGATGGCGTGGTTAAAAAAATCAAAGCGAAAACGGTGGTGGTTTCTATCGGCGGCTGGGTAGCCCGCAATATTGTCAGCGATATGCCCGAACAGATCAGGGAGGCTTACAGTCATTTTTATCATTCACCCGTACTTGTAGTGAATGTGGCTTTGAGAAACTGGCGCTTCCTGGACAAGCTCGGTATTTCTTCAGGGCGCTGGTTTGACGGGTTTGGACGTTTCTTTTCCATTCGCAGGCCGATGAAAACAGGTGCGGCCACCCAACCATATGATCCCGATAAACCCACCGTCATGACTTTTTATGTGCCGTTCAATAACCCTGGCTATACAACGGAGCAACAAGGCGCAATGGGGCGTGCGGAAATGCTTGGAAAATCCTACAGTGACTATGAAGAAGAGATCATCGCGCAGATGACGAGAATGTTTTCCGGGTTTGGATTTGATGCAGTTGAGGATATTGCGGGAATCGTGCTGAATCGCTGGGGCCATGCTTACATCTCACCGCAGCCTGGATTTCACTTTGGCAAAGACGGTAAAGACGCGCCGAAAGATACCGTGAAAAAGGGATTTGGTCGCATTCAGTTTGGTCATTCAGAACTTAGCGGCTATATGAGTCATACGCGAGCGCTCAACGAAGGGGCGAGGGCAGCAGATCTCGCCATGGAACAGATCTGAGCGCAAATTCGGCGAGCCGGTTATTAATGTCGCAACGACTCAATCAGCTCCCAGTTTCACAAGGTAAGCTGAAATCAGATCCTTTTGCAGCTTAGGCGACAAGATCTCGGGATGCAGCAGACCCAGTTGACCGATGCCGGCTGAATATGCCCAAACCGCTGTCGCCTCGAATCCGACATCAATATCCGCACGAATCTCGCCCGCATTCTGCGCGTCTTCGAGCAATCGCTTGATTCGCTCCAGCCAGCCGTCAATCAATTCCGCATTCATATCCGCGAAAGTTGACTGCAAGGCGGCCCGGTAAAGAAAAGTAAGCCACACCAACCAGGAATCCCTGGAAGACTCGTTGATGATGGCATCGTCACACAACAAATGTTCCAGCGCTTTCAGACCTGAGTACTGGCTGCTGTAGTTGTTCACCCGCTGCGTCTGCAGAGACATCAGGTGACGAACGGCATGCATCAGCAATTCGTCCTTGGAGCTGAAGTAGTGGAAAAGCGAGCCGTATGACAGACCCGCCTCGACGGCGACGGCCCGCATAGTCACACCCTCTAAACCTTGCCGCGCAATGAGATTCATGGTCGCTTGTGCGAATTTCACCCGCTGGGCATCGTGATCGACGATTTTGGGCACGCTCTTTTTCCTCTCTGCGGGACTTGACCCGTGTTCATTGAGCAAATTACAATGTTATTATACCGATCAGTTGATATAAATAAAATCAGAACATGGCATTTGTGAATAAAAATGAAAGAAATTAATCAGAAACAAGAACATACAAGCTCGTATTACGCTGCCTCGGTCAATGAAATCACCGATTACCCGCTGCTCGAAGGCAGCAAATCGGTGGACGTCTGCGTGGTTGGCGCCGGATTTACCGGCGTTGCTACGGCGCTGACGCTCGCCGAGCGGGGCTATTCAGTGGCGCTCATTGAGGCCAACCGCGTTGGCTGGGGCGCATCCGGTAGAAATGGCGGCCAATTGATCAATGGCATTAGCGGGTTGGGCAAAATTCGCAAGCAACACGGCGACGGAATCGCTGACATGCTGTGGGATCTCAAGTGGCGCGGCAACGACATTGTCTACGACCGCGTGGAGAAATACGGCATTAGTTGTGATCTCAAAAGCGGTTTTGTTGAGACTGCGCTGAAGCCGCGGCAACTCGCCTATATCGATGAGTACGTTGAGGAGCGAGCCAGGCATAACTTCCCCTACAAATATGAAGCGTGGGACAAGGAACAAACCCGTTCGAATCTGGGCACCGATGCCTTTCTCGGCGCATTCACCTGCTACCGGGATGGCCACCTACATCCGTTGAATCTTTGCATCGGTGAGGCACGTGCCGCACATGATCTCGGCGTGCAGATTTTTGAACAGTCTCCTGTCACCGACATCGAGCACGGCGAGCGTCCGATTGTGAAGACCGCGTCGGGCCAGGTGCAGGCCAATGCTGTCGTTCTGGCTGGTAATGCCTACGGCCAGTTCGAACCAAAGTACCTGTCCAACCTGGTCTATCCTGCCGGCAGTTACATTATTGGCACGGAGCCCTTGTCCGATGATGTCATCAATGAGATCAATCCGCTGGATGTCGCTGTGTGTGATATGGATGAGGTGGTGGACTACTACCGGATTTCCGCAGACAAACGCCTGCTCTATGGTGGCGCCTGCAATTATTCCGGCCGTGAGCCTGCGAGTATCAAATCGTATATCGAACCTCGCATGCTTGAAATTTACCCGCAGTTAAAGGGCACTCGCATCGATTACGAATGGGGCGGGATGATCGGCATCGTACTGAACCGCGTTCCCGTACTGGGCCGTATCAACAAGAATGTCTACTACTGTCAGGGCTACTCCGGACACGGCGTAAATGCCACGCATGTGATGGGTGAAATCATGTCGGATGCGATCGCAGGAACAATGGAACGGTTCGACCTGTTCGCCGACATGAAGCATTTCCGCATTCCGGGATCCCAATGGATGGGCAACCAGATGATTGCTCTGGGCATGCTCTACTACCGCTTGAAAGACAGGCTGTAAACATCCGGGGTCGAACCCACTGCTGTTTCATGAACTCAAAAACGGCGCCCGCATGAAGCATTAAATTGACTGGAATTGCGCGCAATC
>CAYOHF010000204.1:0-4223 GCA_964403695.1 uncultured Woeseiaceae bacterium | reverse complement strand
AATGCCGTCGCCAACGCCATGCGCAGAATGCGGACACTCGCTATGTCCATGCCACCCTTTATCGCAGTTTTGATGTCAGAAGGCATAAGTCAGAATACTCACGATTCTGATATACAGCTTGCCCACCGCGTTAAACAGCCAGTTATTGCCGGTGTAAGTTATAACCGACGCCTGCGCCCCGACGCGTACTGAGAGCCGATCATTCTCATTCGGCAGCTGAAACTCGATTTGCACCGGAAAGCGCTGCGCATCACGTAACCACTGTCGATTGTTATCCACTGTCGGCAAGCTACCCAGCGGCGCCGCTGCAACATCGACGCCGAATCCGGTACTGCTAATCCGGCCGGAGATAATTCTGCCTGGCAGCGCATCGAAAACAATCTCAACCGGATCACCCGGGCTGATGTGGCCAAGATTATTTTCCGTGAAATCGGCCTGCACCCAAATATTGTGGATACCAATAAACGTCATTTGTGGTGCGCCGGCCGAGGCGAAGTTGCCTCGATCCACACGAACATCGGTTAGCAAGCCATTGCTCAATGCGCGAATTGTTGTTCTTGATAAATCGAGTTCCGCCTGGTCCAGCGCTGCCTGCGCTTGCAGAATTCTTGAGTTCTGGTCGCCGGTTTCGCCAAGATCCTGCCTGGCCTTTTCCAGGTTTGCTTCCGCCGAAGCGACTTGCGCCCTCGCTACCGATACTGAAGCCTCAGCCTGTTCAATGCGTCGATCGGATAATGCGCCGGGATCCTCATCCTTTATGCGCCGTAGCCGAACGGCATCCTGATCGGCTCGCACGAGACCTGCCTTGGCAGATTCGACAGATGCCTGTGCGGCATCGACACCGGCACCCGATGCACCGGTGGCCTGTCTCGCTGACTGCATATTCGCCTGTGCTGTTTCCACAGTCAGCTGATAGGTGTTCGGGTCGATGCGGAACAATTCCTGGCCGGTTTCGACGTATTCATTGTTTGCAACAAATACGTCAACAACAATTCCCGATACCTGTGATGCAACAGGCACAACCAGTGCATGCACTCGTGCCTGTGTCGTGTATGGCGTGACCCGGTCGGCAACCAAATACCAGAACATCAGCACCACACAGGCACCCAACACGATCAGGGTCCACTTTCGTACCGGATCCATCGGCTCTTTGGCAACTGCCACATCTTCCGTGGCTTCGGTTTTTTTATTCTCTGTTTCGTTCGACATTGTCTTCAATGATGCTGGCACGATCTGTTTCTAACATTTCACCCCAGTCAATTCGTTGCTCCATTTCAATTCGGGTTGCCTCATCAACAAACCCGCCACTGTGATTTTGCCAGCCGCCGCCAAGCGCACGATAGACCGCCGCGATACTACGTACCGCCGCACCTTTGTTGGCCACGTAGCGCTGCTGTTGCCCGAACAACCTCTGCTGTGCATCGAGGACACGCTGGTAATCCGCAAAACCTTCTTTGTAACGTAGCATGGATAAATCCGTCGAGCGTTTGGCCGATATCACGCTTGCCGTCAGTATTTCATCCTGTTGCTGACTGCCAACATAAGAAACCATCGCATCTTCCACTTCGCGCGCGGCCTGAATAACGGTCTCCCGGTACTGGATCAATGCCTGTTGCAGGCGGGCATCCTGAACACGCACATTATTCTTAATCCGGCCATAGTTGAGAAATGGCCAAACGAAAGAGGGTCCGATCGAATAGGTCAGGCTCTCGGAGCGAAATAATTCGCCAATGCCGCTGTCGCCAGTCCGTGTCGTATCCGTACCACCCGCGGCGGCAAGGCCCAACGACCCGGCGATACTGAAGCTTGGGTACAGATTAGCCTTGGCAACACCAACCTGCGCATTTTGCGCCATCGCAGACAATTCCGCCCGGCGCACATCGGGGCGTTGCCGCACAAGGTCCGCCGGTACGCCGACCAGGATTTTCTCGGGTATAAGCGGAATACTCCCCGCCCCTAGAAGAGCAGACATATCGGTGGGCGGCATACCCAGCAAGGTACTAAGTGCGTGATGCGCCTGGCGTAACGTAATCTCAAAGCCGGGAATCGTTGCCTTCGTACTCAGGAGCAGTGTTTCTGCCTGTTGTACGTCCAACTCACTGCTTTCCCCGTTGCGATACAGAACATCGACAATGTCGTAGCTGCGCTGTTGCAGTGTCAGGTTTTCTTTACCGATGCGAAGTTGCTCTTCCGCCGTTCTTATGACCGCGTATGTGTCAACGACCTGGGCTGTGAGCAAGACCAGTGTGTCGTCATAACTCGCAAGAGTCGCGAGCAGATTGGCGTCAGCCGATTCGATACCACGCCGAAATCGCCCCCAGAAATCGATCTCCCAGGATGCACCGACGCCGAGATTGTATTGCGCGAAATTCAGGTCGCCGGCCGTCGTATTGGCGTTGCTTTCGCTGGACGATACCCTCGTTGCGCTACCAGAAACAGCTTGCGATTGTGGATACTGATTGCCAACCGCAATCCCTAACGCTGCGCGGGCTTCAAGTACACGCAGACCGGCAACTTTGATGTTGTTATTTTGTTGCTGTGTAAGTTCGACCAACTGGTTAAGAACAGGGTCATCAAGCACCTGCCACCAGGTCACCGAATCCTGTGGTTCGAACTCAAATTCGTCACGAACTTCTTCCGACCACTGATCGTTTACTTCGGCGTCCGGTTTGACGAAATCCGGTCCCACCGGTGCGCAGGCAACAAGCAGACCGACTATCGCTGCCGATGGCAGCATAAGGAAACTACTGTAGCGCCGATTCATAAAGATGGTCATTGGCAAAAAAAGGATTCCAAAAACCAGCTCAGCTTGCTTCTACTGCCTGCTCTGCAGCTGGCTGTTTCGGATTATTGAGCTCATCCGTTTCCATCCAGGCTTTGAGAATCTCGTAGCCGAGTGCCAGCACTATTGCACCGATGAACAAACCGATGATGCCAAGAAGAATCGCACCACCGATGGCACCGAGCAGGATCACCAGCATGGGAATCTCCATGCCGCGACCGAGGAACATTGGTTTGAGGAACGAATCGCTGATGCTCACAATAAATGCGTACACCGCGAAGATCGTCGCCGGAACAGGGTCTGCTACTGAAAAAATCCAGATCGCGATCGGACCAAGCACCAACAATGGTGGCAACTGTACGATCGCCAGGATCAGAATAGCACCAGCCCAGAGGCCTGCTGCCGGAACGTCCATCACTACCAGGCCGATTGCCGACAGTATTGACTGAATGATCGCAACGCCCAAAACACCCTTGGCGACACTGCGAATGGTTGCAATGGATAAATCGACCAGTCCGTTACCGCGTTCACCAAGCAAGCTCGACGAAAGCGCCAATGCTGTCTTATAGCCACTCTCGGCACTGACCAGAAACACGCCAGCGATAATTATTGAAAGCACGAACTGTAAAACACCAACAAACATGGAGCCCGCAAACTTCAATACTCCCTCACCGAATGCCGCCAGTTGCGGCTGGAGTGTCCTCAGTGTTGCTTCCAAATTCACCGCGGCACCAGTCCAGCCGGCGTAAACGCGCTCACCAATGATTGGCCAGTCGGCAACGGATTCGTCCGGCGGAGATATTTTTATCGACCCATCCTGCAGGCCACTGCCAAGTGTGCTCAATGCCGTAAGGCTCGAGCCAGCCGTTAAATAAGTTGGCACGATAAGTATTGCGAGCCCAACAAGCACGAACACGGCAGCCGACGTCTTTTCGCGCCCACCCAGCTTGCCGGTTAGGGACTGGTGCGCCGGATATAAGGCTACCGCAATAATCATTCCCCAGATCACGATGCTCAAGAATGGTGAAATGATCTGGTAACACAAGATCAGTAATAACAACATTGCCCCGATCTGGACAAAAGACGCCATCGCATTTTTTTGAAAACTTCTATCGGCAGCTTCGGTATTCATGGCATTCCTCGTTTTTCTGATTATTACGCCGGGGCTGAGAGAGCCTTGCAGGCGGGAAAATATCCTAATTATTGGGCAGGCAACACTTATATATTTATGTCTTTTCGTTACCGCCCCTCTAGCTTATAGTTTTCGGGGAAAGTTGACCAGACATCCGCGTATGTGAGCGCTGGTTTCTGCTTGCCGGGCTCCTCCCAGGTCCCGTCCTGCTTGACTTGGGTGATTAAGCGGTGAGAATGATGCGGTCCATAATAATAATCCAGAAGCAGGCTCCCAATGAACCATCGAATTGTCTCAAAAGCCGGCAAT
>CAYOHF010000203.1:0-4229 GCA_964403695.1 uncultured Woeseiaceae bacterium | reverse complement strand
TGCCACTCTCGCGCGACAACCTCGAACGTATTTGCAGCACTCGTCCGAATTCGTGCCAGGATAGACTGCCGATGTTCACTGGGATCGATATAGTCGTCCAAGAGCTTTCGCGCTTGATAGCGGCGATCGCGAGCCTCTTTCAGGGTAACGTGTGGATAAACACCGAGAGAGATTCTTTTCTCCTTGCCAGCGTAGCGATACTTAAGTCGCCACCATTTGCCACCTTTCGGAGACACTTCCAGATACAATCCGCCACCGTCGAACAGTCGCCGAGTTTTGCCCGCAGGCTTGACGTTTTTGACTTGTAGAACAGTGAGGCGAATTGGGGGCAACTCCAAAAAATATCCCAAATGTGGGTAAATGTTGCCCCCGCGGAAGTCCAGATGTCAACGGATTAACCCAAACACTGTCGGACATACTTCCGTCGTAAAGCACTGTTTCGAAGGTAAAAAAAGAGCCGTTCCGGATTTCTCTGGACGGCTCTGGAGGGTGTTTTGGTGGTGATGGGTGGAATTGAACCACCGACCTGCGGGTTATGAGTCCACCGCTCTAACCATCTGAGCTACATCACCATTTTTATGATCTGCCTGCGCCGAAACGCGAGGGGCGCAGATTGTCCGATGGCTGCCTCAGGCTGTCAAGCCAATGCATGCCTATTTGCTCAAGATGGGTCCTGCTGGCACATTCTCAAGCAAAAACAGGCGCCTCAGGCCTCGTCTTCTCGCTCAACCAGCTGCCCGGGACTCCATACAACGCGACTTTGCCGCTCTCGGCAATGCTGGAAAGCATTTTCTCTGCATCCAGCATTCGATTTTACATCGCCTTGGTTGTGACGGCGATTAGTCGCGCGCGCTGACCATCGCCACCGCTATCTGGACTAACGATCAGCGATACAAATATCCTTGAATCGCCCGTCGTCTTTTCGGCTGACAAATACCAGATCTCGTTACTCATCGAAGAATTTTGCAGCTTTTCAACCGGGTGTTTGTACATAAACGTGTAATAGTCGAATCGCTCAGGTCCACCCGAAATAATGCTGTTGAATCCGGCTTCGGTAATGCGGTTATTAAAATTTCGGAATACTTCATGCGCCGACGCACCCAGGGGCACCTTGTATACGATGCGCGTTACGGCTCCTTCGACGATCAGGACTGTGCGAACCGGACCCGACTGCTTGAGGACCGGGCCATTTGCCATTGTCGTGGAACCGTAGTTCTCCACTTCATAAAATTCGATTTCGGAACCTTCGAAACGTCCGATTCCAGGAAAATCGGCGCTACCAGCGATGTCCGCGGCGCCTGCAGCAGCCGTGAACACCAGGGACATTACAAGGGCCATCGTGATCAGTGATTTCGCTTTATTCATATTATTATCCCGCGAACCAGGTGACTTCAATTATAGGCAGAACAAGCGGTCTGTGGCCACAACGGTGTCACCGTACGACCTGTATTGCCAGGGGCATTGCCCCTCTTAATCTAAGCGCGCTCGACCAGTCCGACATAACAGCCCAGTCTGGCATTGTGTATGTGCAGGTATTCGGCAACTTCACTCGCGAGCATGCGCTCGATCAACGACTCCAGGTGTTCACCGTCAACAACGTCGGCATCAATCATCATTCCCGAGGAATCAAAAGCACGTACTGAAAGTAAGCGATCTCTGAACATGAGAGGAATTTCGTTCTTGCTTGGCATTGCCCAACTGGCCCATTCCTTAACGAATATTGCATGGCTCGACCTAAACGGTGTCGACATGGACTGATGCTCAAAATTCATCAGCAACACCGGCTCGCCGATTTCCACGTCGCGCAACGAAACACGGCAGGGAACGCCGGGGTAGTTTTCAACAATCATGCGTCGGACGCCATGCCGCGCAAGTGCCTCTTCGTCCTGCCCAAAAAGATGACTGAATTGATCAACGTCAAGGGCAGAAATCTGAAAGCCCATAGTGCGCTCCTGGCAATTGGCGAGCACTAATTATATTCGTTCAAGAGGTTTACACTGGCCACATTCGGACCTGTAAAAAAGGAAAAAATCAGGTGACGGTATGCAAAATTTCGGCGTCGTCTTTTCGGCATAACTACCGCACAGATCAGCGGCGGTTAAGACCAAAGACATCCAACAACGATAGAACAACGCCCGTCCCGAATAAGGCATAGAGTGCCGGCCGGGTGAATGGCCGCATGAGTTCAACCATTCCTGGTTCCAGGAAAAACCCGGCAAGCAGAGCTATGGGGGCCAGCAATACAACCCCTGACACCAACAACTGGATAGCAGGTTTGACCACCTGATCGCCGACCTTCAGGTAAACACCCAATACCACATTGATTACCGATACCAACAAGAAGTAAATGTGGCTGGAGCGATAGAGCATACGCGGTGCATCTGCCGTATTTGCCAGATGCTCATGCACCAGGTCCATGTATTGACCCTGCAAAGCGAAGACGACAAGTCCCAGCATGCCGGCATAGAGATGTATTTTCCTGAGCATTGATCCCACCGCGGTTAGTCACCAAATTCAATATCAACATGAGCTGAGACTGTTGTCGATCAAACTGCAGCTTTTACTGTGAGCAACTACTCTCCCTGCGTCACGCCCTGGCTCTGTGCATAGGAGATTGTCGGATATTTGGCCGGGCGATCCGGGCCACAACAGCTCGGGATGCAGGTCATTTTGTAATCTGTCGTTGCATTAAAGAAGAACGGGATCGAATAGCGGGAGACGTTGCCGAAATTGTTGTTCGCGAAATGTTTTGCGCTGATGAATTCGTCATTGCTCCAGTGTTTTAGTAATTCGCCGGTATTAACGATGAACGCCTCATCGATCATTGGTACAGAGATCCAGCGACGACGTTTTTCGCTAAACACACACAGACCTGCGCTATCCTGAGTCAGGAGTGTGAAGAACGTGGTATCTACGTGCGGAGCAATACCGAATTGATCGGCGTCACCGTGCGGCATGACCGGGTAATGCGACATTCTCAGGCGAATAAATGGAGCGGTAAACGCCGGCGTAAAGAAATTCTTATCCACCTTTAGCGCTCGAGCGTAGATCGGCAACAGCCTGAGTGCCAATGCTTCCAGTTGATCGACATATTCTCCAACGCTGCTTGTGAAGCCTGGCAGAAGATTCTCATCGGGCCACGGATTGTCCGACAGTGCTATGTCGCGATCCCGCTTAACGATAAATGCCTCATTTTCGTTACCTCTGGCCCGATGCGGCAATTTCCTGTTCTTGATCGGCAGATATCCGGCGCCTTTGAGGCGCGATGCGGGCTGGTCCATGAGCAACGAATTCTTGCTTTGTAACGGCAGTTCGTGAAAGCGCCTGGTTTGTTCGAAAGCGTCACTAACCACACTATTGGGAACCGAGTGTCCGACCAGCGAATAGAAACCCACATGGCGACTGGCGTCCCCAAGTTGATCTGCAGCCTCTTCCAACGAATCATCACTGCCGGATTCGAAATATTTGCTTACGTCGATAACAGGAATGTCATCGAACCGTGCAGGTACGACGTGCGAGGTGTCCCAGGATTGAGACTCCGCGCGCAAAGAGTCTTCCTTTTCTACCGGGTCAAATGTGTTGCTTTCGTCATCCACGACACATACCGAAAATCAAACTCATTGCAGGCCAAATACCAACAACGTTCGACCAGCGGTCAGACAATTGCTTCTTATAACAAGAGTGCTCACCGCCGAAATGCTTGCAACACGAATCTAGCAGACGGGGCCGGCGTAAGATAGGCGTTGCTTTAAATCGGACCGACTTGTTCCGGGACCGTATAATGAAGTCTGTTTTCTCTCGAGTGTGACCATGTTTGAGAATCCTGAGATCGCCCATGAAGACCTGCCGCAGGTTGATACTGTCAGCTGGCAAAGCATGGACCCCAATTTCGCACGGCGACTGCTGACTGAGGCGGCACTGGCGCTGCTGTTCGTAATCATCGGCGTTGGCGGCCTGCAGGTCGTTTTCCATATCGCATTTGCCGACGAAAACATCAGCATCAACCTGCGTTGGTTGTGGCTATTGGTACCCTTGCTGGGCATACCCCTTCTAAGCTGGCCATTGATCAGCGTACCGCGGATTGGCTATGCCATACGGGACAAAGACATCATCTATAAGTCGGGCGTGTTTTGGCACACGGTCACAGCAATTCCATTTAACCGAATTCAACACGTTGAAAAAAGCAGCACCCCGCTGGACCGTCGCTTTAGTGTCGCAACCTTGCAATT
>CAYOHF010000202.1:0-4290 GCA_964403695.1 uncultured Woeseiaceae bacterium | reverse complement strand
CGCCTGATACTGCTCAAAGCTTATTCCATCCGGGTAATCCCTGGCATGAAATTCCGCTCGCAGTGAGTGCGTATGCCAGATCACAAGGTCCGGCATTTTTCGGGCGTCGACGCCACGAATAAGCCAGATAGTCGCAACCACCGCAAGCAGCAGCGCAAATACGCGCATGATAATTCGAAACAGTCGTCGCATCAGCAAGTCCGGATTTATGAGTAATTGTGTTTCACACGGGCTGATCGTGGACCGCTAACGACCCAGAGCAGCAACAGGTCAATATGCTGCACGACAGCTGCAACGTCAATTTTCATCAATCAGACGCGATTCGGTCGGCAAATACGCTGGATTTTTGTGCCCTGAATGCTTAACTATACGGCCTGTGCGGACTACACTTGACGGTGGAGCAACAAACATAACGGGCGATCAAAACAAGAAGGCCTGTGCAAAATTCCTTGCTCCTGTTTTCAGAGGGGAAAATGTAATGCAGCAAATATTACGACGAATGCGCCTGGCGTGCTTCCTGGTGTTGTTACAGGTCTACAGCACACAGGTGAGTGCAGCAGATGTCGATCTACTGATAAAGCAAGCCCGCGTCATCGACGGCACCGGTAGCCCCTGGTTCGTCAGCGATGTTGCAGTCGACGATGGCAAAATCGTTGCGTTGGGCGCGACGCTGGATATCGAAGCGGACCAGGTTATTCATGCAAATGGTCGGGTGCTGGCGCCCGGTTTTATTGACGTACACACTCATGTCGAATCCTCGGAACAACGTGATGGCCTGCAAAGATTGCCGCGCGCAGACAATTATATGCTGGATGGTGTAACGACCATTATCACCGGCAACTGCGGTGGCTCGGAGACTGATGTTGCGGCATGGAAAAACAGTCTGGACAATCTTGGCATCAATGTCGCTACGCTGATCGGTCATAACTCTGTTCGCCGCAGTGTGATGGGTACGGATAACCGCGCACCAACTACCGATGAAATGCAGAAAATGCAGGCTGTCGTTGAACAGGCGATGCGCGATGGTGCGGTAGGACTTTCTACCGGATTGCTGTACGTGCCAGGAACCTACGCAACTACCGAAGAGGTAATCAACCTGGCAAAAGTCGCGTCACGTTACGGCGGTGTATATTCCAGCCACATGCGCGAACAGGGTGCAAAGTTGCACGATTCAATTAGTGAAACGGTGCGCATTGGTCGGGAAGCCAATATGCCAGTGCAAATCTCGCACCTGAAAATAAAAGGGCCCTTACGCTGGGGCAGCATCGGTTCAGCACTCGAACTTATCGAGTCATACCGCCGCGAGGGCGTAGACGTTGTCGTAGATGCCTATCCCTATGAAAGAGCGAGTTCGAATCTTGGCTTGAATTTGCCGCGATGGGCGCTCTCGGGCGGCGCAGAACAGATTGCAGCACGAATTAAAGATATCGACACGAACGCGCGCATTGTAGATGAGATGAAAGCGATGCTTGCAGCCAACGGCTATCCGGATTACTCGTTCGCAGCCGTGGCTCAATATAAGCCGCAGCCCTCATATAATGGCCGGACGATTAGCGAAATCAATCTCCTCGCCGAACGGCCCGCAACAATAGATAACGAAATCATTACGATTCTTGACATGATGGTGGAGGGTGGCGCAGCCGGAAACAGCCAGGGCGCCTCCATGGTTTACCACTATATGAGCATGGATGACGTGGACTCTATCTATCGCTATCCGAATACCGCTGTTGCCAGCGACGGCACCATTAATGAGTTTGGCCGGGGTCACCCACACCCGCGTTCCTACGGTACGAACGCGAAGGTTCTTGCCGATTTCGTTCGCGACCGACAGGTGCTTACACTGGAGGACGCAGTCAGGCGCATGACATCTTTGCCCGCGAGAACGTTTTCCTTTCATGACCGCGGTATCGTGCGGCCCGGTTTTGTCGCGGACCTCGTGTTATTTGATCCGGAAACCGTGACGGACAAGGCTACATTCGCGGAGCCGCATCAATACACCGAGGGTTTCGATTACGTCGTTGTCAATGGTGTCGTTGTTGTCGCAGACGGTGAATTGACGGACGAACGCCCCGGGCAGTTCATCGCCGGAACACAGTGACGGAGAACGCAGCGGGATCGATGCTGCTGTGCTGGAACGGTGATCCCAATAACAACATGAAGGGTCCTTCTCTGCTTTGACCGACGTTGATGCCATTCGCACTTCCTGGTCCAGTCGACCTGCATTTTTGATGGCCTCGATCGGCGGTGCCGTTGGACTTGGAAACCTGTGGCGCTTTCCTTATATCGCCGGCGAAAACGGCGGTGGTGGATTCGTCCTCATATACCTGGGGTTCGTATTTCTGCTTGGCCTGCCGATTATGGCGGGCGAATTACTGCTTGGTAGACGCGGCCACCGCAGCCCCGTCAACTCCATGGTTCATTTGGTTCGCCTGGAAAACGCCAGTTCATTCTGGCACTCCATCGGCTGGTTAAGCCTTCTCGTTCCGGTCATCGGTCTTAGTTATTACGCGGTTGTCGCCGCCTGGTCGCTCGACTATTTGTCGCTGGCGCTGACTAACTCCTTTCAGGGCTTTGATGCGGGTACGTCACAGAATGTGTTTGGTGAGCGGGTAGACAAGCCCGTTTACCAGGCGTCCCTGCACGGCGCATTTATCGCAATGACTATTTGGGTAGTCGCGCGTGGCGTGAATGACGGCATCGAGCGTGCGACGAAACTCCTGATGCCTGCACTGTATGGCTTTATCCTGATCCTCGTCGTTTACGGCGCGGTGGCAGGTGACTTTGGAGCCGCTGTCGAATTTTTATTTAAGCCAGATTTCAGCGAGATAACCGGCGAGTCGGTCCTGATCGCATTGGGTCAGGCACTTTTTTCTCTGGCGATTGGCGTTGGCATGCTCATAACCTATAGCGCGTATATGCCAGCCGATTTTTCGCTCAAACAATCGGCCACTGTGATTTGCGTTGGCGACACACTGGCCGCCCTACTGGCTGGCCTTGCCATATTTCCCATTGTTTTCGCCAGCGGGCTGGATCCCGGCGAGGGGCCTGGATTGATTTTTGTTACGCTGCCGATCGCCTTCGGCAATATGCCTGGCGGCCATGTTTTCGGCACGTTGTTTTTCGTATTGCTTTTATTTGCCGCATACACATCGGCACTCGGCATGCTGGAGCCCATCGTTGCGTGGCTGGAAGAGCGCTTTCCAGGCAAGCGCAAACAACTCGCCCTCATATCCGGCTTCGCCATCTGGGTATTGGGTCTGGGCTCCGTGTTCTCGTTCAGCTTCGCGTCGGACTTTTTCCCGCTGGCATTTCTGGGTATTGAAAAAACGTTTTTTGGTCTTGCGGATTTCACGGTTGCCAACGTTCTTTTACCGGTGAATGCCCTGCTGATAGCGTTGTTCGCCGGCTGGGTGGTCAAGAGCGCATCAGTACAGGAAGAGTTTGCCCAGGATAGCGTCGCGTGGCGAACCTATTGGCAATTTACCAACCGCTACATTGCGCCGGTCGCAATTGGTATCATCCTGTGGGACCTTCTCGACATTACGACTGTATTTTCGAAATTACTCAATAATTAGAACAACACCTAATCGATTACTAGGGACTCGAAATGGCCGTGACGCAATCGCATGAAACGTTTTCCACACGAATGGGATTTTTATTAGCGGCTATAGGTGCTGCAGTCGGGTTGGGGAATATCTGGAAGTTCCCCTATATGCTCGGTGTAAATGGTGGTGCGGCGTTTGTTGCCGTCTACCTGCTCGCGATTTTTCTTATTGCAACGCCCATAATGATGGGTGAGATGATGCTCGGCCGCCACAGTCGAATGAGCGCGCCTGCCACGTTTAAGAGCATCGCAGTGGAGATCGGCTCTAGCCCCAGGTGGGCATGGCTCGGCTGGCTTGGAATATTCGGCCTCTTTTTGGTCTTAAGTTTCTTCAGCGTTATTGCCGGCTGGGCGATGGCTTATATCTTCAAGACGATGACCGGTGTTTTCACCGGCATGTCTCCGGCCGAGGTTGGCGCGACTTTCGATCAGTTTCTACACAGCCCGGGTACTTTGATCGCATGGCACGCCGTATTTATGGCCTGCACCATTTTTATCGTTTCTCGCGGCGTCAAAGCGGGCATCGAGCGGGCCGTGGTTATTATGATGCCGGCGTTGTTTGTGATGCTTATTGGCCTGGTAATTTATGGCATGGTCGCCGGCGAGTTCATGCAGGCAATCGATTACCTGTTTCGCCCGGATTTCTCGAAGTTAACCCCGCAAGTTACATTAGCGGCGGTCGGTCA
>CAYOHF010000201.1:0-4310 GCA_964403695.1 uncultured Woeseiaceae bacterium | reverse complement strand
ATTCCTTACGATTTTATACTGCTGTCAGAAAAGCTCAATCGGATCGACGTCGATCGACCATCTTACCTTTCGCGAGGCCGAATTACTCTCCAGTGAAGTTCGCAGGTGTCGCAGCACGCCATGCAGTTCTCCGCGGTTATTACTCTGCAACAGAAGTTGCGCCCGATAGCGCCCCGCCTTGCGTTCCATTGGGGCACTCACTGGCCCGAGAATCCGGACTTGCTCAACCCGCATACCCTCTGCGATACCACGTGCCATGTTGAGAAATTCACGGGCATCCTCGCGGCGCGTGGCGGCTGCGCGAACCAGCGCCAGCCTGCCAAACGGAGGCCACGCAGCACTCTCGCGTTCTTCAAGGGCACTACGCGACACTTTTTCGTAGCCTCCACTGAATAGTGCATTCCAGAACGGGTGCTCAGGGAAGCCGGTTTGAATAATCACCTCACCCTGACGCTGTTCCCTGCCGGCGCGGCCGGCCACCTGCACCAGGCTTTGCGCCAGTCTCTCAGCACCACGAAAATCGGTGCTGAACAGGCCCTGGTCGGCATTGATTATGACGACCAGCGTAAGATTCGGGAAATGGTGGCCTTTCGAGAGCATTTGCGTGCCGACCAGGATACTGGTCTCGCCGGAGGTGGCCAGTGCAAGTGCCTTGCTCATGGTGCCTTTCAGGCGCGTACTGTCACTGTCAATTCGGGTAATGGTCTGCTGTGGAAACCTGCTGCGCAAGGAAACCTCGAGTCGTTCCGTTCCCTGGCCGAGAGGTCGGTAAGCGGATCCGCAATCCTGGCATTCAACATCGATAGCGCGTATCGCACCGCAGTGATGGCACATCAGACGATTGCTGTTTGCGTGAACTGTCATGCGCGCGTCGCAGCGATTGCATTCTGCGACCTGTCTGCAGCCGGAACAGATAAGTGTCGGTGCGAAGCCACGACGATTCAGGAACACGAGCACCTGCCCATCCTGGTCGATAGTCTTGCTAATAGCAGCAACCACCGGTTCGCTCAATCCATCATCGGCCTGATGCCTGGTCAGGTCTACAAGTCGCAATAAAGGCGGCACCGCTTTGCCGGCCCGCGAGGGTAGTCGCAGGTGCTGATATGCACCTTCTTTGCAGCGCTGCAGTGATTCGAGTGACGGTGTCGCCGAACCAAGAACGACCTGGATGTCCAGGTACTTGCCGCGGACGACCGCCAGGTCTCTTGCCGAGTAACGTAACCCCTCCTGTTGTTTCAACGAGCTGTCGTGTTCTTCGTCGACGATGATGAGGCCCGGCTCCTTAAGAGATGCAAAGATGGCCGAGCGAGTGCCAACAATAAGTTGCGCGCCGCCGCTTCGTGCCGCGCGCCATGCCGTCAGTCTTGCGTTGTCCGTCAGTGCCGAATGCATCAGCACAGGCTCCAGTCCCAGGCGTTTTTGAAAGCGACCTACCAGTTGTGGCGTAAGACCGATCTCGGGAACAATCACGAGCACCTGCCTGCCGGCGCTGATCTGTTCCTGGATCAGGTGCAGATAGACCTCTGTCTTACCACTGCCGGTGACGCCATCGAGCAGGCTGACCTTGAAACCATCTTGCTTGCGAATAGCTTGCAATGCAGCTTTTTGATCTGCATTCAGTGACGGACCGCTGACTTGTTCAACATTGGCTAAGCGCTCTACGGCGTCGCTGTCATCGCGAACTGTGAACTCTTCCAGTAACGCTTTCTCGACAAGGCTTTTGCAAACCCGGCGCCAGCCCGGCATTGACTGGTCCAGTTCCGCGAAACTTAAACTTTCGGCGTCCTGCATTAGTAATAACAATTCCGCCTGGCGTGGGGCGCGTTTGCCGATAGCTGCGGCATCCGTACCGGCACCAGCGGGCGTTATGGACATCTTGCGCACAACACTGACCAGTGGATTACCCTGTCGCAACAATGCCGGTAACGCAGCGGCAACGACCTCACCGATCGGGTGGTGGTAGTAATTACTGGTGAACCGGATCAACCAACGATCAGCCTCGCTGAGCAGCGACGTTGCGTCGATCGCCTGTATCGCATTCTTCAGCCTGGCCGCAGGAATATCACTATGGTCAGCGATCTCCATGACCACACCGGTTTGCACCTGCCTGCCAAAAGGCACCTGGATTCGACAGCCGGGCTCCGGCATGCCGGATTCCGGTGGCAGGTAGTCAAAAAGACGCGAGAGCGGGGCATTGATAGCCACGCGAAGGACTGGCCCGCTACTCACTGGACTGCTGCAGGCATCGGAAAATGATTATTAATTTAATAAATACAAACACTTATATTGTCGCCGCGTACTCTGAGCAGCTTTTCCATATAACATAATGAGGCCGATTTTCGTTCGGCCGCTGTCAACCGCAGCTCGTCCGGGACGTTAAGTACTCATGATTCCCCCAAGGGAGTCAAGATGAAAGTATGTATTGAGACGGATCTCATGGGAAATACCATCAGGATGAATATCGAATGAACACTTGCGTCGCCAGTTTTGCGGTATCTTGCCGTGTTAAGGATCATACGGGAGGCAGTACGCTGCAACGCGAACAGGAGCTCAATCGCTTTTTCGCCGAGGTCGAAGGGCGGGCATTGCGCATCGCCGAAATTGGCGTGCGTGATCGCGATGAGGCACTCGACCTCGTTCAGGACGCGATGATAAAGCTTGCGAGCAAGTACGCTGATCGATCCGGTGCCGAATGGACGCCACTTTTTTATCGCATACTTCAAAACGGCGTGCGTGACTGGCATCGGCGCAGCGCGGTACGCAATCGCGTCATGGTGTGGTTTGGTCGCGGCAGCAAGGATGACGAAGATTACGATGCTGTTGCAGCAGCACCGGATCCGGCAGGTCGGACACCGGATGAGGAGTTGCAGTCCGCCCAGGCCATGGACAGTCTCGACGCGGCACTTGCAGCATTACCGGGCCGGCAACGAGAGGCATTCATGCTGCGCACCTTCGAAGGACTCAATGTCGCAGGCACGGCTGTCGCGATGGGTTGTAGCGAGGGCAGCGTAAAAACACATTATTCTCGTGCAGTGCATTCACTGCGCGAAACCCTGGGAGAACACTGGCAATGAATGAGCGCAAAGACAATGCGGCAGAGAACGCGTTTGTTGAACGGGCAAAACAGCATTTCGATGAAAGTGTCGAGAATCTCGATGGTGAGACTCGCTCGCGACTGAATCGCGGCCGGCAGGCGGCGTTGGCGGAAATTGCATCTGGTGGACGAGCATGGATTGACTGGGCGCCGGCCGCAGGCGTCGCCGCGGCTGCAGTCGTTGCAGTGGTTATGTGGACAGGTAACCCGCCAGCGGATGAGCTGACGCCCTCGGGCGCGACTGCTGATATCGAGATTTTGCTCACAGAGGATAGCTTCGAAATGCTGGAAGATCTGGAGTTCTACAGCTGGATCGAACTTGATGAAGAAACTGATGAAACTCTGCAGCCGGGTGGCCATGTTGGCTAACACCAGGCAGCTGAACAGCAGGCTCAAAGTCGCAGTGCTTTGGGGCTTGCTGGGTTGCAGCAGCGCTCTGCTGGCGGCCGATACAGAATTGCCGGATGTTGAGTTTATTGAATACCTGGGACTTTGGGAGGAATCGGACGCGGACTGGATGCTGTTTTCCGAAGAAGTTCGTGAGCAGGTTGTTGCAGATGAGACGCGGACTGAGCCCGCACCGGAAGGAAAAGAATCGGCGGAGAGTAACGATGAAAGCTAAATACGCAATGTCAGTTCTTGCCATGTTGCTGTTAATGCACAGCACTGCAGTGCTGGCACAGGATGATGCAGCGACATGGGATAGTCTCAATGAAGCACAGCGAGAGGTTCTGCAGCCTTATGCTGACTCATGGGGCACGCTATCACCGGAGCGACGGGCACGTCTTGCCCAGGGCGCACATCGCTGGTCGCAAATGGACGTGGAAGATCGCGCCGCGGCACAGGATCGATTTCAGTCGTGGAAAAGTCTCAGCGATACTCAGCGCGGCACAATTCGTGATCGCTATCAGCAATTTCAAAATCTGCCGGAGCGGGATCAGACACGTATTCGCGAGAACTTTCAGCGCTTTCGTCAGCTTAGCCCGGACCGACGCCAGCAGTTACGCGATCGTTTTCGCAGCATGACGCCGGATCAAAGGCAGAAAGTAAGGGACCGATTGCGCCAGCGTCCGCAGCGGCCGCGGACAAATGACCGACCGCCAGGTTAGGTTATTAGCAATGTAGGAGCCCGCCCCAGCGGGCGATAAATTCTGGGTTTTTGCGATTGTCTTTTGACTGGCGGGTGCCATTTTTCGTGCGGGTGTGGTGGGTTGAT
>CAYOHF010000200.1:0-4358 GCA_964403695.1 uncultured Woeseiaceae bacterium | reverse complement strand
GCCATACGGTTCCAGGGCTTGACGGAGCGCGACAACAGAACCCGGATCGGCTGGCTCGATCGTGACGGTATATTCCGGCAGGACCAGATCGCTGCTGTAGATTACTGAGATGTCCTGGCTGGCTAACCAGGCAATGTAGTCACGTAACGGCTGATCCTGCCAGAGTGATTCGGCATGCAGGCTGCTGTGACAGACGAAAACGAGTACCAATGAGACGCTGAGGCGTAACCGTAAAGACATACCAGCAGTTTAGAACATCACTACAGGTCATCCAACTGCGAGCCCGCTACAAGACCGTCTGGCGGTGTCTATTTCGTAATCGTAATGCTTTTCTCGTCTACCCGGTATTCAAACTGTGTAGTCGAGAGCACGGATTCGATTGCCTCGGTCGGCGTGAAATTCTCAACTGAGCCGAACAGTTGTGTCCGCATCGCTGACATGCGGACATCATCGCTCGAAAACACTAATGACTTGCCGGTCTCGCGGGAGGCCCACTTCAGGAAGTCCAGCAAAGATCGATCCGCAATATCAAAGACCGGAGCCAGTGATGCAGCCCAATCCCAGTGCGAGTCATAGGACGTAATTTGATCTGTCACAACCTCATTGCCTGGCTGCAAAGTCAGTTTGTCGCCGGCCAGTGCTGTTACTGACGGCCGATCACTGGAAACATCAACGCGCCCTTCACGTACTGCAACGCTCATATTCCTGTCGTCATAAGCAACAGAAAACTGGGTGCCAATGTCGGTCGCTGAGCCGACGGTCGTGTTTATTGTAATCTGGCGATCCCGGTAAATGCGTTCACCTGAGTCGGCGTACATCTGCCCGCGAATCAATGTGAACTCGTCCGCCGTATCAAAACGAACTGATGAATCAGCCGCAATGCGCAGTGATATATCGCCGGCCAGCGAGATACTTAAGCCCTGGTCAGCACTCGTTTGCACAAAATCGCCGGCATATACACTGCCACCGACGACGTAATCAGAGTCAGCCGCACTATCGCCGCCAGCCACATATGCAATTTGGCCAAGCGGCTGTAATGTTACTTCCGGTGCGCGAAAGTTGATCGCGATAACCAGCAAAACCGTCGCAGCCATGGCGGCAGGGATGGCCCAGTGTAGCGAACGCTTTTTGATCGATGATCTGCGCCACGCTGTACGAACACTTTCACGCACACGTTGTTCGAGGTCGGTCGGTATGGCCGCCCGTGGCCCTGCCAGGTTCATAAGCTTCGCGACCGTTTCGTCATCATTGCCGGATTCACGCATATTTTCATCTTTATCATTGCTCATAATTTTTAAATGTCAGTCACTTCTCATGTTTTTCCTAACCTTTGCCCGGACTAGTCCAGCAAGAAGTCTGGTTCAAAGTCCCAAAGTGACCTGAATCCCTCCTTAAATGCAGCACGTGCACGGCTGAGTACGGATTCCGCCGCCTTGGTGCTGATATTGAGTTGCTCGCCAATTTCATCGACGCTGCAACCGCGGATGTATTTCAATTCAAGGGCGGTTGCATATTTTGTTGGCAGGTATTCGAGTGTTAATCGAACAAAACGTGCCAACTCCTCCTGAGTTCTGTTTTTCTCCGGTGTGTCGGTATCGACGGATATCGATTCCAGAGCGGCTCTTATCGCCGGATGGTCTTCTAATGGCACAGTCTGGCTATCCTGTATTCCTCTCTGCCGGTAGGTTGCCACCATTTCATTGCGGCAAATCTGGCAAAGCCATGTGAAGAGCAATGCTTCACCACGAAAGCTGCCCATTTTCTGTACCACACGGCACATCGTCCGTTGCACGATTTCCTCGGCGAGGTCGGCGTCTCCGTTTACACGCGACAACGTGAAACGGAACAAGCGTGGAAAATACTCCCGAAAGAATTCCTCGAACGCAGGTTCATCACCGCTGGCGACGCGTTTCGCCAGTGTTCGATCAGTTTTTAGTTGCGAGAAATTCACATTCGAGGCTCAAAATTGGAAGCAACACAGCCTGTTAGACGCGCTGCAGGGGATATTCCTTCGTTTTTTCAGAATAAGTTGTCAAAAATAAGAAGTTTATAGATCAAATCAGTTTACTCGTGCGCAGCTATTTTGCTAATCGACATTTTCAATATCTGCATGTTGTAGGGCGCTCTCGGGTTCATGCTCAGATTCGTTTGCAGTGAACAAAACGGTATAGGCGGAGCTCAAAGCTAGACCCTGGGCGAGATATTCGCTGGACAAAGCAGTGTTTTCGGGAATGATAGGATGCTGATCCACCGTCGAGCGGATGAGGCCCAGGCAAAAAAACAGCAAAATCGGCGTAACCAGAAATGCCGGCGCCAACCCGGTCGGCCGGACAGGCGCCACGAGTCGACCAATCTGCCGTGAATTAACAAGGGTAATTGTGGTGACCAAGAGTACGGCAAGAACGATGGGCGATTTGTAGGTCGCCCAAAGTGTCGCACCAACTTCCCTTGGGTGAACGAGGTACTCAAGAAACAGAATATTTGGGCGATTGTCGAACTGGTCTACGAATGACGGTGTGCTGCACTCCATGAATACGATGACCAGCAATGCGGCAGGAAGGCAAACTTTGAGTAGTCCTCGCCAGGCGGGCACCAAAAATCGATTCGACGCCAGTATCGGAAAACAGAGCACCGGAATGGTAAGCATGAGCCCGAGCAAGACCAGGTCGAATCTCAACCCCTGGATAAAAACGGAACCGAGCATGTCGGCGTCGATAACGCGTTGCCATTGCCAGACTACAAAGATAATACGGCACACGGTCAGCATGAGTAGCATGCGCCAGCCGAATGAGAAGAGCGGCCGTAAGGAAATTGCAAGTTTTGTAGTAGTACTTAGGTCATTTTCCATAGTTGGTTAGACGTGCGGGGTCGAATAATCCTTCGCTGAGAGTGCGGCGGGATGCGAAACACCCTGTTACACACTCGCTTGCGTGTGGCATGGAAAAATGTGATACGTACCTGATCTTCCATTGAAGGGTTGCCCGATCATGACGATTGAATCTTCACAAAGCGTAGATGTTGAGCGGGACACCGCCGCCTCACATATGGTCACGCAGATTCCCCGGGCTACCGCGGCTATGTCCGTAAGTGCGGTTATTGAGGCCTTGCGCGGAAAGAAATTCGAATGCGCGGATACGATATTCGTGACTGACGCTGAAGATCGATTAAAGGGGATAGTCCGTATAAACGATCTTTTCGCTGACAGTGAGCGCCTGATCGGGGAGATCATGGAACCGAAACACGAGGCGGTGCGGAGTGATGACGACCAGGAACAGATTGCCATGCTGGCGATGCGACTGGAAATGATTGCCGTTCCGGTAGTGGATGGCGATGAAAGACTGGTCGGTGCGGTCCCGCCCGAGGCACTGTTCAGGATTCTCCATGCTGAACACATGGAGGACCTGCAGCGATTGGCAGGTATCGCCCCGCACGCGCAAGGACCGGTCGTTGCACTGAATGCTCCCTTGTTGGACAGGTTTCGCCGCCGAATCCCCTGGCTGGTTTTTGGCCTGTTGGCATCGTCCGTCATCACATTGATCATGGTGGAGTTCGAACAATCGCTCGCAGCGAATATGGCAGTTGCATTTTTTGTGCCGGCTCTCGTCTATATCGCCGGAGCGATTGGGTCTCAGGCTGTTTCGGTCGCTGTGCGCGGCTTGTCGGCAGAGGACGTTCCCATCAAAGGGCTGCTGCGTGACGAACTCGTGATCGGTGTGGCGATCGGGGCATCGCTCGGCCTGATATCTTCAATCATGGTGTTTGTCGTTTTCGGCGACAGTTTGTTGTCTTTGGCTGTCGGTCTCGCGGTGCTTGGCGGCGGCGCGATATCGGCCACAGTTGGTTTCGGTTTGCCCTGGGTTTTCAAAAATCTCGGCTCTGATCCGGCGTTGGGGAGCGGGCCAATTTGTACCATTATCCAGGATGCGGCCAGTTTGCTGATCTACTTCGGCCTGGTTAGCGTTCTTGTGATCTGATTAGTCGCCAAAACAGCGATCTTCCACCAGCATACGGAGCCTGCGGCAGCCTGTTTGTCTGCCCCATTTCACGATACAAAAAAAACTGCAAAACTCCGAAGGATTTTCTGCGAACTGGCGTCTTACACCCTCGAAAGGATCAAATTAGCCTGAAAAGGAAGTCGTCATGCAGTCGTCCAAATATGCCCGTTCTGTTTTAACTATCTGTTTAATATGGATTTTCGCGACAGCCGTGCATGCTGCCGAGGAGCCGGAACTGATTGATCTTAGCGCTCACAAGGGCAAGGTCGTTATTGTCGATTTTTGGGCATCGTGGTGTGTCCCGTGTCGGCGCTCATTTCCGTGGCTAAACGAAATGCAGGCCAAATACGCCGATCAGGGCCT
>CAYOHF010000199.1:0-4389 GCA_964403695.1 uncultured Woeseiaceae bacterium | reverse complement strand
GGACTAATTAACGACTCGTAAGTTAAGCATTCGCGGCTAAAGCCGCTCCCACAGATTATAGAACCACCGGCTGTATTGTTTGGGACTGGAAAAATCCTGTGGGAGCGGCTTTAGCCGCGAATGCTCACCGCCCGCGAAAGGCGAAATCAGAACTCCAACGCCCCCACCAAATCCGCAACCGACTTAAAGTTGTTTCGCAATAAGTACTCTGCAATCCCGCTATTAATCTTCTGACAAACCAGCGGATCATAAAAAAGGGCAGTACCAACACCCACAGTCGAGGCGCCTGCCAATAGAAACTCGATCGCATCATTGGCGTTCACGATTCCGCCCTGACCAATTATCGGAATATTCCGCGGTCCAGCCACCTCGTATACCTGGTGTACTTTCAACAAAGCAATGGGTCGGATAGCCGGCCCCGATAATCCACCACGAACGTTGCCGATTACGGGTTGCCGTTTTTCCGTATCAATTGCCATGCCCATAACGGTGTTGATAACAGCCAGCGCATCGGCACCCGCCTCTATGCAAAGACGTGCATTCTCCTGGATGTCGGTCTGATTCGGAGACAGTTTTGCAATCAGCGGTTTCGACGTTTGTTCACGACACGCGGCGACAACCTTTGCTGACATTTCGGGAAAATTACCAAAAGATACTCCGCCTTCCTTGATGTTCGGGCACGAGATGTTTATTTCGATGGCATCGATCGCCGAATCATCGAATCGCCTGGTAACAGCAGCGTAATCATCGATTGTTGAACCGCAAACATTCGCGAAAAATCGCGTCTCCGTGAAATCGAGCCCGGGAAGAATGTCATCGACGACCTTGTCCATGCCTGGATTTTGCAGGCCAATGGCGTTCAGCATGCCCATCGGCGTTTCGCACAAGCGATGCGGCGAGTTACCGAGACGTGGCTCACGTGTGGTGCCTTTGAGCACTATGGCACCGGCATCGCGATTCGAAAAACCAGCAATACGGGTGTATTCCTCGCCAAACCCAACGCAGCCAGAGAGCAGCACGATCGGCGAGTTGAGGCTCAAGCCGCAGAAATCGACCGCAAGAGACGTTGCCGCAGTATCAGAAGTGTCAGACATAAATTCGCATTTGACTCGGAATCGATGAAGATTGAGCGCGATCTTACACAACGAGTGGTGCAAAATGCAGGCCACCATGATCAGTGTCATTCTTTATGAGCCCGAAATCCCACCGAATACCGGTAATATCATCCGTCTTTGCGCTAATACCGGCGCGAACCTCCACTTGATCGAGCCAATGGGATTCGAAATGGACGAGCCGCGTTTGCGGCGCGCCGGCCTTGATTACCGTGAGTTTGCCGCTGTTGAGGTGCATAAAAACCTGCCGACCTGCCTCGACTCTCTCGGTTCACCGAGGTTATTCGCCCTCAGCACACGCGGTGCCACAACTTATTCTACAGCCAGGTTCAGGGAGGGCGATGCGCTTATTTTCGGCCCGGAGACCCGCGGTTTACCGGATAAGTTGCTGGAATCCTTGCCACCGGAACAGCGTTTGCGACTGCCGATGCTGAGTACGAGCCGCAGCCTGAATTTGTCGAACGCGGCGGCGGTTGTGGTCTATGAGGCGTGGCGGCAGATTGGGTTTTCGGGGAGTGGCTAGGCAACAAACCGTAGGAGCGGCATCTTGCCGCGATTAACCGTTGATCGCGGCAAGATGCCGCTCCTACGAGAAGCCAGTGATCCCTTACTCAGGTTTTAATGCCCGGCCCATGAGCGCGCCAACCGCCTCGCGTGGCGCGACACCTTCGTAAAGAATGCGATAGATTTGCAGACATATCGGCATATCGACATCCAGTCGATCGGCGACTTCTTTCACAGCTTTGGCGGCGAGAACGCCCTCAACGACCTGTTGAATCTCATTCTGGGCCTCCTCAATGCTTTTGCCACTGGCGAGCGCCAGTCCCATACGCCGGTTGCGCGACAGGTTGTCCGTACAGGTCAATACCAGGTCGCCCATTCCGGCCAAACCCATGAAGGTGTCCTGTTTTGCGCCAAGAGCAACACCCAGTCGGGTCATTTCGACCAGACCTCGATTGATCAGTGCGATACGTGTATTGGCACCAAAGCCCAGTCCGTCTGAGAGGCCGGCGCCAATAGCGAGAACATTCTTAACCGCACCACCGACCTCCACGCCAATGATGTCGTCGGAGGTATAGGCACGGAAACTTTCATCTGATAACCCGGACGCAAGGTCGCTCGCAAAATTTGCATCGCTTGCCGCTATGGTCATCGCTGTTGGCAGACCTTCACCCACTTCCTTGGCAAAGGTTGGCCCGGATAAAACAGCCATCGGCCGATCGTCGCCGAGAATTTCTCCAGCCACCTGGTGTGGCAGCTTGCCGGTTTTGAGTTCAAACCCCTTGGTTGCCCAGGAGATTCTCGCCTGATTGTCGAGTAACGGCCGAATTTGCAGCAAAATTTCTCGCAGTCCGTGACTCGGTACGGAGATCAGAATATCGTTTACGCCATCAAGGCACTTATGTAAGTCCGGTTCGACATGCAGGTTTGCCGGAAAAGCGGCGTCCGGCAAATAGCGATTGTTGACCCGCGATGCCGCCATATCCTCTAACTGTCGGGGGTCGCGTCCCCACAACCGCACTTCATGGCCCCCGCGCGCAAAGCGCAGGGCCAGCGCCGTGCCCCACGAGCCGGCACCGATAACCGCAATGGGGTTTCCTGATTCTTGAGACTCAGTCGAAGCGATTAGTGAGTGCCTCCGTTGCTGCTGGCAGCCGCGCCGGCTGTCTCTGCTTCTTTGGCCGCTTCTTCTTGCGCCTGCGCTATGCCGTGCGCATACAGCGCGTCAAAATTAATCGGCTGCAGGACGAACTCCGGAAAACCGCCTTTTACAATCATGCTTGCTATAGCTTCGCGAGCATAAGGAAACAAAATGTTGGGGCAGAAGCTGCCGACGAGCGCCTTGAATTCGTCTTCGCTGTATCCAGTGATGTGAAACAAGCCAGCCTGGTGCAGCTCGATAAGAAAAACGGTCTTTTCTTCTTCCTTGGCTTCGATGGTTATGGTCAGAATTACTTCATGAACGCTTTCTGCGCCGACGCTGTGAGAACTGCGAAGATTAAGGTTGGTTTTCGGAGACCAGTCAGATTTCGTGAACACCTCGGGGGCGCACGGTGATTCAAACGAAAAATCTTTCACATAGATTTTCTGAATTGAAATTTGTTTTTCCGGTGTACTCTGTTCTTGCTCTGCCATTATCTCTTCCTGCTAAATAAAATTAATCGTTAATAATACTTTCTTGCTGATTCAACCTGCGGTCGAGCTCGCCACTAACCTCAAGCTCATAGAGTTCGTCGAAGCCGCCAATAGCCTGATCATCAATGAATATTTGTGGCACAGAAGTCCTGTTGCTGCGCCGTATCATTTCCTCTCGAAGGGCAGGGTCATTACCTACAAGAAGCTCTTCGTATTCGACGCCCTTCTTTTTCAGAAGCATGCGGGCCGCCATGCAATAGGAACAATATTCTGATCCGTACATCGTGATTTTGGATTTTTCGCTCATGGATTCAAGGCTAACGTAAGAAATAGCAGGCCGCTATTTTTTGCGCTTCGTCTTTTTCGATGTAACCAGCGGCAGGCTGGCTTGTGTCCACGCAGCAATACCACCCTTGAGACCATAGACATTTTCCGCACCGGATTTACGCAGCGATTTGACGACCTTGGTCGATGTTACGCCTGCATTACAGACCGCTATTATTGGCTTTGACTTGTATTTTTCGATCTTGTCCTCGTTCGCCTCCAGCTCATCAAACGGAATATTTTTAGCGTTGACAATATGACCGAGCGCGAACGCATCAGCACTGCGCACATCCAGCACGACGGCGTCTGCATTAATAAGTTTAACCGCCGCTTGCGGCTCGACATTGGTCATGCCGCTTGCCTGGCGTCGCAGTTCAGTGAAGATTACGAGGAAAAAACTGAACAACAGTGCGGTGACCAACAACGTGTGGTTGGCGGCGAATTCAAGGAACATATTCATTATTTACGGTCTTTAAGGGCCGGGACAGCTGCGGCGAAAGACGGGCAGTATACCAGCGCCGGGGCGGGTTTTGTCCGGCGTTTTTAACTATGTGGGCCGATGATTTGTCTGTGAACAGCAGACCACCGGTGTGCATTGGCAGGCATAGCAATTACACTGTACGACCATGAAGAACACCAACCTCGCCCTGATTGTTGCACTATCCACAATGGCTTTTTCCCTGCCTGTAGCCTGGGCACAGGAGGCTGGCCTGACCAAGGTCAAGGAGCGCGAACTTGAGGTGGTCCGCGACAAGATCAGTGCGCTCAAATCGAGCATGGACAAAAGAGCGAGTGACCGGGACCGGGTGACCGGCGA
>CAYOHF010000198.1:0-4465 GCA_964403695.1 uncultured Woeseiaceae bacterium | reverse complement strand
CAGGGAACACGCGGCGGAGATGTTGCACAGCAGTATGCAGGCTGACAGAAAAAACATTCGCGCCTGAAGGACGAATCAGCCCGACCCGGGCCGGGAATCAGCTATCGCCATCCTTTTTCAGCGGTCGCACATATAACACCATGTTATGGCCAACCAACTCAAAATTGTGTGATTTTGCGATGTCGTGCTGCAACCTCTCGATTTCATCATTCATGAACTCGACCACATCGCCGCTATCAATGCAGACCATGTGATCGTGGTGGGCACCGTCATCCAGCTCAAAGACCGAGTGCCCTCCCTCAAAATTATGCCGTTTGACCAGCTCCGCAGCCTCGAATTGCGTAAGCACACGATAAACAGTCGCCAGACCAATATCTTCGCCCAGGTTTAACAGCTCGCGATAGATATCTTCGGCACTCAGGTGCCGCGTGCCGGTGGTTTCGAGAATTTCCAGGATTTTTAGCCTCGGCAATGTCACCTTGAGGCCGGCCTTGCGCAATTCCTGACGTTGTTCCATCGATTTTGGCTCGTTATTTTATAGAAACAAGCGGCGGCTACCGCGGGGCAGGACAAGTAGGTATCATGCGCGCCTATTATGACCCACTTGGATAGAACGCTCCACTACACTAGCGGTCTTAATAACCTACAAACCACTCAATTTATCCTGACCCGTCACCGATCTGATCCATGCGAAAAATAACTGCAATTACTTTGTTTCTCGGCATCATGCTGCTCGCCAGCGGATGTGTTTATCAGGCCGCCCTGTCTCAGGGAAACCTGCTCAAGCAGGAAGATATCGACCAGGTTGAGGTTGGCATGACGCGTAACCAGGTGCGGTTTCTGCTGGGTACGCCGATGATTGACGATCCATTTCATGACGATCGCTGGGACTACGTCTATTTTCTGCGCATCGGCAAGGAGAAAGCGACCTTCAAGCGCTGGGTATCGGTGCAATTCGACGACCAGACTGTCACCGAAATACTCAAGGAACAGGAACTCTCGCCGGATCTGTAGCATTGCCAGCAAATCGCTGCTGCGCTCTGACAGGACTACTGGTTTTCGTTTTCGTCCGCGTTGTAGCGGCCCATGAATCCGCCATGTTCAGCCAGCTGTCGTCTCGCATCCCGGGGGTCGATTTCCAGCGGTCTGTAGATTTCGACCCGATCGCCTTCGCGCAACGACTGGCTTTTTTGTACCGCCCGCCCCCAGATTCCAACTTTGCATGAATCAATATTCTGCTGTGGAAAGTCGTCCGCAATGCCCGACCTCTGCAGCGCCTCAGCGACCGTGGCGCCTGAATCAATCGTCAGCGGAATTAGTCTTTGCCTGTCCGGCAGGCCGAACACGACTTCAATATTGATAGCGCCTGGAACGGCCATTATTTATTGCGAGCTTAGCGAGAGCCGAACACGACTTCGGCACGGCTCGTGAATGCATCGACCAGTGAATTGCAGATCTCTTCAAAAAAAGAGCCGAACATCATATCGACCAACCTGCTTTCAAATTCGAACTCAAGCTCGAGCATTACTTTGCAACCGTCATCACCGAGCTCCTTGAATTGCCACCCGCCAGCAAGGTGACGGAAGGGACCGCCGATTAGCGCCAGACCAATTGCCTCGAATTCCTTGCGGCTGTTTCGGGTCGTGAATTTGTTGCTTACCGCGCCCTTGTGCAACTCCAGCGTAGCCTCGACGGAATCTTCAGTACGATTGTGAATTTCGGCCTGGTTGCACCAGGGCAGGAACTCAGGATAGGCCTCAACGTCGTCGACCAGCACAAACATCTCCCGTGCTGAGTATGGAACTATCGCGCTTCTGTTTACCTTTCGCATATGTCTTGCCGCTTTGTTGCCACTAACCGAATACGCCAACAGCCCGCAGGAATATCACAATAATTGCCGCCGGTGCTACATATCGGGCCAGAAAATGCCAAAGTTTGAACGCGGTGCCGACGCCACCAAGCTCGTCTGACGTCGAATTACGGCACATGACCCACGACGCGAAAACGGTAATCAACAGACCACTCAGCGGCAACATGATGTTGCTGGTGAGGTAATCCACGTTGTTGTAGATAGTACCCTTCAGGAACGTGAAATCTATGAGGACATTGAACGACAAAACTGTGCCCAGGCCGATGACCCAGATCAGTCCACCTATCATCAGCGCTGCTTGAGCGCGCGTTCTGTAAAAGTGTTCGACGAGATAAGCGACTGCTGATTCCATCAAACCCAATGCCGATGTCCATGCGGCAAAAGCCAGCAACACAAAAAACATTGTCGCAAACAATACACCGCCGGCCATTTGTCCGAATGCCAGTGGCAATGTAACGAAAACCAGTCCCGGTCCTTCAGCCGGATCGAGGTTGTTCGCAAATACCAGCGGAAAAATAACCAGTGCCGCGAGAATTGCGATGACCGTATCCGCGATCACGACGGCGATCGAGGCACTGGCTATCGAGGCCTCTTTTGGCAGATATGCGCCGTAGGCCATCACCGCACCCATACCAAGACTGAGGGTGAAAAATGCCTGGCCCATCGCAGCCAGCACGCCCTCCCAGGTGAGCGCACTGAAATCGGGTGTAAACAAAAATGCCAAGCCCAATGAGAAGCTGCCAGATGTGATCGAGTAGCCGAGCAGCGCCAGCATTAGCAACACTAATGACGGCACCATGAACTTGACGGCCTGTTCCAGGCCTCTTTCAACACCGCGCGCCACGACCAGGGTAGTGAACCCCATGAATAGCGTGTGCGCGAGGCCTACAGCAGCCCAGTTCCCGGTGAAGTTTTTGAAAACTGCATTTACCTCTGCAGCTGTCGCGCCTGTGAAGGCGCCAAAGACGCTTTTTTGCGCGTATGCGAGCGTCCATCCCGCGATCACGCTGTAGTACGACAAAATCAGTATGCCGGCAAAAATCCCCAAACCACCGACCCATCGCCAGCGACGCGAATGTCCCTCTTCCTCGCCAAGCAGCGCCATTGTTGCAACCGGATTTCTGCGGCCGCGCCGACCGATGAGAATCTCCGACATCATTACCGGCAAGCCAATGAGAAATACGCACAGCAAATAGACCAGCATAAATGCGCCGCCACCGTTTTCCCCGGCAATATAGGGAAGTTTCCAGATGTTACCGAGACCAACTGCAGAGCCCGTAACAGCCAGGATAAAGGCCATGCGAGAGGACCAGTGACCGTGCAAGGATGTTCGCGGCGCCTTTGTGGCTGCTTCTTCGTTTAACATTCTGCTCTTCGGACAGCGTTGATGCCGGGATTCTGGATTAATTTCATAGCCCTGACAACAGACTTACTGCCGTATAATCCCGGCCCCTTAGGAACACCGGATACAATTCGCAAAACGATAAATGAACAAGAAGAAAGAAAAAGCGGCCGCCTTAGGCAAAATCGCGCTTAACAAGAAAGCGCGTCATGATTATTTTATCGAAGACACCTTCGAGGCAGGCCTGGCACTCGAAGGCTGGGAGGTTAAAAGTCTGCGCGCTGGCCGCGGCCAACTGACCGAAAGCTATGTTCACCTGCGCAACAGCGAAGCCTGGCTGTTTGGCGCTCACATATCGCCCTTAAATACGGCATCCACGCATATAAAGCCGGATCCGACCCGCACACGAAAGCTCCTGATGCATCGGCTCGAGCTTGATCGACTGGTTGGTGCGGTCGAGAGGAAAGGCTACACACTTGTGCCGCTTAACCTCCACTGGAGCAAAGGCCGCGTGAAACTGGACATTGGCCTGGCCAAAGGCAAGAAACAGCATGATAAACGAGCCAGCGAAAAAGACCGCGACTGGCAGCGGCAAAAAGCTCAAATCATGAAAGCTTCTAATCAATAATTACAATTAGTTAGATCATTTTTCTAATGTATTTTATTACCCTTGATCCACCATGCTGGCCGACCATTTGTCGAGCTGTGCCAGTACCTGGAACAGACGCTCACCTTTGGAACTCAGTCGATAGCCCAGTTGCGGTATTTTCTCGATAACGCCTGAGTCGCGCAGTTCATGCAGTCTGCGCTGTAATACGCTGGGCGAGAGGTCGCCACAGGCGGTTTGCAAGGCCCGGAAATTGAGGGGCCCAACACGCAACTCCCAGACCACTCTGAGTGCCCAGCGGCGTCCCGCCAGGGACAATGCACGCTCCATTTCCGCTGTAGTCGTTGCCCGCCGTAGATTTTGTACGCGTTGCGGCATATCTCTTCCAAGCGTTTGCTACTAAATCCGTAGCAGTAATTTTACGCCGCTACCAAATTAGTAGCAAGGCAATTCTTTTTGGCAGTTGAGAGAATGCCGATTGTTTTTTCCGCTAACGCCCCTACACTACTGGGGTGGGACGATTGTCCCGCCACCTTTGGGGGCGAATTGGATTCGACGTGGGTTGCGAAACTCCGGGTGCATGCCGAGGGACAGATCACCTCGTAAAACCAGCTGTAACACTTATAGTTGCCAACGACGACAACTA
>CAYOHF010000197.1:0-4485 GCA_964403695.1 uncultured Woeseiaceae bacterium | reverse complement strand
CAGGCTCCAACAATGCTAATTAGAAATGTAGGAGCCCGCCCAGCGGGCGAGTGCGACAATCTAAATAACGAACCCTCACTCAACACCCGGGCAACGCCTCCAACTCCCCTTCATGCGGCCCAATCGGCAACGCGCAAATATCTGCACCATCCTCCGGCAGATCTTCGCGCACCATCCTTTTGAAGGGTGTCGTGACAGGGCTTACCGCGAACCGTAGCGCCGTCGTACCAACCGCGACCACACCGCCTTTCGCTCCGATATCAAAATCTGCGAAATCGCCTTTCACGACCAGCGGTGCAGCGAGGCTGAAGAACTCCGGTTTTTTCGCGGTCGGAAATACCTCCAGGTCGAAGGTCTTCTCATTGAAATCAATATTGCCGTCGCCGCAGATGCGAATGCGGGAAGTATCGATCGCTATTTGTCGTGCGGTCATTAAACCGTCTTCCACGCTCCAGCGACTGACGATGCAGTTAATTTCAGATGCGCTCTCATCTTTAACACTTGATGAGACGACGGAGGACAACAGGTTGACGGCCCACAAGTCCACGACACCGGATTGCATGTTCTCAGGACGTCCGGCAACGTCGACGTAGCCATTCGCGCCGCTGAGGAGATCACGGATGCCGTTTGCGGACATCGTCACATCGATATCCATGTTGAGCGAGCCACCCACGTCACTATCGGGGTTTGCCAGGCGTGCAAGTACGCCGAAATCAAAATTCTCGATCAATACGCGTAAGGAAGCATCCGATGCCGTGACATCAGGTTTGACCGATGCCGCAAGTAACAGGTTCGTCCTGGCTGTATTCAGGCGCAAAGCCTCCAGTGCAAGGCGACCGTCCTTAAGTTCCAGCATGACTTCGCCACTACCCAATGTATCTTCGCCGGACAGCACTTCGCCAACGCGAATCGCAAGCTTTGCATTCGCCCGCTGCAATGTGGCGGGGCTGAGCAGTTTCGCTCTTGCAGGTAGTGCCTGCGCGTCTGCAGCAGCCTCTGCCGGGGCAGGCGCTTGTGCGTCATCAGCCCCGTCCGGAGACCAGTCACCCGTATCGAAATCTCTCAGCTGAATCGTTTCTGCCGTAAGTTCCAGCGACGCAAATGGTTTTGCACCGGTATTGTCGATCACAACGTTGCCGGTGATGGCACTCTCTTTGACCGATACTTCCAAATTCGTCAATTCAAGCTGGCCTGGCTCCGCGTGGAAGCTTGCGCCAACGCGATAGTCCTCGAGCGGCGGCAGGTCCAGCTTGAGGAAGTCGCCCAGGCTGTCCAGGCGTTCACCTTCGATGGCGATGTCGAACTCGACAGTACGGCTACCACTCATCGCGTCGCTGAGCCCGGCAAAGTGAAATCGCGTGCTGGCCAGTTCGGCTGTGACCTCGAGCCGGGATCGCGTCATGGCGAGGAATTCACCCAGGGAATTTGCCTCGACGTCGACCGTAAAAGGCTCATTCAATAAGTTGCCTTCCATGGACAGCATCATTGGCTCGCCGAATTCCGCGGATCCGGAGGCTTCACTCAATTCAAATGCAAACGCTTCGCCGGATTCATCATCACGGAAAGTTACTGAGATATCACCCAACGCCAGTTTGTCGACAGCAAGGGCGTCCGTGGCCATGGAAATCTGCGTAGTGACAATTTCGCTATCTGCAGGTGGTGTCGCCTTGCTGCCGGCCGCTGCGTCAAATTCCCAGTTGACGGCAGCGCTATCGGTGCGAATTAGATTCAGCGCCAGGCTCTCGACTCTAAACTCACGAATGTGAATTTTCTTTTTCAGCAGCGGCAGTAGACCGACAGTGATGCGTGCGAGTTCCATGTTGGCGAGATCACCGTCACCGAATTCCTTTGCATCCATGATGCGCAGACCCTGTATCTCGAAGTATGGCCAGAGGGATGTTGTGACTTTGATATCGCCTTCGATTTTCACGGCTCGCCCGAGCGCGCTCGAAGCAGACGACTCAATCAGCGATTTGTAATTGCTCAGGTTGAGCGGAATATGCACCAGGGCCAGTACAAGCGCGGTGATAACGACCAGCGAGAGTATTGATCCCAGGGTGTAGAAAACGATTCGTCCAAAGCTGCGTTTTTTATGGGTCATTTTTTCTCCAGCATTGTTGCGGCAGCTTAGCAGGAAATTAGTCGTCATCGCACTCGCCCGCTGGGCGGGCTCCTACAATTCTAATTAGCACTTGTAGGAGCCCGCCCAGCGGGCGAATAAACAACGCCCAGCGGGCGAGTGTAGCCAAGACGACAAAAACGGCTATCGCCAAACACCCACAATTCCACCCAATGAACCCCCAGAATATATTCCAAAGCACATTTCGGTATCATCAATACATGCCTACCTCAAAACCCCAGTTGCGAACCGCCACGGCGATTTTCGTCACAACACTCTTCCTCATGCTCAACGCGTGCCAAAGCCCACAGCCTGAGCCCTCTGCACCAGACACTATTTTCACCGGCAATTTTGTTACCCACGATTCCGCACAAGCCGAAGTTGCGGCACTCGCGGTAACAGATGGAAAGATTATCGCTACCGGCAGCCGCGAAGAGATCGAGGCACTGGCTGGCGACAACACCCAACTAGTCGAAATCCCCGGTGTCGCCGTCCCCGGCTGGGTTGACGCACACGTACACATTTCCGGTTTTGGCGACCTGCTCGAGAACCTCAACGTGCAGGCGATGAAAAAACCGCAAATCATCGAAGCCGTAGCCAAGGCTGCCAATGCGGCACCCAATGGCGAGTGGATCATTGGTCGCGGTTGGGACGAGGGTTTCTTTGATGAAGTCGTTTACCCGACGGCGGCAGACCTGGATGCAGTTAGTCCGGATAACCCGGTCATATTGACGCGCATCGGTGGACATTCAGCATGGGTCAACTCGCAGGCATTGCAGAATGCCGGCGTTACGGCGGATACCGCAAATCCTGACGGCGGCGAGATTGTTCGCGATGCATCGGGAGCAGCGAGTGGCATGCTGCTTGAGCAGGCATCAGGGCTCGTGACAGCAGTCATGCCTGATTCGGGCACGCCAGCACAACGCGAACGGCGCATACGTGCGGCACTCGCGCAATACGCGAAATGGGGCCTGACCGGCGTACACGATGCCGGATCTGATCTGACCGACATCAGCATTTTCAAAAAACTGCTCGCCAGCGATGAATTACCGCTACGTATTTATTCCATGCCACTCGGTGATGAGGCCGTTGACCACTATCTTGCCAGCGGACCGGAAATCGATCTCGGCGATGGTCGCCTGACGATTCGCAGCTTCAAGATTTATGTCGATGGTGCGCTCGGCGCACGCGGTGCCGAGATGAGCGCGCCTTACAGCGATGCGCCGGAAACCAGTGGCCTCCGACAAATGGAAGATGCGGAACTCGACGCGTTCATCATCGCGGCTAAAGAAAAGGGGTTCCAGGTAAACGCACACGTGATCGGCGATCTCGGTGTCGAGCGTGCACTGGATGCCTATGAACGCAACAACGTCACGGCCGCTGATCGCTTTCGTCTTGAACACGCCTCGATCATTTCACCGCCGAACCTGCCACGTTTTGCTGAGCTAGGTGTAATTGCCTCGATGCAACCGGTGTTCGTCGGCGAATACCAACGCTGGGGAGAAGATAGGGTAGGGGCGGAGCGAGCTCCCTGGATCATGCCGATTCGGGACCTGCTGGCAACGGGCGCACGGCTGGCGTCAGGCACGGATTTCCCCGCCTCGGATTCGGGTGATCCGCGCACCACTGTTTATGGCCTTGTGACCCGCAAGGGCGCCGATGGCGAGCCGGATGGTGGCTGGTTTCCCGAGCAGACGATCGATGTCGATGTAGCACTGCGTTCGATGAGTGCGGGTTCCGCCTATGCCGCGTTCCAGGAGAAGCAACTGGGTCAGCTGGCCGTTGGCAGTTATGCTGATTTCACCGTGCTCGCGGTGGACCCGCGTGCGATACCAGCTGAAGAGTTACGCACCATGGATGTGTTAATGACAGTTGTTGGTGGAGAGGTTACTTTTCAATAGATCCGATTTGCTGGAGATGCGAAGCGTAAGTCATCTTATTCGCGGCCAGTCCGCCTGTATTTTCATTATTGCGATTATGGCTGGTGCGGACTGACATTTATTGCACTAAAGATCAATTTGCACCTTCCGGGCTCGCTCATCTGAGCGAAGCGGGCAAATTGGCCGCGAATAGTTCAATCACACAAAACATTCGACAGAAACCCACAAGGCTTTCCCACAGCCTGACGGAATCGTCAGTGACATCGGTATCCTGATGTTCCGACCGTTGCGTAAGACACAGCGCAGCCCTGCATGCGAAGACCCGTTCGCCATCGTGTTCCTAGCAGTGCTTTGACATAACTTATTATCTAGCAATGAACGCAGGGAAGAGATTAAGACGGGGCCAAGCGGTTCCGTTTTTTTTGTCCGCAGCGCATTCGCCCGCTGGGCGGGCTCCTACAGTGCTAATTAGCACTGTAGGAGCCC
>CAYOHF010000196.1:0-4496 GCA_964403695.1 uncultured Woeseiaceae bacterium | reverse complement strand
TTCAGGCCCAGCTGACACGTGTCAAGGCCCGTGAGACCGAACTCAGGGCGCAGTTGACGGCGGAAAAACTTTGACTGGATTTTTGCTTATAGAAAAACCTGCGGCAAGGGCAACGCAATGCTTGTGCCGTGCGTGGGCCTGGCGCTGCCAGTGCCTGCATGTGCCAAAATGTCAGTTACGGGGACAGTGACCTTAATCGCAGTTACGGGGACAGTGACCCTAATTGCAGCACGCACCCGATCGATCTTGCGTCCGCGACCCGAACGTCTGCTTTTCCCGTTAACCGACGTTCAGATAATCAGGAACATAGAGGTCCGCTGTCGGCCACAAGCAGCCGGTGCGAAACAATTAAAAAAAGAGGTCGAAAAAGGGGATCGAACCGAACTATTCTAGTTAATCGGTTCGACCCCCTTTTTCTTGGGTTTAAGTCAGACTGATTGCCTAGTGGAGCGCCTTGCCACAGCCTGAGTAGCGTTTGTCCATGTAGTCGATGAGCACCGTGGTTGCATACCGCGTGGTGTCAGAGTCGACCAGACAAATCTTGCCAGAAAGAGTGACGGTAAGATCACCCGCGTCGGTAGTGGCCCGGAAAACCGTCTCGAGTGATTCCTGTTTGTTCGCAATATCGATTGCGATGGCTTCGACAGGTGCCGCCTGTCCAATAGTGAGCTTCAGCTGCTCACGTTCGCGGATTTCGAGCACCCAATTCGGGTCGCCCCCAAATCCACGAAAGTCTGCTCCACCCAATTTCGCTGCTTCCCAAAGTGCGGCCTCTGCGTTGTTGTCGCATTCACTGACCTTTACTGTGTCGATCAGGAACATCGCCTCGTCACCCTTGGTCCAGGCTGTTACACCTTCACCTTCATACTTCTCGCCACTTGCTGCCTCAACGCGCTCCAGCAACATTGTGCGGGCCGCAAATGGCTCAGGAATGAAGATGTGCAGCGCGGAGTCAGCTGTTTGCGTCACGATGGAGAATGGGCGCTCACGAGCAACGCAATCGTAGACGGAGGTTACTGGTGTGAAGGCGTCGGTCTCCGGTGGTGCGCACGCCGTTCCCAGTGCAGCAATAAGGACTGCGATGACTATTGGGAGCAGTGTTGTGTAGCGGCGAGTTTTCAAGGATAAAGTCATAAGCGGCCTTTCCAATTCGAAAGCAGATGGGACTTAGTCAGGCGGAGCATACTCTAAAATGCTTTCCCGACCGAGACGTGAATCGCAGCACTATCTGCAGGTCGCAGCCTGGCCCAACGGTAGATTGATGCGCTTCGCTTTCCGTACCGTGAGTCGAAGGCCCTCAACCTGACTGTGCACACGTCCCAAAACGGAGCCGAGCATTAGTCGCGTGTTTTTGCGTGGCGAATCGCCTTACAGAGTCGGCTCCGGCCCGAAACCTGCGGAAACTACGGAGCTACATTTGCGATGCAATTTGGCATGCTCTAATCAACGTATCAGTTGGAGAAGTCATGAACACAAAAGTCGCCGAACTCATGAGTGAAACCGTGGTTACCACGGAGCCACACCAGAGCATAGAGCATATCCGCCAACTTCTGGAGCGGAACAAAATCACCTCGGTACCTGTCGTTGACAGTGACGGCAAGCCGGTGGGTATCGTCTCCGTCACCGACCTCGCGCACGACCTTAAGGCAGGTTCGCCGATCAGCAGCATCATGACGGAAAAGGTGTACGTCGTGCCTAAGTACGAGGACGTGAGCATCGCGGCGCGGGTCATGCGTAACCATAAGATTCACCACGTCGTCGTTACCCATGAGAAAAAGGTGGTTGGCATTCTCAGTGCCTTCGACCTGCTGAAACTCGTCGAGGATCACCGCTATGTCCAGAAGAACCCGCCGACGGAGTCTGGACGCAAAGGCACTAAACGGCAGTAAGCGTCCACTATGCATTGATGAAGCGGGCGTGGCAGGGCTCTTTTCTGAGCGCCTGCTTTTCCCGAAACCTGCCATTCGAATGTTTGCTTTAGGGAAGCGGTGACCGACCGCTATAGGTGAATGCAGACGCTCCAACTGAGCGTCAAATATCGCCCGGGTCCTGCCCCTGGCTGCATGAGGGGCGAGGGCGCCAATTCCCGCTGATTCAATTTGTCACACCAACGGGTACCGTTTGGAATTACACTAAGCAAATGTATAGTTCCTATTCCCACGCAGCGCTGGTTCTGTTTCTAGGTAGCTTTTTGTCGGCCTTTCCGGTGCTTGGCGATGACGAGCTTTTTGCGATCAGCGAGATCTCAAACGAAGGCCGTGTAGTTAGTGCAGGATTCGCAGACTTTGACGGCGACGGCCGCAAAGACCTGATGATTGCCAGCTTGAATGGCATACCTCCTGATGAGACGCGTAACGTTCGCGTTCACTTGCAGAATCCGGACGGGTCGTATACGACATCTCCCAGCCACGTTATTGCTATTCCGAAATGGAGCGCCGTTTACGACATTGCGGACTTAAAGGACACGCCCGGCGTGGAGCTTGTTTTGTTACGCCCCGACGCTATTACCATACTCTCGATAGCGGATAAGGACGTCGTCGAATGGAACATACCTGTTGAGGGACCCAGTACAGTCGCCGCCGCCGACGATGAGCGCGGTTTTGATTCGTTCAAGCTGGTTTACGATATCGGCTCGAAACCACTGTTACTTGTACCGCAGATTGGACTGGTGTCAGTGATTACCGCCGACGGCGAACTGATGGGGCAAATTGACGTTGGCGGTCGGGCAAACTATTTCGTCGCGCGCAGTTCGTCATTCATCTCAGTAGAAAGCGACTTGCAGCTCTACCTGGACACTCCCAAGCTCAGCATCGGCGATGTCAATGGCGATGCGCTCGACGACATCGTGGCCGCAACGCGACATGAGATACGTGTCTTTCTTGCTCGAGTGGATGGCCGGTTCGATCGCGAGCCGAGTTACTCGCACGCGCTCAAGCTGATAAGCCCGCGCGACCACAGCCGTGGCTCAGGCAGCGTCGTTACAGTCGCACGCGATGTCGACAGTGATGGCCTGCTCGATCTGGTCATCACGCATGTCGAGGGTACGTTCTCGGATACGGTCACGACCACTTACTTCTATCGAAATCGGGATGGTCGATGGGATCTGGCCAATCCTGACGATAAGTTCGTCAGCGACGGTACGTTTAGTTCCGACTTGTTGCTTGATATCGACGGTGACGATGCCTATGAGTTAGTGCGCATACAGTTCAAGTTCAGCGTACTTGAAGTTGTTGAGGTCCTGTTGACGAGAAAAATCGATTCAGTCATTGCGGTGCATCGTCTTCAGCCTGACGGCCGGTTCGACACCAAGCCGTCATCACGCAGGAAATTCAGTACCGGCATCAGCTTCGATACATTCCGGCCAAAAGGTTTCATGCCTCAGGCCGGCATCGACATTAACGCGGACGGATTGATGGACGTCGTTACTTCGGCGGACGGGAAGGGCATTGAAGTCTATCTTGGCACCGACGATGAACCGTTCACACGGAGAACAGCCAGGCAGGATATGTTGACAACCGGCCGCATTCGTTTCGCGGACTACAACGATGACGGCCTGCTCGATTTCGTCCTCTACGACTCGCAATCGTTCGATGCGACGTTACAGATTGGCCGAAATCTCGGCGCGCTGCCAAATTCAGCGACGAACGACGAAGAGTAACCCGCGTACTCCAGCCAATTGTTTGCAATTCACCGTGCGCGCCTGAAACTCTTACCCGGAGGCCGAGCGCGCCGACGCTTCCTGGCGGGGGCAGCGACTTCTTCGACACGGGGAAACTCCACCAGATTCGACTCATCCAGCAGGAACCGGACTCGTACGCCGAACCATAAAAAGGGGTCGAACCGAATTATTCTAGCTAATCGGTTGGACCCCTTTTTCTCGGAAGCAGCTGTTGGCGTTGAGTGGCGAGTGGCCGCTTTACCCTGTGACCTCAACCGGTCGATGCTAGTATTTGGAGCCTACTGAGAGGCCGCTTTTGACCCAAAGCAGCCGCCCAGTAAGTCGTTTTTAAAACCCCAAAAAGTCGAATCTCAAATTGAAATCCATCGCTTGGGCTCGGCACTCAGTAGCGAATTTGTTTTGACTGCTGGAAGGACTAAAGCGTCATACGTTAAGATCTCCACTAAGCTGACTTGGTCTAATCGTTCAGATTGGGTTAAGTTTTCGTGGGTTAGGGTTTCATTATGACAATTACTGAAAATGTGGGGTTAGGCTACGTATATGAGTATTTGCGATAGTTCGTTGCGATTCTCGGGTGCTTTATTGGCAGTCCTGGTTGTCGCCATTCAAGGTTGTGGTGGTGGTGGTGGCGGTGAGGCCAACAGCAACCGGTCCGATTCGACCTGTATGGCGGCGGCGGCCGGTACCTATCCAGTGCAATCAACGTCACCCTACATTCTGCCGTATTCAGTTGGCGAGACTTATTTAGTAGGGCAGGGGAACTGTACGAACGGCAGCCATAGAGCAAGCATCGGTCAACAGTTCGCATATGACGTAA
>CAYOHF010000195.1:0-4527 GCA_964403695.1 uncultured Woeseiaceae bacterium | reverse complement strand
TGACTTGCTTCGCGGCATTTAGACGTCCTGTCTGGCAACGTGGTTTTCAAATGACGGTACATCCCTGTACCGGACGCAGCCTGCCGAAAAACGGAGTTTTTCAACAAGCTGCCAGGCAGGCCAGGGTCTGCTTTAGTATGAGACTATTTGGTCGCTGCGATATCCATAATTATGTACCAGAGAAACTGCACCAGTTGTTTCATGGCCTCCTCGGAGATTCGCTCGTCGTCTCCATGGGCACCGCGGCCGCCGGTCATTTCTGCCAGCGTACTCGAGGCACCGAATCCATAGGATGCTGTACCTTTGGCACGTACTTGTGCCATGTCTGTAGCTCCGGTCAGCATAGTCGGTAGTACCGTCGCGTCCGGGTATAACTTGCCGGCCGCTGTTTCGATCGACTGAAACATCTCGTTGTCGATCGCAGATGGAGTACCGGCGGGTCGGTAGATCGGCTCAGGAACCACCGTTACGCGAGGATCGTCGATCACTTCGGCAAGCTTCAGGTAAAAGCCATCGACATCTTCATCCGGCAACATGCGGATATCCAGGATCGCGGTGGCCTCAGACGGTATGACGTTCTTGCGAAAACCGGCATCCATAACTGTTGGCACGACAGAAGTACGCAGGATCGAGTAGTAATACGGAAAGGTCTCCGCAAAATGCTGTTGTATGGCTTCAGTTTCTTCCGGATTTTCAACATTTCGATAGCGCCATGCATCCTCAGGTTCGGACATGTCCGCCAAACGTTCAAAGTAAGCACGCGTGGTGTCATTCAGGCGCATTTCTGTCTGCCACGCGCCGGCTTTGGCAACCGCGTTCGCCAGGATCGTGACTGCATTGTCGAGGCGCGGCACCGACCCATGGCCCGGCGTACCTTGCGCGACCAGGGTGGCGCGACGGGGCATCTTTTCTGTCGTTGAGATGCCGACCATCGACACACCGTTATCGGTGAGGATATTACCGCCACCTTCCGCGAGACAGTACTCCGCAGCAATCACATCCCAGTGTTTTTCGACCATGAAGTTGATGCCCACATGCGGGGTACCTTCTTCACCCGATTCGGCCAGGAAAATAATGTCGCGATCCAGTTCGACGCCGTATCGTTTGAGCATCTTCATGACCATCAGCGCGGCTGTAGCATTGTCTTTGTCGTCGAGCGTGCCGCGGCCGTAGACGTAGCCGTCTTTGCGCGCACCGCCGAACGGGTCCTCTGTCCAGCGATCTGCCTGTACGCCCACCACGTCGGTATGGCCCATGATCAAAATGGGTCGCTTGGAGCCATTACCTTTGATGCGTGCAACCAGGTTCGCACGTTCTGGTTCCAGCGCGTACAGCTCTGACTCGATGCCATCCTGAGCCAGTGCCGCCTTCAGGTACTCGGCGGCTTCAGTTTCATTGCCTGGCGGGTTGGAGGTGTTGATGCGGACAAGGTCGACCAGATGATTGATTGTTTCATCGCCAATAGCGTCCCAGTCAACGAGGTAGCGGTCCTGACTGTAGCCAGAGATTGGTAGTAACAGTAGAAACAAAACAAGTTTTTTGCGCATCGTTGAACTCCGGAAAGTAGCGGGGGATAGCGGACGGATGAGTCTACCCTAACAGCGCGCCAAATGGTTCCGCTCAGTATTTGCGCGCGCAGATGCTACTCTTGACGGATAACCAGAAAGGAAAGCGGATTATGCCCAGCAACCTGAAAACCGTCTTTGTATTCCTGATGCTTACCATTCTGCCGGGCAGCGTGCTGCAGGCAGATGAAGAACAAAAAGAGAATGCAGATGAGAACAAACCGATTCCCGATGCGCAGTCGTTCGTTACTACGCACAGCGCCAGATTTAACGATACTTCAATCGAGTACACCGTAACGGCGGGCGAAACATATATTCGTGATAAAGAAGGCGAGCCCAAGGCGAGTATTTTTACGTTCGCGTATACGAAAAACGATGTCGACGAGGATGAAGTTCGACCCGTTACTTTCGTTTGGAATGGCGGTCCCGGTTCTGCATCATTATGGTTACATATGGGTACGTTCGGACCGAAGCGCGTTTCCGTTCCAAGCGATGCCGGACATTCGGGTGCACCGCCATATCCGATTCTGGCTGCCGGTGAAACCATACTTGATGTCACAGACCTGGTATTCGTTGACCCTGTAGGAACTGGTTTTTCCAGGGCGCTGGGCGAACATGAGAGTAAGGAGTTTTGGGGTCTGAATGAAGATGCAATGTCCATGGCCGAGTTCATTCGCACCTGGATTACAGATAACGGTCGCTGGAACTCGCCCAAATTCCTGCTGGGCGAGAGTTACGGAACAACGCGCGCTGCCGCTGTAGCTAAAATTCTCGAAGGTGACCTGATGATAAGCCTCAATGGCATTATTTTCGTGTCACAGGCGCTCGACTACCAGGGCTCAACGCCATACGTTCGCGACAATATCATTGCACACATTACCTATTTGCCGAGCATGTCGGCGGCGGCCTGGTATCACAACAAGGTAACGCCGCGACCCGCAAACCTGGAAAATTTTCTGCAGGAATCGCGGGCGTTCGCGACCGATGAATTATTGCCTGCTTTGTTCAGGGGTAATACGCTGGATGAGGCGACGCGTGAGCACGTCCGTGATCGACTGGCGTATTTCACTGGCTTGAGCCCGGAGTACATTGAGCGAGCCAACCTGCGTGTGCAGGGGCATCGATTTGGCAAGGAACTGCTTCGAGACGAGGGTCTGGCCATAGGCCGGCTCGACGCGCGCTACACCACCGATGAGATAGACGACCTGAACGCCGAGCCTGCCGGTGATGCGTCAAGTCATGCAGTCTCCAGTGCTTTTAAATCTGCATTGATGGATTACATGCGACGTGACCTCGGTATTGATTGGGATCGTGTTTACTTCGCACCTGCAGACGATGAGCTATCGGGTCAGTGGCGCTACCGCACGGTGCCTGATGGAAAATCGTATGAACCGATGTTCGTGAATACAGCACGCGATCTCGCCAAGGCGTTACGCATAAATACGAGTGCCAGGGTCCTGGTTGCATCCGGTTATTATGATCTCACGACGCCGTTTTTTGATGCGGAATACACATTGAACAGACATGACATACGAGCGGACCGAGTCGTCTATAAGTACTACAACGGGGGACACATGATGTACGTTAATGAGCCCTCGAGAACCCAATTGCTCGATGACACGCGAGTTTTTATTCAGCAGCAAACAACCAACTGAGCGCTTTTATGACATCGTCAAAAAATCTGGCTCCCGAGACCTATACCGCTCAGGGCTTGCATTACATCGATCCGCTGACAGGCAGCGTGGTGCCGCCGATCATGCCATCCACCACATTTGCTCGTGATGATAGTTATCAACTCGTCGCGCCGGGACATAGTTACGCGAGAGATGAAAATCCCAGTTACCGGACAGCTGAGAATGTCCTCACCAGGCTTGAGGGTGGTGAAGATTCACTATTGTTTGCGTCAGGAATGGCGGCAGCTGGTGCCGTTATCCAATCGTTGAATCCAGGTGATCATGTCGTTATTCCCACAGTGATGTACTGGGGTTTGCGCAACTGGATGGTGGAGTACTGTGCACATTGGGGAATCGAGCTGGATCAGTACGATCCGGCTGACCCGGATCACCTCGCGATTAGCGTCAAGGCTGGCAAAACGACGCTTGTCTGGATCGAGACACCGAGCAATCCCACCTGGGACGTCATTGAGATCGCTGCGGCAGCCGATGTCGCCCACAGTGCTGGTGCGCGGATCGCAATTGACTCGACGGTTGCAACGCCGGTTCTGACGCGACCGATTGAATTCGGCGCCGACATTGTCATGCATTCGGCGACCAAGTATCTGAACGGACACGGTGACGTCGTTGCCGGCGCCCTGGTGACAGCGAAGAAAGACGACTTTTGGCAGAAAGTATGTAAAACGCGTGCTGAGGGCGGGGCGATTCTCGGTTCTTTTGAAGCCTGGTTACTGCAGCGCGGATTGCGGACGTTGTTCCTGCGCGTACGCAATGCGAGTCAATCTGCCCTGGCTATCGCACGGCATTTTGAAAATCATGCGAAAATTGAAGCGGTGCTTTATCCCGGGCTCGAAAGTCACAGTGGCCATGAAATTGCTAAAAAACAAATGCAAGGCGGCTTCTCAGGGATGTTGTCACTGCGTATCAAAGGCGGAGAACAGGCAGCTCTTGACGTCGTCAGGAAGTGCCAGGTTTTTATTCGCGCCACATCATTGGGCGGCGTTGAAAGCCTGGTAGAGCATCGTTATTCGATAGAAGGACCGCGAAGCCCGATACCGAAGGACCTGATTCGTGTTTCCGTAGGCGCTGAGTCGGTTGTTGATCTTATTGCGGATCTGGAGCAGGCGCTGGACTGATCGCGTCATCAGGTTTGGAAAAATCTTCGCCGGCATTGTGCGTTTCGAAGACATAGGCCGAACCATCTGACAACATGGCGATGGTTTTGAATGACTGTGGTCGGCTATGTTCCATTCCCGGTGATCCGAGTGGCATACCCGGGACTGCGATAC
>CAYOHF010000194.1:0-4537 GCA_964403695.1 uncultured Woeseiaceae bacterium | reverse complement strand
ACGACGCTGCAGAATTGACGGGCGTTGAAGATGAGTCGGAAAAGGAAGCAGCCGAACTGGCCCATTACCGCAAGTTGCTGAAAATGGCTGCTTTTGCCGCTTGCGTGGGCTTTCCGCAATTCGTCTTCGGTATGGCGGGGTACCTGCCGGGTTTTGCGACCGGTGGCGGGCGAGGTTTCTGGTTCGGTATCGGAATACTGACGCTTGTTGTGCTGGTCTATTCCGGCGGTCATTTCTTCTCCGGCGCCTGGAAATCCGCCAAAAACCACAATGCGAATATGGACACGTTAATTGCGCTTGGCACGGGTACAGCGTGGACGTATTCGATGGTGATCATAGGCTTTCCTGACCTGGTACCACCGATGGCACAGCATGCCTACTTCGAAGCAGCAGCGATCATCATTGCATTTATCAACTTTGGTGCTGCACTGGAGATGCGCGCTCGTGGTAAGACTTCCGAGGCGATCAAGCGCCTGATCGGGCTGCAGCCCAAGACGGCACGCGCGGTGCGAGAAGGAGTTGAAATCGACATTCCGATCGAGGATGTCGGTCTCGAGGAAACGCTGCGGGTCAGGCCTGGTGAACGAATCGCCGTTGACGGTGACATCATTGAAGGCAATTCCAGTATTGATGAATCGATGCTTACCGGTGAACCGGTCCCGGTACAAAAACAGGTTGGCGACGAGGTTAGCGCTGGCACTATTAACAAGGCGGGCACTTTCCTCTTCAAAGCACGTCGCATCGGCAAAGATACAGCGCTTGCCCGGATAATCGAGATGGTGCGAATAGCGCAATCTTCAAAACCGGCAATCGGTCGCCTGGTCGACAAAGTATCGGCAATATTTGTACCCAGCGTAATGATCGTCGCGGTTATAACTTTTCTTGCGTGGATTAACTTTGGCAACGGTGATCAGGTAGTGACATTCGCGATCGTCGCAACTATGACAGTGCTGATTATCGCCTGTCCATGTGCGCTTGGCCTGGCAACGCCAATTTCCATTATGGTAGCAGTGGGCAAGGCGGCAGAATTTGGCATATTGATTCGCAACGGTGATGCGCTTCAGCAGGCAGGCAAACTCAGTACGATTGTTCTGGACAAGACCGGTACGGTTACAGAGGGTAAACCCAGTGTGACCTCACTGGTAACCGTTGATGGCTGGTCTGAAGAGAAGCTACTGCAATGGGGCGCCAGTCTCGAACAGGGCTCGGAACACCCGCTGGCTGAAGCGATAATTAACGCCGCTAAAGAAAAAGAAATCGGTTTGTTGCAGGTGGAGAATTTCGCGGCGATTGCCGGGCATGGGGTTGAAGCACTGATTGAGGGTAAGTCGGTCCTTTTGGGCAACCATAAATTAATGGGCGATCATGAGATCGATATTTCTTTGCTTGAAATTGCAGCCCACGAACTAACGCTACAGGCACAGACGCCGATGTTCATGGCTGTGAATAATAAGGCAGCGGGCGTAATAAGCGTTGCCGATGCTATCAAACCCGACGCAAAGGATGCGATTCAACGCATGCGCGACAGCGGATTGAAGGTTGTTTTGCTTACCGGTGACAATCCTGTAACAGCAGAGGCGGTCGCAAAACAGGTTGGTATCGATGAAGTTATTGCCGAAGTGCTACCGCAGGACAAAGCAGCAAAAGTTTCGTCCTTACAGGCCAGCAACGAATGCGTGGCAATGGTTGGTGATGGCATTAACGATGCCCCGGCCCTCGCTACTGCCGATGTCGGTTTCGCAATTGGGACCGGCACCGATGTGGCTATTGAAAGCGCAGATATAGCATTGATGCGTGGATCGTTACACGGCGTAGTGGATGCGATCGCAATTTCAAAGGCCACTGTTCGCAATATAAAACAGAATCTGTTCGGTGCCTTTGTGTATAACGCCCTGGGTATTCCAATCGCTGCAGGAGTGCTCTATCCGTTCATTGGATTGTTGCTCAACCCAATGATTGCCGGCGGCGCAATGGCAATGTCGTCGGTCACGGTGGTGAGCAATGCCAATCGACTGCGTCTTTTCAGGCCGCGAGGAAACTGACGGTGCATACAATGATTATCAATCTTGCCGGTTTGGCATTAATCGGAGCAATTGTCTGGTGGTTCTGGCTGTCTGAGTCAGATTAGTCAGAATAGTTATGACATTCGATACTTGTTCAGATAGTACCGTTACACAGAATCGAGATTGAATGACTGAAAACGTCCGCTAATGATCCAAAGCAGACATTGCAAACAAACAGAAACACGATCTACAAAGTCCCGGATCCTTCAGGGGCTGATGATCGTCTACGCCATATAGGAAAACCAAAGAAATGATAACGCTTGTGGTTGGAGCCAGCGGGGCGACCGGTAGGCTGCAATTGGAACAATTGCTGGAGCGTGGGCAGCACGTAAGGATAATTGTTCGATCAAAGGAAGCCCTCCCAGAAAAAATCACGAGTCACGATAACCTGTCGGTAATTCAAGCAAGTGTTCTGGATCTTACCGATGACGAGATGGTTCGACACGTGAGCGGCTGTAACGCCGTAGCGTCCTGTTTAGGTCATACCCTCAGCTTAAGGGGCATGTTTTGGCCTCCGCGAAGACTGGTAACCGATGTTACCAGACGACTTTGCAGTGCCGTGAAGGCGAACCAGCCTGCAGATCATGTCAAGTTCGTGCTTATGAATACTACGGGTAACAGCAACCGTGATCTCGACGAGCAAATATCGACCGGACAATAGTGCATCATCGGACTTCTTCGTTTATTGTTGCCCCCACATGCTGATAACGAAGACGCAGCAGATTATCTTCGTACCCGGATTGGCCAAAATGACGGCACAATCGAGTGGGCTGTCGTACGTCCTGATGCCTTGAGCGATGAAGCTAAAGTGACAGGATTTGCGGTGCACCCATCGCCCATTAGAAGCGCAATCTTTGACGCGGGCGTGACCAGCCGAATCAACGTAGGTTGCTTCATGGCTGACCTTATCGGCGACGATGAGATTTGGAATCAGTGGAAGGGCAAGATGCCGGTTGTCTATAATCGGGACGGGTAAGCGACTCTGGTAGAAAGCAATACGATGTCCGCATCTGGCCGAAAGCAGCCACTCGATTCGATCAGCTGGAGAAACGCTGTGCGATTATTTGCACTACTTGTATACCATCCAAGTACGGTTGCGAGCGCTCAAGAACGGCGTCCGATTATCGACGTTCACATGCACGCTAATGAAATCCAAATTTTTGAAATCAATTTTGTCGTGCCGACTATAATTCGAGAATATCAAAACAATACAATAACGGGAGAAGACGCATGAGTACAGGAAACAGGCTGGAGGGTAAGGTTGCGATCATTACCGGAGCGACCGGAGGCATTGGCGAGGCGACCGCTAGATTATATCTGGATCAAGGAGCCAAAGTTATGCTTGTAGCGCGATCGCAAGATAAGCTTACCGCACTCACCAAGAAATTAGGCGGCGGTGAAAATATTGCGCAAGCGATTGCTGAAGCCGACAATGAACAACAAACCGCCAATGCAGTTCAGGCGACAATCGATGCTTTCGGGGGTGTTGACATCCTGATGGCCAATGCTGGTACCGAAGGGCTGGTTAGTCCGATCGAAAACCAGACCTATGAGAATTGGCAGCAGGTTTTGAACGTCAATGTTATCGGCGTTTGGCTGTCGATGAAATATTGTGTCGCCCCGATGAAAGCGCGCGGCGGCGGCTCGATGATCGCCATATCCTCCGTTGCCGGCATGACTGGATTTCCAGGCGTGTCGCCCTATACCGCCAGCAAACATGCCGTTTTTGGATTGGTCAAAACCTCGGCCATGGAACTTGCCGAAAGCCGAATTCGGGTCAATGCGATAGGGCCGGGGCCGATTGACAATCGCATGATGCACTCGCTCGAAACACAAATGGCACCCGACGATTCAAAAAGTTTGCATGACGATATTGAAGCGATGATTCCCATGAAACGCTACGGCACCGACCAGGAAGTCGCGAATATGGCATTGTTTCTCGCCAGTGACGACTCGTCTTATTGCACCGGTTCCATCCACATGGTCGACGGTGGCTTCATAGCCGGGTAGTTTGATTCTAAATTAAAAGGGCCAAAGCCCTTAAGCAGTTTGGGTGATAGTCTAGGTCTAATCAATAGGGTCAGATCCGGAGAATTCGGACAGTTGAGTTAAGTCCTGCATCGTGGTTTTCGTTCTTTTGCCATTTACAGTCATTTCGTGAAATTCTGTGTTTACATTTGTCTTTCCTACTGGGTAAATGTAGATCAATATGCCAAAGCACCTGAACAATCGACAGCTAAGTGTGATAAATCGTGTAGCTTCGATTCGCAATTTAGTCTCACTCATATCCTCCGTTTTCGCAAAGTCTTTTGACAGCTATTGGTCGAAAGCGGACCTGGCATTTAATAAAATTGGCCAGTTCGAAATGTCCGCTTTACCCCGAAACCAGCCTCTCAGGTGTTAGAATTTGGAGCATACTGAGTGGCTGTATATGGACTCCTCCTCTTTGCAAGCACTCTGATGATGACAAGCAT
>CAYOHF010000193.1:0-4542 GCA_964403695.1 uncultured Woeseiaceae bacterium | reverse complement strand
GTTCTTCATTTTCGGCTGGATGCCGTGCGGCGGCACTCCGATGTTCGGCTGGTGTTGTCGCCACACGCCCTGAGCGGTAAACAAGAAGTCGAGTAGTTGCTCATGCATGTTAAAGTTGCTCCTCAAGTTCTTGATTTGGGAACGGACTATCGGGAGGATCTCAGCATGCCGCCCCCAATAAAATCAGTCGCTCTCATCGGCTCGTACCTGCCGAGACAGTGTGGTATCGCCACGTTTACGGCCGATCTTGCCAGCGCGATACTCGAGAACAGTCCCGATATTGATTGTTCTATCGTGGCTATGAATGATCGAGAGGAGGGTTACGAGTATCCGGACGAGGTGAAATTCCAGATTAGCCAGGACAATCTAAGCGAATACCGCCTCGCAGCCAGTTTCCTGAATATGCGTGATCCGGACGCAGTTTGTCTACAACACGAATTCGGAATTTTCGGTGGTCAACGCGGTAGCTTCATTATCGAACTCGCACAGAACCTGAGAGTTCCCTTGGTTACCACTCTCCACACGGTACTGAAAGATCCTTTGCCAGAAGAACTGAAGATCACTACACGGCTAGGTGAGCTGTCCGACAATCTGGTCGTTATGAGTGAGCGCGGCGCCGAGTTTCTTCGCGATATTTATCAAGTTCCAGCGAGCAAGATAGTTCTGATCCACCATGGAATTCCCGATGTACCTTTTCTGGATCCAGATCCATGTAAGAAGAAAGTCGCAGCTGCCGACAAGATTGTAATTCTGACATTCGGCCTGCTTTCGCCGGGCAAGGGTATTGAGTTCGTGATTGATGCCCTGCCGGAGATTGTCAGCCAACATCCAGAAGTACTCTATTTCGTAGTTGGTGCCACCCATCCACATTGCAGAGCCGAAAGCGGTGAGGATTATCGTCTTAGTTTGCACCATCGGGCGAAGGAACTAGGTGTCGGCGACAACATCGTTTTTCATGATCGATTTATGGAGCGCAATGAATTGCTCGAGATCATTCGAGCCGCTGATATCTATGTGACTCCATACCTGAACGAGGCCCAGATCGTATCCGGAACGCTGGCTTACGCGGTTGGCGCCGGCAAAGCTGTCGTCTCTACTCCTTACTGGCACGCGCAGGAAATGCTGGCTGATGGGCGCGGCAGGCTCGTACCATTCCAAGATCATAAGGCGATAGCGGCCGAGATCAATCAACTTCTGGATTTCCCTGAGGAGCGTCTCAAGTTACGCCGGGCTGCCTATGATTATTCGCGGCCTATGGTGATGAAGCAGATGGGCCGTCACTACGTGGAACTTTTTTCGGAGGCCAAGGCACGACATTCCCGCGCGATCGGTGTCCCTGCGCTCAATACTTTAAGCCAACAGGAAGAGCGACTACCGCAAATTAATCTGAGTCATCTGCGACTTTTGACAGATGACACTGGCGTACTTCAGCACGCCAGGTTCACAGTGCCGAACCGGTCACATGGGTACTGTGTGGACGACAATGCAAGGGCGCTAATTGTTGCTGCCAGGGCGGCTGATTTGAATCGCGGCGATAATTCACTGATCGGTCTTTCCTCGATTTATCTCAGTTTCCTGGATGACGCTTTCGATCCGGAGACTGGCAGATTTCGTAATTTTATGTCTTACGAGCGTCAATGGCTGGAGGCCATTGGATCAGAGGACTCTCATGGCCGCGCGCTATGGGCGCTGGGCGTAATGGTGGGCTGGGGGCAAAACGCCGGGCAGGTCGCGCTCGCGACGAAACTCTTCCACGATGCACTACCGGCACTGGAGAATTTTTCAGACTCGCGGGCCATCGCGTTCCCAATCCTCGGCATGCAGGCGTACCTTCGTCGAAACGACGATGACCGCCAAGTCCGCAGCCTGCTTGAATCGCTGGGCAACAGACTGTTGGAACGTTTCCGCCAATTCGCCACCAAAGACTGGCAGTGGCATGAAGCCGAGTTGAATTACGACAATGCGCGCCTGCCGGAGGCGCTGTTGGCCTGTGGTCGTGTTACCAACAATGACGATATGGTGAAGACCGGCATTGACGTGCTTGAGTGGCTGCGCGATATCGACGTCGATGCCTCCAATGGATGGTACTCCCCTGTTGGCAATCAGGGCTGGTTTCCAAAAGGTGGGAGCAAAGCGCAATACGATCAGCAACCTCTTGAGGCAGCTGCGATGATCGGCGCCAGCATTGAAGCCTATGAGTGCACACAGCGGGACGAATGGGTGCAGCTGGCATCGACCTGCTTCAACTGGTATCTGGGTCGAAATGACCAGCAGATTCAGCTCTACGACTTCGCCGGTGGCGGCTGTCGTGATGGCCTCATGCGCAAGGGTGTCAATGAGAATCAAGGCGCGGAATCGACGCTGTCTTACCTTTGCTCCCTGCTCGCCATATACAATCTGCGAGGCTTAACGACGAATCACAATCACGTTGAGGAACCGAACGCCGACGAGCGCCGTGCGAAACAGTCTGATGCTGCTTAGGCGTAACTCATGTTGCCTTGAGTCGTGACAGGAGATCGGCAATAGAAGCGGTTGCAACGCGGCATCTTTGATCAGCGATACCGTAGGGAATTATCAATGTATCCCCGTGAATCATACTTCCGCAGGTATAGACCACGTTGGGCACATAACCGTCCCGCTCATGCTCGTCAGGTGTCAATATCGGTTCGCGTAGCCGACCAATAACCTGCGTTGGATCATGAAGATCCAATAGCTCGGCCCAAATGCTGTACCGCCGCATCGGTCCGACTCCATGAAAAAGCGCGAGCCATCCTGCAGACGTCTCCACCGGCGATCCGCAGTTGCCAACCTGAACATACTCCAGCGGATGAACAGGCTCTTGCAGGAGTTGCGCCTCGTTCCAAAAGCGAACGCTGTCCGAGAACATGATGTAGTTATTGACACCATCCTGACGGGACAACATTACGAATTTGCCGTTGATCTTTCTTGGAAATAAAGCCATTCCCTTGTTCTGCGCACATTCGCCGCTGAGTGTATGCATCTTGAACGTCAGAAAGTCAGTCGTCTCAAGGATCTGCGGCAGAATGTCGAAACCATTGTATGCGGTATAAGTGGCGTAGTAGATGACCGATTTATCGTCATCCACGAAGCGCACAAACCGGGCATCCTCGATGCCTGAGCTCTCGTTCTCGGACACCGGGAATATCACTCTCTCAGAGATCTGTTCACCAGGCCGGAATTTCACTTCGTAATTGGATCGAGCCAGCCACAATGCCGTATCGATCGCGTGGTGTTTGTCTTTCCGCCGAAATTTGGTCGAAAGGAGTTTTTCTATTTTCGATTCCAACTGACCAAACGTAAACGTCTCGCCCAGTCCTTTCAGCAATTTATTCGTAATCCGATCAAGTGCTCCCATCTCTTCGAGTTTGCGTCGAAAATGGAGACGATGGTAGACAGGATCTGTGTGCGTCTCAGGCGTGGCAACGTACTGGCTGATGGGATCGAAGTAAATGTCGTGGTTTTCGTCAACCATCCCGCTGCGAAATTCAATCGAGGACACATGTCCTTCGCCTGTCGCCCTGAAACTCATGACGAATCGCTGCGATCCCTTGGCCACGCCTTTCTGGTCAGGGTGGGGAACGATAGAGGGATTGAAGAGCGCGGCGGCCTCAACTGAATACTCCGCGGTAAAGTAGGCACCAAGCAGAAGTTGCTGCTCGGCTGACAAAAGTGTTGGTTTCGGAACGTGTTCTGCAATACGACTAAAGTTTCGCTCCAGAACCTCTCGGAAATTTCGATGTCGCCCTGAGAAGTCCTGCATTACGGATTCCAGCAAGTGTTGTACGTCTTCATCTCCCAGTTTTGCGACCCGCCCAATCAGTGCTTTAATCCGTGCGCTATCACCTGGGATATGCGGCCGGGTGATTACGCGCGAGCTCTCGCCATTCAGCAAGGTTGACCGCCGTTTGACCAATGGCTTGCGTTGTTCTTTAATTATCATTTTCGATCGCGCGCTGATGTAAGCTGACTAACAATGATCATGGTTCAGTAACCTCGGCTCAGATCGTGCGAATTATAGCCACGTTGACCTCCGGAAGCTTGCAACAAGATCCACACTTTTGAGAATCGCCAGATTCGACCATATCTATGCGTATCGCTATCCTCAGCCCCATTTCATGGCGCACCCCCCCGCTCCACTACGGGCCGTGGGAATCGGTAGTCAGCCTTCTAACGGAAGAGCTTGTACATATGGGCCTTGACGTGACTCTTTTTGCTACAGGCGATTCGCAAACCAGCGGCAAGCTGGTCGCCGCGTGTCCACGCCCGTACTCGGAGGACAGCTCCGTCGACCCAAAGGTCGCTGAATGCCTGCACATTTCAGAGATCTTCGAGCGTGCCGCTGAATTTGATCTCATTCACAATAATTTCGACTTTCTACCGCTGTCTTATTCCGGATTGGTTAAGACACCGGTAGTGACGACAATCCACGGTTTCTCCTCGCCGTCGATTATGCCCGTCTACAAGAAATACAATGCGGGGAGCCACTACGTAGCGATCAGCGAATCAGACAAGTCGCCGGAA
>CAYOHF010000192.1:0-4542 GCA_964403695.1 uncultured Woeseiaceae bacterium | reverse complement strand
ATAAAGATCAGGTAACCGGCTACGTGTTAAAGAAAGCATCGAGCGATGTCGAGTCTGAGATTCTCGGGAATGTTGACGACGCTGCTGACGTAATGTCGATACTTGCTGAAAGCGGGCTCAACGCCGCTATGAAAAAACTGCATACGAAAGAGTAAAAAATCAATGGCAATAAAATGTGGCATCATCGGTTTGCCCAACGTTGGCAAGTCGACGCTTTTTAACGCGCTGACTGCGGCTGAAATTCCGGCGGAGAATTATCCGTTTTGCACGATCGAGCCGAATGTTGGCATCGTGCCTGTACCGGATCCGCGCCTTGGTGTGTTGACCGGTATCGTGCGCCCGCAAAAGACTTTGCCCACGACGATGGAATTTGTCGATATTGCTGGCCTTGTCGCTGGCGCGTCCAAGGGTGAAGGACTGGGCAATCAGTTCCTCGCAAATATTCGTGAGACCAATGCAATTGCGCACGTGGTGCGTTGTTTTGAGAATGACGACGTAACGCACGTGACTGGAAAAATTGATCCGGTCGATGATATTGAAACAATCGATACCGAACTTGCACTTGCTGATCTCGAGTCTGTAGAAAAGCAACTGTACAAAGCTGAGAAAACCGCGAAGACCAATGATAAAGACGCGGTAGCGATTCGTGATGCACTGAAGAAGACCAGGGATCATCTTGATGAGGGTCGTCCTGTCCGGGCTTTGCAGCTGGATGAGAATGAGCTGGCTGTGCTGAAAGATCTGCATTTGCTGACAGCGAAACCCGTTATGTATATCGCTAATGTCGACGAGAAAGGTTTCGAAGATAATCCGCACCTCGATGCTGTCCGCGAGCACGCAGGTAAGGAGGGCGCAGAAGTTGTCGCTATCTGTGCAGCCATTGAAGCTGAAATTGCGTTACTTGATGACGAAGACAAGGCCGATTTTCTGACTGATCTGGGCCTGGAAGAACCTGGACTGGACCGGGTTATCCGCTGCGGTTACTCGTTGTTATCGCTGCAGACATATTTCACGGCAGGCGTGAAAGAAGTCAGAGCATGGACGACCAAAGTGGGTGCGACAGCACCAAGAGCTGCTGCGGAAATTCACACGGACTTCGAAAAAGGATTTATCCGTGCAGAAGTTATCGCCTACGATGACTTCGTGGCAGGCGATGGCGAGCAGGGCGCGAAAGAAGCGGGTCGCCTGCGACTTGAAGGAAAGGAATACATTGTCCAGGAGGGCGATGTAATGCACTTCAGGTTCAACGTTTGAGAGCTGAAGTTTCAATATTTAAGTTGCAGCAGGGCTCACTTGACGCGAAGCGAACATCGATAGGGAATTAAGGTGCCAAGCACCATTTAATTGATTTAATCGCCCGGCACCCGGTTTCCGCGCAGTATTGTTATCATCCAGGTTACAGTTATCTGCAAGGGTTCTGATATGAGTGCGTTTTTGGTTGTCGACATCACGATACACGATCCTGATATGTATAAAGAGTACGTAAGTAAGGCGCCGCCTTTTATTGAAAAATATGAGGGCGTGTATCGTGTTCGGGGCGGTGAAGTTGCGACTCAGGAAGGAACCTGGAGTCCTCAACGGCTGGTTGTTGTCGAATTTCCAACCCGGGAGAAGGCGATGGCGTTCCTGGCTGATCCGGGCTATCAGGCCGTTGCAGCAATCCGGCACCAGGCCGCTACCACAAACATGGTTGTTGCCGATGGATGGCCAGCCGACTGACCGATAGCTTCACTCCTTCAAAGCAACGCTTGTTGACCGAGCTCCAAATGTTCGACGTAAAGTGGGCAATTCACCATGCGATGTCTACGTGGGGAATGGCGAAAAACCTGGCAAACCAAACTGACCGGCATACGCGTGCACAGCAGGTGTACCACCGAGGTGCATAAGCAATATTTTGCTACCGCTCTCAAAACGACCATCATTTGCAAGTGCAAGCAATCCTCGTAACGCTTTGCCTTCGTAAACGGGATCAGCGATTAGTCCTTCCGTCTGCGCAAGCAGGCGTATCACATCAAGAGTCTTGTCGTCGGCCTTGCCGTAGGGGCTTATGTCAGCTGCTATGATTTCTATATCAGTTGGTGAAACGCGGGCTGTCATTCCTGTCTCTGCAAGTGCATCGTTTGCCAGTTGCAGTACGCGGTCCTTCTTAATGCTGGTTTCGTCATCGTCGGCGACGCCAATGACTCGCGTCTTCTCACCCATCACCGCAAAACCAGCAAGCAGGCCGGCCTGTGTGCTGCTGCTACCCGTGCAATGGACGATGTAATCAAAGTGAACGCCGAGCTTCTCGCTTTGTTTAACGATTTCTGTGGCGCAGACCATGTAACCCAGGCTGCCGAGTCGGTGCTCAGAAGCACCAGCTGGTATCAGGTAAGGAGTATGGCCTAAGCCTTTTTGCTGTTCGCAAAAGTCGAGCAGTGGGCTCTGGTCCTCAATCGGTCTCTCGGTTTCATCCAGGAACAATTCCGCTCCCATAATGCTACTCAAGAGAATATTTCCTGTTTGCCGATAGAGTGGCCCAGCATCTTTGGTCCAGCCAAAATGTAACAGGGCACATTTCAGGTTGCATTTTGCTGCTGCTGCTGCCGTTTGCCGCGTGTGATTGGATTGAATCGCACCCGCCGTGACTAACATGTCAGCGCCGGAATCAATTGCGTCTCCGACGAGGAACTCGAGTTTGCGGGTTTTGTTACCGCCGCCCTCCAGGCCAGTCAGATCGTCTCGCTTGATCCATAATTCAGGACCATCCAGTTGCGCACCAAAGTTTGGTAAGCGGTGTATTGGTGTTGGTAACTGTGCCAGGGCGGCTTTGGGCCTCTTGGCTAACTCAAGCAATAAGTCGTTAGCATTCTTTTCAGCGGGCACAGGTCTTTCCTTTTGCTTCGAATCCAGTGGTTTTTCGACGGAAAATGTTTGGCGGTTTTTAGTGCCAGGCAAGCTGGCTTGATTCAACTCGATACAATACGTAATCGCGCAGTTTGTTGGCCATCCTGTAGTCAACGTAGCGCAACTTGAGGGACCCGGACGCCAGGTAGAAACGTATCGTTGCCAGGCCCTTGCGCTTTTGTGAAAAGGTCTGCGTGATGCTGACCCGTTGCACTTTGCGGTGCAAAAACGCGCTCACATTGAATCCAACAAAACCCCGCCGCAACACCATCCCGTCATTCGTTACAACATAGCCATACTTTTTATATTTGATCCAGACACCAGGCGTGATCAATGCGATCCATAAAAGAAAAAACGCCGCGTAATACCCGATCACCAATGACATGAGTCCCGTAATGAGTAGCGCAGGTAAAACACCCAGCAACATTATTCGTGAACGAACGAAATGACGGGAAACCAATTCGAACGCATCCGCTGAGGGTCTAAGATCCAAATGCGAAAATTCACTCCCAAATACCGCACCTGCTACTAATGGTAGTTGCTGTGGCTCGCAAAGCGGTACCACGAAGTGCTTGCTGATACTTTGTTTTCCGCTGGACGCTTTCTTGGCCGTGAGTCGGAATCTCCCAAACAAGCGTTGTACGGGGTTTTGTGAGGCAAGTACGGACTGGATTTTTGCAAAGCTCACCGCATGCTCATGGCGCGTTAGCAGTCCTCCGGTCGAGCGAAACGTTTCCCTGTCCGCTACAAGCTGAAAATTGTGGTAGCGGAGAAATGCGCCAACAACAGATGCGACTACCAGGAGCAGTAAAAAGCCCACAACGATCAGCAACCCCATTTCGATTCCGTTCTGTACGCCCTGCTGCGCGACGTCGATGGCAGTATCGACGGTTCCCTCGTCAATACTTTCCTCAATATCCTGGTCAAACTGTTGAATTACCGGCCCGAGGAACGCCAGGAATATCAGGGCGCGATTGCTGGATAAGCCGATCTTCACCATATCCCGACTGGAAAGCTTGAGGATCGGGCTCTCTGTTGCGACATCTTCACCAGCAGCTTCGGCATCCTCCACTATTTCTGCCACCGGCTTCTCGTTGCGAATTCGTTCCTTTAGTGCATTGGCCTGTGCAGACCTTATTGCCGGCAGGTGACCCTCCTGTTTGGACGATCCAGCCGTGTCAATCTTGACGGTGACGAGGTCGAACGCGCGGTCCAGTACGTTCTGTTTCGTATTAATTGCCTGAATGCGGTCGAACTTGATGTCCAGTTGAGTTTTTTTGATTACGCCTTCACGAATCAATATCGAATCGTCGGTAATTTGATAACGAAAAAACCAGTAACGGACAATAGAAATCGCGACTGTAATAATGATAAAAGCAACTGTGCCGAAAATGATTTTCCACAACAAGTCGCCTTTATAGGCAAACGACACGGCCACCAATGGAGCGAGGGATTGCACCGCGTTCTGCGCGATTGTTTGGTAGATCTGGCCAAGAAAAAACACCACGGCCAGTGGCGATGTATGTCGCCACTCCCTGGTGTCAGTCGTGCTCAATGCTGGCCCCGACTTTCTCAAGAATAAATACGCGCAGGTTCTCGGCCAGTTGTGCCGGTAAGCCGTGAATTTTCAGGTCACCGCCTGATCCCCCCGCTGTA
>CAYOHF010000191.1:0-4552 GCA_964403695.1 uncultured Woeseiaceae bacterium | reverse complement strand
AGGCAGCCTCGAGATCGACCAGCGTTGAACCGCTATAGCAGTTGTCGCGGAACAGGCCAGCAGTACAATCGATCGTCACGTTGTTTCCGTTCGGGCCACGATCAGTTGGATCGCCGGACCAGTCGGCGTCAATCCAATCATCGTAATACCTTGCGCGAGCCAGGAAGCGGAAGTTGCCGATGAAGTGGTTGTAGGTGAGCACAGCTCGATTACGCGAGTTGAAGTTCTCCAGGTTAACCACTTTGTTTCGGTCTACTTCTGAACCTGCGTTATCGACCTCAGTCTCAGTCCAGTTCCAGGCAGCAACCAAGGAGCCATTACCTGCATTGCCAAAGTCCGTATTCCACGTTCCCACGAGGTCGAAACCGTTTGTCGTCGTTTCGAAGTCGTTGGTGTAGAAGGAGACGGAAGCGAGATCAGCAGCACCCGGTACACCAAGCTCTTGCAAGCAGAGTGCCAGGTTGCCATTTGGATTCGCCTGGGCGTTCGGGCAATTGGCAGCCGGTGGAGCAGGCTCACCAGAGATGTCGATCGTTCCCGTCTGCGAGATGCGGTTTTCTACATTAATGTTGTAGTAATCCGCAGTGACGCTGAAATTGTCTGTGATATCCCAGACCAAACCTACAGATGCGTTGGTCGCATCTTCAGGTATCAAGTTTTCAGCACCCAGGAACTGGGCAATCGGGTTACTCGGCGGAATCTGACCACGTTGTTGCAGTTCACCGTCAACCGTTACGGTCGAGACCTTGGTCACATTTTCCTGACCCGGTGTCGGCGCCCGGAAACCGGTGCTGTACGAACCACGAAATGCTAACGCGTCAGTAATTGCCCAACGTGCCGCCACTTTGTAATTAGTTGTATCGCCGAAACTCTCGAAGTCCTCGTAACGAACTGCAACGCCTGCTGTGAAGCTTTCTGTGAGGTCAGCTTCCAACTCGCCGTAAACAGCGATATTGGAGCGATCCCATTGACCTGCTTGCTGCGGGCTGAAACCGGCAAAGCCGTGCGCGCCGATACTCAGGCCCGACAGCGGTGTAACACCATCAGAATAGGTGTTGCTGCCATCATTGTTCGCGAATGCAAACCGACCAGCTTTCCAGGAGGCTTCCTCACCAATAAGGGTTTCGAATCGCTCATTACGATACTCGCCACCAAAAGCGAACGTCAGGTCAGACGCAAGTGCATCCATTGCAATCGGCAAAACAAAATCAATGTTGACGTTGTTCTCAGACTGCACGTAGGAGCCAAGGTCGAAATCTCGCTGCAACTCACCGTTAACGATGCCATCCGGACCGTTTGACGGGTTCCAGGTGTTGTTGAGGAAGAAGGAAACCTTGTTGCGTCCGTAGCTCGCGCTGAAGTCGTACAACAGGCCGCTGTTCATTTCGCCGCGGATGCCACCAACGATGCTGGCATCTTTCAACTGGCCACCAAATTGTGGTGTGTAACCACCTGGAACGACCTGGTTCATAACCCAGCAGTTAGCAGGCAGAGCGGCAAGTGCCGCGGCATCATCTGCAACAGCCTGCGGATCCAGAAGCACACCATCACCACCGCTACCCGGACTGGTCAGTGCCGGACAGTTGGATGTGATGCCGGATTCGCCACCCTGAAGGTTCGTGTCCACAATGGATCGAATACCGTTGCCATCATCGTAAACGCCGGTACGGTCATTAGGATTACGGAAGAAGAAGCCACCTTCTGTCTCACGTCGACCGAAGTTACCAAATGCGTAGATTTCCTGAGAATCCGTAATCTGGATGCCGGAATTGAAGAACAAATTCCAGTTATCACTATATTCCGGACCACCATAAATCTGCGCATACGGCGCGCGGACTGTCGACTGCTGCTCCGGGTTACCGGAAGCTATGAGCGTCGCCGCATCAGTACGTTGCGTCGAACGACTGGTTGCGTCCTGCTCCATCCAGGTACCGGTCAGGTTGAAGAAACCGTTGTCGCCCAGTGGCAGGCCGATGTTACCCATGAACTGAACCATGGCACCGTCACCATCCATGAACTCACCGGTTCGAGCTTCAAAGGTCATGCCGCTGGAATCGTCTTTGAGCACAAAGTTGATTACGCCGGCGATGGCGTCAGAGCCGTACTGTGCGGAAGCACCATCACGCAGAACTTCAACCTGCTTGATAGCGAGCGCCGGGATCGCTGAAATGTCAGCACCCTGCGAGCCTTCTGCAAGGTCACCACCGAGCTCGGCGATTACGCCAGAACGATGACGACGTTTGCCGTTCACCAGGATCAAAACGTTATCAGGCGGAAGACCGCGCATCGTCGCCGGACGAACCAGCGTCGCAGCATCCGAAATTGATTGACGTTGGACGTTGTAAGAAGGAATAGCCGTCTTCAACATGTCGTTGAGGTCAGCCGTACCCATATTCTCGAATTCCGTACCGCTGATTACATCAACCGGAACAGAAGAATCCGAAGCGCTGCGTTGTGAGCGACGGGTACCCGTTGTGATAATTTCTTCAATTGCCTCGTCTGCGCCTTGTGCATGCGCAACCGGGGTCATCCCGGGTGCGGCAAGTACAACGGCAGAGAGCGGCAACAAGAACCTAAATATCTTAGGCATTTTAAACATTTGCTTTCTCCAAAAAATTAGGCAGTCATGTTAATCGCGTTGTAAATTAGTCACAAAGGTGGCCAATCGAACCCGACGCGGTGATTGAACCATTGTCCAGAGCGAAATGAAAGCCTTATTTCTCAAGGGTTACGCGCAATGAAACAAGAATGTTGCTTAAAACCAACAATGATCCAAAAACTGTAATGGGGGCCTTGCTTAGCAGCCGGAGTTTCTGCTTTTGCGATCCTGCGCAATTTCACTGCGAATCAGGTGAATTGCCCTCCGGATCGTCGTTCCTATAACCAATTGGCGCATCGATCCTGATGCGCTGGATCATATATATAAGGTGCAAGGCAGCCTGATCCGGGCGAGCGCCCGGGATGAGAACCGCGCTATGTCGCCGATGAGCCCTTGCTTTTGAATTTCGAAATCACCGCTGCGGCCTCCAGGATTACCAGCACGCTGGTCACCAGCACAACAACATCAATGGTGACCAGGAGCCATTTTTCCTCGTTATACCAATCAATCAGTTTGAGTACAGCGGCCCAGCAAGAGGTAATCAACACAAAAATCATTGGCAATAACGTGTAGCGCGCGGGTCGTCCCAGTTTTATCAACATCACCGAAATAACGAGCAATGTGAGGCCGGCAAGAATCTGATTGGTCGAACCGAACAGCGGCCAGATAACAAGGCCACCGCTCCCTGAAGCCCCGCCAGCACCGAATGCCAGCCAAAGGCAACAACCGACCGCAACCAGGGTCGCGAGAACGCCTTTTTTCAGCAGCGGGATATTATAGATTTCACCCCATTCCTGGATGATGTAGCGCTGTAGTCGCACGCCCGAATCCATCGTAGTTCCGGCAAAAAGAACAACCATCGTCGCCAGCAACGTTTGCGAAATATTGAACGGCAGGCCCCAGCCGTTGGTGATCAACTGGGCGCCACCCTGGATAAACGTGCCCGCACCGGCAGATCCGTACTGGTCATAAATTTCGTGCCAGAGCTCCGGCGTAGCGGCGAGCGCAACGCCACTGACCGCAACGATCGTTATCAATGCCAGCGAGCCCTCACCTACAGCACCAAGATAGCCGATAAAACGCGCATCAGTTTCCTTGTCAAGTTGCTTCGAGGTTGTTCCCGAAGAGACGATGCCATGGAAGCCTGATACAGCGCCACAGGCGATCGTCACGAACAATAAGGGGAAGATCGACGGTGCATCTTCAACCACATAATTGTTGAATGCCGGTGCGGAAATATCCGGAAGCGACAGGAGCACGGCACCATACAGGAGGAACAATCCGACGAATAATTGCAAGCCATTGATAAAATCACGTGGTTGCAAAAGAACCCAGACCGGTAACATCGATGCGATCGCGGCATAGGTGAACAGGAGGATGATCCAGTTTGCGTTCGCCGAAAGACCAAACATTTCCGGCAAATCCAGCGGCAATACACTGCCGACATAAACAGACAAATAAAGCGCGATCACGCCGCCAATGGACAGCACCATAAGATTGAATTTGCGATGCACAAGCTGGCCAATTATGAGCGCTACGAAGATGGCGGACCAGGCAGGGAAAACAGCACCCGAGGTGTTAACGAATGCGCTGGCAATGACAACACCGAAAACGGCGTTGACCATGAGCAGGACAAGGAACATGACAATCATGAAAAGCGCACGAGTGCGTTTGCCGATCACTTCTTCTGACAAGGCACCGATGGATTTTCCCTTGTGCCGTGCACTTGCCCAGATAGCACCGAAGTCATGTACTCCGGCAAAGAATATCGTGCCGAAAATAACCCAGAGAACCGCCGGTACCCAGCCCCAGTAAACGGCAATTGCCGGTCCTACAATCGGTGCAGCGCCAGCGACTGAAGTGAAGTGGTGACCCCACAAAATAAACTTATTGGTCGGGTGGTAGTCGACACCATCGTTAAATTCGTGCGCTGGCGTGACAAAATTTTCATCG
>CAYOHF010000190.1:0-4560 GCA_964403695.1 uncultured Woeseiaceae bacterium | reverse complement strand
TTGCGCAGAACAAGATTGCCGAACTAAGACTCGCGAACGTTATTCCGGAAGTCAGCGATACGAGCGGGGAACTCGAATACGCAGGAATTGAGTGGGCCTGGCGTGCAAACATTTCCGAGACCGGCATCGAAAACCTGTTTCGCGTCGACGTAGCGATCTCATATCCCGGATCAGACGTCGCAATCCGCACGGTCAGCGGTTTTATCGGTGAACCCGGCATACCAGGCGCGAGCAATCGTGCCTGGAACAGCAACAGCCAGGCGATCGGTGAAGACCAATGAGAGATCGCTTACGGCAAACTCGTGGCTTCACCCTGATTGAGGTTCTGGTGGCACTCGCGGTGTTCGCCATAATGGCTGCCCTCGGCTACGGTGCACTCAGCCAGACGCTGCTCAGTGCAGAGATTCTCAGTGATCGTATGGACCGGCTACAGGCGCTGCAACGCACCGTACGGATATTAGCTGACGATTTTCAACAATTGTCTCCGCGGCCTGTTCGCGATGAGATTGGCGATGGTTTCGGGCCTGCCCTCGATACGGATTTTAATTCCGGTTTTGCCCTGGAGCTTACGCACGGTGGCTGGAATAACCCGATCGCGCTACCACGCGGCACGATGCAACGATCCGCATACCGCATCGAGGAAAATGAATTGATTCGCTACCACTGGCGCGTGCTGGACCGGACCTTCAGCAACGAGCCAGTGAGTGTTGCCTTGATTGATGGCATCGAAAGTATTGTCTTTCTCTTCATGCAGGGAGACGGTGAATGGACTGAAAAATGGCCGCCTGCGAACCAACCCGGTCCTCTCGGTGCGCGACTACGACCACGCGCGGTGCAGATCGTACTGACGCTGGAGAATGAAGGTGAAATAACACGCCTCCTCGAGGTTGCTCCGTGAGCACGAGTATTCCACCTCGTAATCGCAGTCGTGGCGTCGCGCTGATTACCGCGATGATGATTGCGGCGCTCGCGACAATTGTTGCGGCAAACCTCGCCTGGGACAATGCGCTCGACGTCAGGCGCACGATGGTATTGCTCACTCGCGATCAGGCGATGCAGGTTGCACTAGGGGCGGAGAGCTGGATGATCAACATCCTGCATCAGGATTTGGAGGACAGTGAGACAGACCATCTTGGCGAAATCTGGGCGGGCAACCTGCCAGGTTTGCCCATTGAAGGCGGCGAGGTCTTCGGCGCCGTCGAGGATCTGCAGGGCCGCTTTAACGTCAATAACCTGGTCGATGGGAACGGTGCGATCAACCAGGAATCTCTTGAGCAATTTCAACGCTTGCTCGATGCGCTTGGCCTCGACCGGCGTATTGCAGGCATTGCCGCTGACTGGATCGATAGCGACATAGACGCCTCATTTCCCGATGGTGCTGAGGATTCGATTTATTCCAGCATGATTCCACCCTATCGTACGGCCAACCAACCGCTAAGCAGTGCCAGCGAGTTTGCTGCGCTCGAGGGCATGGACAAGCAGATTCTTCGTGTTCTAAAACCACACATAACCGCCCTGCCGGGCCGCACTACGTTGAATGTCAACACGGCGACGCCTGCCATGCTGCAGTCACTCGATGAAAATATGACCGTATCTGACGTCGAGGGCCTGGTAGCAGAGCGCGAAGGTGGCGGTTTTAACGATATTCAGACGTCCTTCTTGTCACTCGTGACCCCGGATGTGTTAAACAGTCTGGATGATTCGACGCGTTTTTTTCAATTGAAGGTCGTGGTACAGATTGATACGGTTCGTGTCACTTTGTACAGCGTGTTGCAGCGCGGCCCACAGGGTGATGTGACGCCAATCCTGCGCAGCTTTGGAAGCATCTGAGTATGTCCGATTATCTGGTCATTCGCCTGGGAGAAAACCCGGACCAACTGGCGCAATGGATCGCCGTTGATTCAAGTGGCGCACGTCATGGTCCGCCGGTTGAAGGCGCACTTGGCGAGGCAGTCGTCGATATTGGTAGTCGCCAGGTTATCGCACTCGTCCCCAGCACTGAAGTTCTCTCCACCACTGTCGATATTCCGCTAAAAGGCGCCAAACTGATTGCGGCGCTACCTTTTGCGCTTGAAGAATTTCTTGCCGACGACATCGAAATGTTGCATTTCGCGGCTGGCACCAGGCGAGCCAACGGCAAGATCCCGGTCAGCGTCGTTGGCAGGCAGAATATGGACGACTGGCTCACCATTCTTGCTGAGGCCGGTATCAGCGCGGACTCAGTGGTCGCAGACAACTATGGTTTGGCACGAATACCGGGAACGATCAGCATGCTGCTCGCTGAGGACCAGGTTTTTATTAATGATGGCGCCAACATTGAACTGGTGATGCAGGGAGTCAGCCCCGGCGATGCGTTGGCGGCTATTGGTGCTTTAGACGATAGTAACGACGAGGACAGTGACGGCGAAGACGTTGAAGATACGACGGAACTACCGCGGCATGTCCTCGTGTATTGCGAAGGCGCAAATGAAGAGCGTTATCAGCATGATTGGATCGCCATGCGCCAGGAACTCGATAGCGTCGACGTAAAACTGTTGTCAGATGGTGTCATCCCGCGCCTGGCTGCCACAGTGGCCACCGGGGCTGGCATCAACATGCTGCAAGGCCGGTACGCTGTCAAAAAAGAGTACTCGGGCTTGTTTCAACCGTGGAAGTACGCTGCCATGCTGCTGTTGGCATTTTTCATCGTCGGTATAGCCACAAAAGCCACTGATTATTACCTGTTGACGAAACAGGAGACTGAGCTACGGCAAATATTCAATACCGAGTACCAGCAGGCTCTGCCTGGCGCGCCGGAAACCGATGATCCGGTTCGTGTTATCGAGTCGCTGCGGCGGCGACTGGGCAATGTCGAATCACCACCCGTATTTTTGCAGACGATGGAGCAACTTAGCCGGGCGATACAACAAAACAGGGAAGCAAAAGTTCAGGCCATCAGCTTTCGCGCAGGCGTTGTCGATATTCGAATCACGGCGCCAAACGTTGCAACGCTGGACGGTATTCAGCGCGCTATAACCGAAAGTGGGCAATTTCAGGCAGCCATTCAATCAACAGATCAGGACGGTGACGAAGTCAGCAGTCGTATTCAGATTCAGGAGGCCAGCCGATGAAAGACTGGCTGCAGTCACTGGATCAAAGGGAGCGAGTTTTCGTTGTGACAGCTGTCGTGTTTGTCGTGTTCGCGATCGCCTGGTTTGCAGTCTGGAACCCGCTCGATACCAACCAGAAATCCGCAGCGCTGCGGGTTGAAGACTGGAAAACATCGATTGCGGCGCTGCGGCCAATGAGTGGCCAGTTGCAGGCACAGGGTGGCAACCAGGCGGCACCAGTCGGTCAGAATCTATCCATGGTCGTCATTGTTGACAATACACTGCGACAAAGAGGTCTTTACAACTCATTGCAGCGCAGTCAACCGACGCCCGGTGGCGACGGTATTCGGGTGGAATTTGAAAACGCCGCATTCGACGATTTGATGCTTTGGCTGGGCGACTTGAACCGCCAGTATAGTTTGCATGTTCAATCCAGCAGCTTTTCTGCCGTTTCCGGTGACAGTCAGGGCCGAGTTAATTCGACTCTGACGCTGGAACGCTGAGTAATTCGCATGAAGCGCCTGATAATTGCAGGTTTGTTTACGTTTCTGATCGTTCTGATCGCGACATTTCCTGCCCGCGTGGCCTACAACTGGCTCGCGCCCGCTGAGATTCAGCTTAGCGGCATTTCCGGATCAATCTGGAACGGCTCTGCGACCGAGGGCAAGGCAGGCGGTGCTTACATTCAAAACCTTGCGTGGCAATTCAAGCCTATGGCTTTGCTCGGTGGCAAACTGGCATTCACCGCCAGCGGCAACCCGGCCGCCGGCACGATGAATACCGAAATTGCGCTCGGCCTCGATGGCAACCTGACGCTCTCAGACTTCGTCGGTTCCGTACCGCTTGATCTTGTTCATCAGTCCTTTCAGCAAGGCGGTATCCGCGGTGATGTCGTGATGCAACTGGATTCACTGATCATCAAAGACGGGCTGCCTGTTGCAGCGTACGGCGCAGTCACAGTCACTGATTTTTTCGCACCATTGTTGTCAACATCTGAGATCGGAGATTTTCGCGCAGACTTTCTGACAACTGAGGTTGGCATTGTCGGCAACGTCGAAGATATGTCAGCCGTGCTAGATGTCTCCGGCACCATTACTCTGGCACAAAACGGCAGTTATACGTTTATCGGCGAGGTCGGGGAGACAGCTGAGACACCACGTTCTATCACTGACCAGTTACGCTATCTCGGTTCGGCCGATGAGCGGGGACGGCGACCGTTTCGTTTCGAAGGACAACTCTGACTTTTTTGTATCAGGTTGTAGCGGTCTCGCCAATTCGAAATTGGTCTTGAATTTAAGTATTCGCGGCTGAAGCCGCTCCCACAGTAAAGCGCCAGTAAGTTCGTTCCTGCCAGTTTTGAGATGACCTGTGGGAAGCAGTAGCGGTCTCGCCAATTCGAGATTGGTCTTAAATTTGAGTATTCGCGGCTGAAGCCGCTCCCACAGTAAAGCGCCAGTAAGTTCGTTCCTGC
>CAYOHF010000189.1:0-4587 GCA_964403695.1 uncultured Woeseiaceae bacterium | reverse complement strand
TAATGTGCAAACTCGGGCTGCTCGACGAAGGGCCGTGCCAGCACGGTATTGAGATCCTCAAGAATCGTAAGGTCACCTGCTACCGCTTTTTGTATCGCCTGCTCCACACGGTGATTGCGCGGAATGAACAGTGGATTAACCGAATTCATAAGCGCCAGTATTTCGGCGGGCTCTATTTTCTGTTGACCAATGCGTTGCCGCCAGCGTAACTCGAAATCCCCGAAATGGGATGCATCAACGGCGTCTATCCGCGTCGCCAATTTCCGAAAACTTAACGTGTAGTCAAGTTCCTTGTCCTGCAGGTGGTTCAGCCAGGCATCAATTAACTCGGCGTCGCTATCACTTGCTTCCTGCAAACCGAGCTTGGGACGCATGAGAGCAAGATAGTAACTGTCGTATCGAGCCGGAAATTCGGCCAGCACCGTTTCGAGCTCTGATTGGGCGGCTCCCAGTAACATCAGCGTCTCAGCAAGTCGCGCGAGATTCCATTGTGCGATTGCCGCCTGGTTGGCGTAAGCATAACGGCCGTGTTGATCGATAGAGCTGAATACCTTGTTGAATCGAAACTCGTCCATGTATGCCGCAGGACCATAGTCGATGGTCTCACCTGAGATCGTGGAGTTATCTGTATTCATAACGCCATGAATAAACCCGACCGACATCCAACGTGCGGTTAGTTCGGCCTGACGTTCCGCAACATGGCGAAAAAGCCCGACGTATGGCACCTCATCACCTTTCGCCTCTGGACAGTGACGGTCGATTGCGTAATCGGCAAGTATCCTGAGCGCGTCGACTTTGCCCCGAGCTGCGAAGTATTCGAATGTGCCGACACGCAGGTGACTCGATGCCACACGAGTGAAAACGGCACCGGGCATCGCTGATTCCCGGTATACCATTTCGCCGGTTGCGACGGCCGCCAATGCACGTGTCGTTGGTATTTCGAGGTAATGCATAGCCTCGCTAAGGATGTATTCGCGGAGTACCGGTCCGAGCCACGATTTACCGTCACCGCCGCGCGAGTACGGTGTGCGGCCAGATCCCTTGAGTTGAACATCGTAACGCTTGCCTGCGTCAGTAATGATTTCTCCCAGCAGAGCTGCACGTCCGTCACCGAGCTGCGGCGAGAAGTGCCCAAACTGATGTCCGGCATAGACCATTGCGATCGCCTGGACACCCGCGGGCCGGACAGCGCCGCTAAAAATCCGGGCCAGTTCTCGCTCGTCTTCGGCGAGCGAATCGAGACCGAGTTCGGTAGCCAGCTTATGATTCCATGCCAACATCGACGGCGCTTCCACGGCACCGGGCTCGACCACGGCGTGAAATTCTTCGGGTAAACTGGCGTAGCTGTTGTCGAAATTCATTGTTTAGCCATGTGCTGATCTGTCGAGAAAATTTATTGCCGGAAATTTGCCGGACTGTGTTGAGCCCTGCTGTGAATCGTTCGTAAATATCGAAAGGGGTCGAACCGAATTAACCTGCAGCAATTTATTCGGTTCGACCTTTTTTTCTGCAACTGAAATTAGCAAGTGGAATTGCTGCTGACACGGATATCTGATTGAAACCAAATGCGACAGCCGGTACTAAATACGCTGTCGACTCTCTCACCTATCAGGTACTGACGGCAACAGCAGTTGTGACGGATATTCATCCGTGTGGTAGATCACCTGCTCTGCAACCTCCACTCGGTCACTCATGCCGAATGGTTCGCCATTATTCAGGTTCCGCGCAAAGCGCGGGAAATTGCTTGACGATATCTCCACACGAACGCTGTGCCCCGCGGGTACTGTGTAGCTCGTTGCCCACAGATCGATAGAGAACTTATAGACCTGGTGCGGCTCGATCGGTGAAACCTCGCCATCTTTGTTCCTGAAGCTTGCCCGCAGGATCCCTTCCTGGATTAGCAGGCTGTAACCGTCTGGATACACATCAACCAATGTGGCGGTGAAGTCTGTATCCGGTGCTGATGAGGCCGCGTAAAGTTCTACCGAAATCGGGCCGGTTACCTCCAGTTCCTGTTCAAGCGGCGGCGTCTGGTAAGTCAACACGTCGTCCCGATCGAGCAACGTGACTCGATCCGCTAATCCGGCTGCGCGACCCCAAACGACAGTCTCTGCCGTAATGTCCACCGGCGAGGCAGGATCGTAGTCGAATGTGTCGCTGGGTTCATTAACGGGCAGCACGGCACTGAGCACACCATCTTCGCTCGACGCCGCGTTACCCTGACTATGAAAATACAGAACGTCTGGATCTGCATTGGTAACGGGCCATTGATCGCTCTCGTGCCAGCCATTGTCTCCAATATTGAAATAGCGCACTCGCGGGCTTTCTCTGAAGCCGTTTTCGTCACCCTTCAAAAAGTGGTTGAAAAACGTAAGCATCGTGTCGCCATACGTCGATGCTGCCGCCGAGCCGATCTCTCGCTTGCCGATATTTGTCGCTGGCGTGGCCCCCGAGAGGTGGATAGACATTCCATCGTGATCCCACGGCCCCAGGACCAGCCACTGCAGGTCCCTGGCATCATTGTTGTCACTATGTTTCGAAACTCCATCCCATACGGCAATCGACCCGCGAGTGAAAGAGTCGTACCAGCCGCCAAAATGCAGCGCGGGAACGCGAACGTTCCGATACCCCTCCAGCGCGCTGGAAATCGCTGCGAAAGGCGCAAGCGAATAGCCGCTGACGCGCTCGCGCCATAAAACATCACGTAGCCCGTAGGCTTCCCCCATGGTAATTAGCGGCAAGTGATACAAATCGATTTGCTCAGTGTCCTGATACTCGCCATTCTCGACATCATCCATGTCCAGCGTCCACAGCCCGCTTGCCTGCAGCGGATATGCTCCATCCAGGGTCTGCTTTTCTCGCGCCAACGTGATGTTGGCGGGTGAAATGGCCTTTATGGCTGGGTGCCCGCTCGCTGCCGCCGCAAGTGTGGTGTAGCCGTAATAAGACTCGCCCATCACACCGACATTGCCGTCACTCCAGTCCTGCGCAATGATCCACTCGATGGTGTCGTAGGTGTCGGGCACCTCGTGGCCGTCAATATAGGCATTGAACTCGCCTTCAGAACCGAATCGTCCGCGGACATTCTGGGCGACGTACGCGAATCCGTTCTCTGCGAAGAACCGCCCGACTGCCGGTTGAAATATGTAGTCGGACTTCGTGCCGTAAGGAACACGGGATAAGATTATCGGAAACGGCCCTTCCCCTTTTGGCAAATAGATATCTGTCGACAGGTTCACACCGTCGCGCATTGTGACCTGAATATTTTCATCGACACTTACATCGACACTTACGCTGTCGCTCTTGTCGCCACAACCGAGAATGAATGTGGCAAATACCAGAATGGCTGGGAGCCTTGCGTCTTTCACCAATCTCCGTTTTTTGCTCGTACCAGGGTCAATTGCTTTCGGGGTTTGGTTAATCAAGATTTTGTGCCTCCAGTTGCTGCCGGCGAGTCAGAACTCCAAACCGCATTTCTGCCCTGCTGACTTTCTGTCGTGAAGACTAGCTGGACATCACTGTACGTTTTTGTGTCGTCGGCAGCTTAATACCGCTCGGGCGGCTTGCGAAAAGGGGTTGAACCGATTTTAGCTTCCTAATTCGGTTCGACCCTCTTTTTCGAACCGATTATTTGAAATTCGGTTCGACCCCTTTTACGCCCTACTCTTCCGCCGGCAACTCCGTGTAGTGCAGACTTACGACCTTCCACTCGCCGTCAATCTTTTGCCACACGTCGGTCTCGAATGCCCTGATCGCATCTTTCGATCCATCCGGCGAGCGCGTGATGTTGTCGATGAAGGACGTCGAAACTGCAACGTCGCCACCAGTCAGAACCTGGACCTTCAGGTCCGACATCTCGTTTTTCTCGACACCGCCGCCCGCTTCCATAAACTCTGGCCAGGATTCCGCGTAGGCAGCCAGGTCCTGTCGGTCACCGGAGTAAAACACGGTCGCACCCTCAGCGTAGTAGTCGAAGTAGGTGTCAGTATCGTTGGTAGCATAGGCGTGATCGAACGCACGGATTGCCGCATAGAGATCCGCGGGTTCCTCAATATGGTGTTCAGCCATCGCTGAAAACGACATCAATACGATGATCATGCAACTTAGAATTCTACTCATGGTGTCTCCCTCTTTTTGTTAATGCCCTTTGTGACACATTTTGCGCCGTTCGAATAGGGGTCGAATCGATTTTAGTCTCCTAATTCGGTTCGACCCCTTTTTTCTCTTTCAAGTCACGACAATAGTGAAATATGGCGTGAGCTCGCACTCACCGACATATGTGTCGAGGATGCCCCTGGAAACCTCTACTTCGATTCGCTCGGCCTTTAGCGGTCGTTCCGCGTTTAAGGCATCGACGGCCCACCATATTCTGGCGGCATGGCTCGCCATGCTTCCAGCAGTCCAAGTTTTTCAAGAAAAATCGGGTAACGAGGATCATCTTCGAGACCCCTCCCCCACTCAATGCCGAGGATGTTGAAAAGGCCATCACCATGTTGGAAAGCCTTTTCCAACCATTCAAACGCAGCGTCATTCTCACCACGCCAGGCGTAAATAGAGGACATCGCGCCCGGAAATTTATCGGCCTCG
>CAYOHF010000188.1:0-4653 GCA_964403695.1 uncultured Woeseiaceae bacterium | reverse complement strand
TTATTCTGGTATGATGCCCAGCTTCGCAAAATCAAGCGCCGTGCTGAACAACCGCTCGACGAGTTGCACCCTGAATTTGATCGATACGAATGCCGTATAGAAGAACCCTGGAGGCATCTCAAGTCGCTGCAGGAAATACTGGAAAGCGAAGATTTGCGCTCGCGCGTCAATGACGGCATCGGTGCTTTGCCCGACTCATACCGTATCGTTTTGCAACTTCGCGACGTCGAAGGATATGACACTGGAGAAGTTGCTGCTCTTCTCGAGATATCTGATGCGAACGTCAAAGTACGACTACATCGTGCTCGAGCCGCCCTAAAGAAGCTACTTGAGCCGGTCCTTCGAGGGGAGCTGGATTTATGAAGCATACGCATCCAGGCGGTGTTCGGCGGTGGCTCAAGGGTCTTGTCTTGAAACGCGTGCATTACATGATCACCTGCAAAGAATTTGAAGATTTTGTGCTGCTCTATCTGGAAGGCGAACTTACAGACAAACAGACATCCGTCTTTGAATGGCACATACGTCTGTGTCGTGAGTGCCGTGAATACCTGGCGGCCTATCGGCGGACGCTCGAAGTTGCAAATGCTGTGATCGCGCAGCCGAATGCGCCCGCGCCTGAGGATGCGCCCGAAGATCTGATCAAGGCGATCCTCGAAGCACGAGAGCGCTAGGACACATTCGAAACGACGACCGGCTATGTCATCGCCTGCCTAACTCTCCGTGCATAGTCAGCATCGGCGTTCGCAAAATATCCGAGCATCCGCTCCTGTACCGACTCCTCCGCCTGGCATAGACCACTGGCAATTGTGGCCGCCAACCGATTTTTTTTGTCGTCGGGGAGCAGGCGAAACAAGTCTCCCGCCTGTTCGAAGTAGTCCTCGTCGTCTTGACTGTAGGAACCCACCCACGCGTCTTCCAAAAGTGGTGGTGGAGGTGCCATATAATAGGAGCGGCTTCCAGCCGCGAATCGAAACAATCGCGGCTGGAAGCTGCTCCTACACAAAACCTGAAGCGGTCTTTTTCGTTAGTTGGTCGGTTAAGATAGACTTGAAATGAAAGCTCACAGAATCGCAGGAAGAATTTTTGCCGCATGAGCAAAACGAATGCGGCCCGGCACGGGGCCACCTGGCAGGGTATCCATGAACACATTAACGCTAACAATCGGCATCAGTATTCTGATTTATATTGTGATCGGCAGTTATGCCGGGCGCGGCATAAAGGAACTGGACGACTATATTGTCGCGGGACGGCGAGCGCCTACGATTTTGATTCTGGGAACACTGGTTGCCAGTGTTATGAGTACGGCCATATTTATGGGCGAGGCGGCATTTACCTACGATGGCCAGTTTGGCGCTTACTTGCTCTTCCCCGGTATTGCCGTAACCGGCTACGTGCTTGGCGCACTATTTTTTGGCGTCTATTTGCGGCGCAGCCGGGCGCCAACCGTGGCAGACTATTTTGGTCGCCGCTTTCAAAGCCGCCGTTTACAACAGTTTGCCGGGTTCACCATCATTCTCGGCCTGGGTGGCTACCTGCTTATCGTGACTCAGGGCGCAGCTATCTTGCTGTCCGATATCACCGGAATGTCTTTTATCGCGAGTCTGATCATCGCCTGGTTCAGCTACACGCTGTTCACGATGTATTCCGGATCCAAGGGTGTGATTATCACCGACACGCTGATGTTTCTGTTGTTCATGGGCGCAACGGTTGTTTTTGTTGTGTATATCGTCGATGGCTTCGGCGGTATCAGCACAGCGATCACAGACCTGGCCCGGCTGGAAAGCAAGAAGGGCATTGCCTCCTGGACCGGAATCATTGGGGAAGGCACCAGCTGGGCAACACCGCTGGATTACGTGATTTGGGCGGTAGTCGTCGATATTGCCTGGGCCTTTGTTTACGCGGTCGGTCCATGGCAGGCCAGCCGACATTTAATGGCGCGTGACGAACATGTCGTTCTGCGCGCTGCCATCCTGGCATGTTTCTGCGTGATCGTTTTGCAAATGCTGATTTATGGCATCGGTGGGCTGATGAATTTGGCGAAAGCGGATATCACTCCGTCCGAAACTGTCCTTATATGGGCCGCCAAAACGTTGGTGCCTGAAATGCTAGGCGCTCTATTGCTGGCAGGTATAGTGGCTGCCGCGTTGTCGTCAGCGTCTACATTTCTCTCATTGGTAGGGTTCAGTATCGGCAACGATATGGGCAGTAGGCCACTGGCACTCACAGTGAATGCAACCCGTAAAATCATTATGGTGACCAGTTTGATCGTCCTGGTCTGTTGTTACTTTTTTCCGCCCAACATTTTCTGGTTCATGCTGTTCATTGGAACAGTTTTCGCGTCCAGTTGGGGGCCAGTTGGCCTGATGAGTATCTGGAGCAAACGCATCACAAAAGATGCAGCGCTCTGGGGAATGATCTCGGGCTTCTTCATGAATGTGATACCGGCAACCATTGATTATCTTGGCATTTATCACATGCCGGAATACTACCCCCCGGTTATTGGCACCTTCGTAAGCATCGCTGTTATTTTTGTTGTTTCCGCGTGCGGCAAGGTCAGTCGTGAAGAAAACATTTATCGCCTTCGCTTGCATCGGCCTCCGCCCGGCGATATCGATCTGGCCAAGACAAAAATAACCTTGTTGGCGCCATTGGGTTTGGTTGTTTACGGCGCTGGGATGCCGTTCTTGTTGTTGAAGTACTACGTTATCCCTTATCAAATCGGAACCGGGCAGATTTCCGCAGATGGCTCGGTGAACTGGAATACGGGCGAGGCGCTGATTACGTTGACTGTCTTTATGCTGCACGTTCCCCTTGCCCTAATGGCCATGAAAGTAATCTGGGATCGCTATGATCCGCGCAGCAAAAGAAATCAAAAAATACTGCGTCGGGCGCTTTTGAATGAAAAACGAGAAAGTTGATAATCTGAAACGCTTTTCCTTGCGAAATCCCCGGCTTCAAGACAAGTCCCCGCGCCTCCTGTGGGCCCCGCTAATTGTCAAAGATGAGCCCTCCTCTCAAGGTCCGTTTTAGACCCAAACCGCAAGCTAATTCAGCGATTGTCGGGGTGCCAGAATGTCCGCTTTCCAACCTGAAGCGGACATTAAGTTTCTGAATCCACTGCTGCCTAACCCGCGCAGAATGATAGGGGTTGTGAGCAAGAAGTCTTTAGAAGCAGGCATGCTCGCCGAAATTGCACGACTATCTTCGAAGAAACCGCATGTCGGCTGGCTTATTCCTGCATGGCAAAGCAGTAAAACAAACCATCACCACCCGAGCTGATTAGTGCAGCCTGGCTGCATCCCCTGGAGTCGTGAGCTGAATTCCAGGCGGCATAGTCATGATGACCGACCCTTGCTTTGCCATCGTCGCTGCTACTTGTCCAGTTATTGCAGGTCATGTCCTCGCCAGCAGAATAGGCTGTTCCGCCTGTTTGCGAGCCAGTGAGGATGTCATGCCGGTTGGGCGCATTACCGCTGCCAGGTATTGTTCGGCCGCGTTGGTCGACCGCAGTAAAGGCGCTCACCCGATTCATCACACTGTGAAGTTCGTCCACGTCAGCAGCAATGCGGTTGCCGTTGGCATTAAACCAGGGACCCGGTCCTATTCTGTCCCGGGCATTTACGGCATCTCCGCCCTGGGTACTGAGATAGGCACGCCACATGAGGTCACCCTGATCGACGCTTTCCGCCAGGTTCTGGCAGATGGCATCGGCGCCTTCAAGTCCCCCCAGGTCGCCGCCGTTGCCGGAACCTGCGCTGGTCAGGAAGAAGGACATCGGCTCCGTCTGCAATTGAGTCTGAGCCAGGCCCGCGGCAAGCAGCCCGCATAACGCCATACCTGATACTACGATCTTTCTGTTTTTATGCATTGTCGTATTCCTGAAGTGAGCGTGTTGGTGGGTGAGGCCAATACTACAACAGGACCCTCCGGATTGAAGCCCTGCAGGGTCGATCACATGGCCTGGCCCAGCGATAAGAACGACCGCTTCTGGCCGAAAGCAGCCGCTGGCTGCTAAACTGCTGAGTGGCTGCAATTGACTCAAAGCGGACGTTCACCGTCATTGCATTAGCAGTACATGTTGGCTTCGCGCACGAACCAAAATTCAGTGGCGCAAATACAGATCGGCAATATTAATGATTGCGTTACCTATACGGTATCTTGAATAACAAGTCGCAGGAGAAAGACATGTTCGGAAATCCATCGCTAATGACTCGAATAGCAATTGGTAAAGGGATCGGTTTTTTGGTTGGGCTCGCCGGCTTTATCCTATTGCCTTACTTTTTGCCAGAAGCCGGTTTGCTGCTTCGCTGGGGAATATTGCTTTGGTACACCACTGTCGGCGCAATAATCGGTGTGTTTGGTGTTTTTACTTATCACCCGGTGCTGAATCTCCCTTTCCCCTGGTGGTTTCGCGCACCGATATTGGGAGCATGGATGAATTTCGTGCTGGTCTTCTTCGCCTACGACGTCATGGGTGCCATGTTGGTGAGCCTGTTCGGTGAAAGTGGAGTCCTTAGTTCGCCGTTCTGGTTTACGCTGGAAGGAGCCATAGTGGGTTTCGTTATTGGCTATTTTGCAACTCGGTTTGGCGGTGAAGGTACAGAGACTGTCGGAAAGTAACTATCCCGTCCCAAACCGGAGGTTTCCGGTCTA
>CAYOHF010000187.1:0-4699 GCA_964403695.1 uncultured Woeseiaceae bacterium | reverse complement strand
GAGGTAGATCACGTAATACCGGTAACGCGAATTCCGAAAACAACCAGCGGCAAAGTGCAACGAGTACACCTGACTACGGCCTATCTCGACGGCGAGTTCAGTGACGTCGTAAATTCATTGTCCGCCACGTCCGAGGGGGACGATAATCTGGACGATGATCCCCTGGTAAGAGAAATTGAACTCATTTGCAGGGAATTTTCCAAAGAACGGATTATCGGTCCGGACGATAACCTGTTTGAGGTTGGCGTCAGTTCTCTTACACTGACGGAAATCGTGCTTGCCATTGAGGAAAAGCACCCCGGCAAGGTTGATATCAGCGACCTGTTCGATTATCCAACCATTCGTGAATTAGCTGATTTCATTCGACGCTAGGCATTTTATCTATTCCTAGAAAACTCATACAGGATCTGGTCACATGACATGGTCAAAGATTGCCGGCACTGGTGGCTATTTGCCAGAACGGGTAATAACCAACAAAGAGTTAGAGAAACGCCTCGACACTTCGGATGAGTGGATACGCGAACGTTCGGGCATAAAACAGCGTCACATCGCGGCCGAAAATGAGACCACTTCGGATATGGGCCTCGCGGCAACGAAAAAGGCGATAGATGCAGCCGGGATCGATGCCAGTGAGATTGATCTGATCATCCTCGCAACATCGACCGCCGATAAAGTATTCCCCGCCAGTGCGTGCACCGTCCAGCGCCACCTGGGAATCACGAACATTCCGGCATTCGATGTCAATGCTGCCTGTTCCGGCTTTCTTTTTGCGCTAGATATAGCCGATCGTTTCATTCGCACCGGCGGCGCGAATTGCGCCCTGGTCATCGGCTCAGAAACGTACTCACGAATTCTTGACTGGACGGATCGCTCAACCTGCGTTCTTTTTGGCGACGGCGCCGGTGCAGTCATCCTTCGTGCCGCGGAGGAGCCAGGCATCTTGTCGACGCACATTCATTCCGATGGGCGATTCGAGGATTTGTTGCACGTGCCTGCTGGCATTTCCTCAGGCTACGACTCCGTGCGCAAAGAGTCCGCATTTGTCCAGATGAAGGGGAACGAAGTTTTCAGGAAAGCAGTCAGCACGCTGGACAAAATCGCACGAGAGACCCTCAGCACGAACAACATTGAGAAAAAAGACATTGCCTGGCTGATTCCGCATCAGGCGAATCTGCGAATAATCAAGGCCGCTGCAAAGAAGTTTGAAGTACCTATGGAGCATGTTGTCGTCACGGTGGACGAGCATGCCAACACTTCCAGTGCCTCAATTCCACTGGCACTGGACGTAGCCATTCGGGACGGGCGTATCAAGCGTGGTGAACTCTTGTTGTTCGAGGCTTTTGGCGCTGGTTTCACCTGGGGCTCTGCGCTGGTCCGATATTGAACGCTTAACATAAGGCCTTGATTTGCAAAGGTAGTACCCTGAAAAACGTGATGCAGTTCGCATTTCACCCGCCGGGCCGTCTCTATACTGCGACAGAAGAGATGTCGCTGTATGGCGACAGCATGGAAGCAAATGTTTCACAACACTTAGAGTAATAGTATGGATACGCCAATTTCACAATCTAACGTTTCATTGAATCTGTCGCTGATCCAAAAGCGCTGCGAGGAACTCCTGCAAGAAGAGGGAACTGAGCTGTGCCTTGAGGACCCAACGCAGGAAAGGCCTGCTGACGATTTGTGTAATCCCTATAACCGCGGCTAGCTTTCCCTGGCAGACGGTTCGCTTCGCGCCTCATCGTGCAGGTCGCGGATTAAGTACATGCGCCACATCCAGATGCCAAGCATCAGCAGCGCAGAAGCCGGCAACACCGTAACCGGTAAGGCGATGGCCACAAAATCATAAATCCCGTGTAACAATGCCGTAATAGCCAGCAGCCCCAATACCGTGCCAGGCATCGATTTTCGCTGCAAATGTGCAACACCGATGTAGAAACCCCAGATGGAAGCGAACAGGATGTGCACCATTGGACCGGCAAATCCCCTGGCGATTGCTTCAAACCCGCTCACATATTGTAAGTATTGAATGTTTTCCATCGTCGCAAAGCCAAGGGCGATGAACGACGCATATATGATGCCGTCAATCGGCTCGTCAAAATCCCTGAAGCGCAAAATGATGAACAGGAAAAACACCATTTTTGCCAGTTCTTCGATGACTCCAATGGCCAGGACCGCGTAAAAGAACAGACCGATCGGGTTTCGGGCAGCCAGCACGTAGGCATCGAATCGCAGGTCAACAAGTCCCAGACCGAAGTACATGAGCTTTCCGAGCCAAAAAGAGGCGATACCCAGGACAAAAGCCAGTAACAGATGCCCCAGGGGCTCCGGCAGATGTCGATCCTTGTAGTAGTGATATCCGGCCCAGAACAGAACCGGCAGGAGCACAGGAACGATATACATCGAATAATGCATGCCGCAGTATGTTCTCGGCGCACTGTAAGGTCCAGAATGCGATCGCAGAGGTGAAATATATCGGTGAAGAAACTGCGATGGCGGACCTGTTTATTCGGCCGCCACACGGATTTCTTCGATAATCAGGTGTGGTTTCAATTCCAGCACTTCAGTATTAAGACCTGCTGGCAAATGAACTGATCGTCAGAGAATATTTACGCCCATAACTCCTTAGGCTACTGTAAGCGTATGAGCGATGACCTTTTTGCCATCGTAAAAGAACTGAATCTGCCACAGCATGATTTTGCGATTTTCGGTAGCGGGCCACTGATCGTTCGCAATATCATTCCATTTGCGAATGATCTGGATATTATTTGCCGCAAGAAAGCATGGGAAACCGTCCTGGCCATGGGGCAGCAGCGCTTTGTGCACGAATACGATACGACAATCGTATCGATGGAAAATGATGCAATCACTTTTGGTACCGCCTGGGGAATCGGTCAATTCGACACGAATGTGTTGATTGATACCGCGGAAATCATCGGCGGCCTGCCGTTTGTACAATTACAGTACGTCATTGAATACAAGAAAATTCGGGGCCTGCCTAAGGACCTGTTGCATATTGAGGCAGCGAGACACGCAGGTCTCTTATAACGCGCCAGCGTTACTACGTGCAGTGCAGGGGCGGCTACATGCCGGAGTATCGCGTCAGGCAGAAAGTTTTTCCGCTTGATTCGTCTCAATTTGCGCGGGCTCTGCCGCGACGCTCGCCTTGCGAGGCTCACCCATTTCAATTCTTCCCGAGAATCGCGCACCGTCTTGCATCACAATGCGGCCACAATGAATATTGCCCATGACGCTCGCGCTCTTGGCTAGCGAAACCACGCCTTCACTATGGATATCGCCAACAAGATGCCCCTCAACGAGGACTGAACTGGCGTGGATATCTGCTTTGACCCGGCCTTCTTTGCCGATCGTGAGGTTTTTCTTGTGATGGGCGATCGTGCCCTCTATCTGACCTTCAATGACGAGATCTTCGTCAGCTGACAGCTCGCCTTTGATCACCAGGGTTGGTCCGATGACCGATACGTTCTTGGATCGTACTGGTCGCGACTGTCCTATCCTTGGTGCTGACGAAACATCCGACCCGTCGTCGTTTGATTTCTTAAACATTGCCATCTTATTCTCCACGCTCTGATGTAAGGTACTAACGCTCTTGCAAGTCTATGAAGAGTACTCCAGAACTTTTGTGCAGGCACGCCGATAGCGTGCCGCGGATCACAATTTTGCATAATATAAAGGGTCGTTGCAGATCGCCGAGCATAATTATCAGCCCGATAAATCGATTCATTTGCCAATGCCCGCATGCGGTGCCAGGTTTTTCCGGGGTAGAATAATATTAGAATCTTGTTCAAGTAATAATGTCAACTCATTGATATTTATAATAATATTAATATTATCAAATATATTACTGATCAGTAGCGTAATTGTGCTCGCGAAGTTCGGTCAGTTTGAGTATGTAATCCGGAGTCTCCGGTTCGCCATTAAACAGGGCCGGATCCAGTTTCCTGGTTATACCCCAGCGGTGCAGCCAAGTGATGCCACCGGGACCGGTGAAGGTATCCGGAGATTGGTAGGCCGAATCCTGCAGGGCGTCCGTTAAAGATATGAACACATAGCCCTTGTCGCTCAAACTGTCTGCCAGCGTGCCAAACCAGGCCGAATTCAGCTCATTGGCGTGCAACAGCAGAACCTGCGCAATATTGCGAGCAAATAACAGGTTTGACTGGCCTTCGTAGAACTCGAACATCTTCAACATGTAAGCAACGTATTCAACGCCGACTTGCTCCGCGAGCCCGGTGTCGCCGGCTTGCAGCGCCAGGTCGTATGCGCGGGCATAGATCCACTCGGAATTGTCTATTGTTACTGGCGCAACCTGGTAGCCGTTCCGTGCCAGAAACCTCTCAAATTCATGCTTTGTGTCCAGCGAACGGCCGGTGTGCAGGTAAGGATGGCGAAAATACCTGATAGTCTGGTCGCGCTCGGCAAGCAGCCTGCCTGTCACCGTTTGTCCCCGCAGCACATCAGCCTTGAATTCATCCAGTTCTGTGTTGTGCAGATCAAAATGTGAAAAAGAATGATTGCCAAGCTCAAGCCCGGCCGCCAACCACAGTCGGAGCAGATCCACTCTGTTCTCACTAAGCCTATCGTTTACCTGCAAACCGGCTTCATTGACAAAGCCGATCGCCGGAATGTCCCGTTCCACAATCGACTGCAATAGTCGCAATGTGATTTTTCGGCGCGTTGC
>CAYOHF010000186.1:0-4741 GCA_964403695.1 uncultured Woeseiaceae bacterium | reverse complement strand
CGGAAGTTGTTGTTTACCTGGTTGCTGGTAACACCACCAATTCTCGTGCTGGTGCACATGGCAATCGACCAGGCGATGTCGAGAATGATGTTTGCTGCAAATAATTCACGACGAATTGTCATTGCGGGTGCCAATGAGCTCGGTCGGAATCTGGCAAAAAAGCTTAGCAGCTCATCACAGTTTGGCATGAAAATAGAGGGCTTCTTTGACGACCGCAGCGCTGAACGCCTCGGGGCCGACTCGGAATTGCCGATAATAGGCAAGTTGCCGGAGTTGCCAGAGTATGTGCGGCAGAACAACATCGATTTGATTTTTATCGTCCTGCCGATGCGCAATATCCAGCGCGTCACAGAGTTACTGGATGAATTGCACGACACCACTGCATCGATTTACTACGTGCCGGATGTATTTGTCTTTGACCTGATTCAGTGTCGAACCAGCGAAATTGACGGCATGCCGGTTGTCGCCTTGTGTGAGACGCCATTCCACGGCATGCGCGGTGTCGTCAAACGGCTTAGTGATTATGTGATTGCCTCGCTGATGCTCGTAATCACCAGCCCTTTGCTGCTCGTTATCGCAGCTGCTATCAAGCTGACAACGCCAGGCAGCGTCGTATTCAAGCAACGTCGTTACGGACTGGATGGTCATGAAATTGTTGTCTATAAATTTCGTACGATGACCGTCTCGGAAGATTCAGACACTGTCAAACAGGCAACCCGAGGTGACGCGCGTGTCACCAAAGTTGGTGCTTTCCTGCGCAAATATTCCCTCGACGAATTGCCGCAGTTTGTCAACGTTTTGCAGGGCCGCATGAGCGTCGTCGGACCGCGCCCACACGCTGTCGCTCACAATGAGGCATACCGGCCATTGATCAAGGGCTACATGGTTCGCCACAAGGTCAATCCTGGAATCACCGGGCTCGCCCAGGTACAGGGTTTTCGTGGTGAGACAACGTCCGTTGAAGATATGCGTAACCGGGTCGATTGTGACCTAGAGTATTTGCGCAACTGGTCATTGGCACTTGATCTGAAGATCATCGCCAGGACGGTGAACGTTGTCCTAACGAACAAGATGGCCTATTAAGGCGAGACCCGCGCTATCCCTGTTCCGGCTTAACCGGCAGACTCAGGCTGAAGCTTGTTCCTTCGCCAATCTCCGAGCTGACTGTCAGCTGTCCACCCAGTTCACGAATATACTCCCGTGCCTGGTACGCGCCGATACCCATGCTTTGACTACCCTTGGTGCTATCGAAAGGGCGAAACAGGCGTTCGCGAATGAATTTCGGTGTCATGCCACATCCGGTGTCGCTGATTCTAACTGTTACTACTGAATCGGCCATTACCGCTGAGACGTCTACCTGACCATTATCATCGGTCGCGTCCTGGGCATTACGAATCAGGTGCTCCGCAACTGTCGTAAGTCGTTCCGGGTCCGCATCAATCAATACCGCTGCGTCATTGAACTCCAAAATTGGCTGCGGTAGTCGCGGCTCAGATCTCTTGATTGCGTCTCGCAACACGTCAGACAATCGAACAGCTCGTCGTGCAGATTGGGTCGAACCGCTCGACAGCTGCTCCATGAGTCGTCGCATGCGCGACACCGAGTTGGCGATCGTATCGATCGCATCATCTACAAATTCCGGGTTATGACGATGCTTTTCCGCATTCTTGACGACGAGTGACTGCTGCGCAATCAGGTTATTCAGATCGTGCATAAGAAAAGCAGTCAGGCGATTGTAGGTACCAAACTGACGACTTTCCGCCAGACGCCGGTCAGATTCTGCCTGGTCAATGTAAGTCGCAACGTGACGCCCCACAGTGCGTAACAAGTCATGATCTTCGAAATTCAGTGAGGGAACGAGCCCCGGTTTTTGCAAGACGATAAATCCAAACAGGCGATCTCCGAGTAACAACGGCACGATTAACCACCACTCTTCGCGACCCTGGACCCACTCATCCAGTACCAGATCTTCGTAGCGGGCCGGAAAGGAGCGCAACTCATTTAGGTCTATAACCCATTGACTTTGCTTAAGAAATCGAACGAGAAGAGCACGTTGGTCGACCGATGCCATAACTGGCAGTTCACTTTCCCATGCGCCAACAGGAAGATAATCTTTATTGTCAGGGTCCTGCGTCCACACAATGCCGCCCGGGCTGTTGACGATTTGCGCCACCGCCCGCACTGCGGTATTTGCGACGTTATCGGATCCGGATTTGGTAAGCGTGCGAATGAATCGTAACCATTCTTTCCGGTAGTCGTACTTGTACTGGAAGAATGTTTTCATCACGAACACGCGTACACGGGCGCGAACAGTTGCTGAAACCATCAGCACGACAAGCGCAGCGACCGCAGAAATAAACAATACGATGCGAACGACACCACTCCAGGTCCCGGCAAAGGTGGTGACGTAGTAATCACCCATCACCATCAGGATGATGAAAATCCCGGCGGCAATAAGCGCAAAGGAATGAAAAACAATTTGCCGCGGAAAATGCGTATCCAGCGATAACCGAAGAGATCGTTGCGCAGCCAGCCCCAATGGCAATACAAATAGCGCATTGATAAATCCACGAGCCGCCCACTGATCAACACTCATTTCTAAATTGACGATCGTCAATGTGAATATGACGAAGTCGTAGACGAATATTCCGGCAACGCCCACACAGAAATATTTGAGGCCGGACTGAACGTCAAACGGCGCACTTCTATAGATTTGCTCAGTAACGATCAGTATGAGTGCAGACAGCATGACGCCACCGCCAACAATACCCATCATGCTGATCGAGTCCGGCGTGCGGATTGCGTAGCCGACCAGTAACAACGCAGCGAACAGCAGAAATATGGCACCATATTTCCAGGTGAACCGCTCGATATTTTTCGACTCGTCGAGGTCACGCAGGATCGAGGTCACGGTGACCAACCAGGCGAGGTTACGAATCCACTCAACGGTGAGCAGGACAATCGGTGCGTTCAGGTAACCAAGACTGCCGAGGGTCTGAATGCCCGCCCAGATCGCAGTCGCGCCACAAGCCAGCGCGACAAACGCCGCTTTGGGTCGATCCTGCCAACGGCTCAGCATCAATGCGGCCAGACAGCCAAACAGCACAGCCGCCGTGGCATGCCCAAATGCTGCTAATTCATTGATTTCCATGTGGGTAATAGTAACGCAATGTGGTGCAGATCATTGTGTCCCCGTGAGACTGTGAGCACATTCAAATCACTGTCGATTCAATATTCGCGGCGTCTTCGCTAGCGTGCAATTCTATGCACTGAATTACAGCACATTAGTTTAGACAGTTGCTCCCGATCCGTGGGAGCGGCTTCAGCCGCGAAGGATCGGCGCAGCCGATCCAAACCAACTCAAACCAGTGCGTCGAGCAGCGCCAGCAGCTCAGCAAGTTTTTCCTGCATCAACGCCTCATTCGCCCGACTCTCAACATTCAACCGAATCACCGGCTCGGTATTCGACGAGCGCAGATTAAACCGCCAGTCACCAAACTCCATGCTGATGCCATCAGTCGTATCAACTGATTCTGCATCAGGCCGGTATTTCTCGGTGATCGCAGCAATTGCGGCACCCGCATCAGTGACTTCACGATTTATCTCGCCGCTGGCCGGAAACCTCGCCATGCAGTCATCAACCAGCGTCGACAGAGGCTTGCCGGTCTTTGAAACAATTTGCGCCACCAGAAGCCACGGAATCATGCCGCTGTCGCAGTAATAGAAGTCGCGGAAATAATGGTGGGCACTCATTTCGCCACCATAAACAGCGTCTTCCTCGCGCATCACCTGCTTGATAAACGAGTGACCTGATTTGCTCTGTACTGCCCTGCCGCCGTTGGCGGCGACGACTTCCAGCGTATTCCATATCAGGCGTGGGTCATAGATTACTGCTGATCCCGGGCTTTCGGCCAGGAGGCTCTCCGCCAGTAGTCCGACAATGTAATAACCCTCGATGAAGCGCCCGTTCTCATCAAAGAAAAAACACCGATCGAAATCACCATCCCACGCGATGCCGAAATCGGCATTGTTCTCACTAATAGCATCAATGGTCGACGCACGATTTTCTTCCAGCATCGGATTGGGCACGCCGTTCGGGAAGTCACCGTCTGGCTCATGGTGGACCTTCACGAACTCAAATGGCAATGATGGTTCCAGCTTGTCAAGCGTAAGTCCTGCGCCACCGTTGCCTGCATTGACAACAAGCTTCAGCGGTTTGAGATTATCGATTTCAACAAAGCTAAGCAGTTTGTCCAGGTAAGCCTGATTGACATCAACGTCACGGGAGCGACCCTTTTTCGGCGCGATGAATCTCTCATCACGCTCTGCAATTTTTTGAATATCAAACAAACCGGTGTCGCCACTGATTGGTCGTGACTCAGCCCGGACGAGCTTCAAACCGTTGTAGTCAGCGGGATTGTGACTCGCAGTGACCATAATTCCGCCATCGGCGCCGAGGTGACCGGTGGCAAAATAAACCATCTCCGTACCGCCAAGCCCGATATCGAGTACTTCGACGCCGGCGTCGATCAATCCCCTGATAACAGCATCGGCGAGTTCCGCGCTTGAGTGTCGAATGTCGCGGGCAATTACAATTCGTTGTGCATCGAGAAATTCTGCTGTGGCGTTGCCGACGCGGTAGGCGATGTCGGCATTTAGCTGGTCGGGAATACGACCACGAATATCGTAGGCTTTGAAACAATCAATCTGAATACTCATTTCTGTTCTGAATTCCTTTTCG
>CAYOHF010000185.1:0-4786 GCA_964403695.1 uncultured Woeseiaceae bacterium | reverse complement strand
GAAGCGGACATTCGGCCAATTGAGTTTTGAACGGCAGCTTTAGCACTGACGGAGAATAATTTGGATTCCTCAGCACGTAGGCGATTCTTACAGTTCCTTGCGGCAAGTCCTCTGCTTGGATGCACTGCAGCGGGCAGACTATTGGCCGAGGAGTCGCTGGATACGATTCGGCTGCCCGACTACTTAATCAAATCTCCTGCAGACGCGTTGGATGTTTTCGACTTCCATACCGCGACTAAGCACAAGCTGCCGCCAGCGCACTACGGTTACCTTGCAACAGGCACCGACGGTAACGAAACTTTATCCGCGAACCGGCGTGCCTTTGAGGAAGTTTACTTGAGGCCGATGCGCATGGTCGATACAAGCGATATCAGCCTGGAGTCAAGGCTGCTCGAGGAGCAGCTCAAATCTCCAATCGTACTCGCGCCGGTCGGAAGCCAACGTGCCTTTCATCCCGACGCAGAGCTCGCATCCGCTCGTGCCGCGAGGGCGCAGGAGCACCTGCAGATTCTGTCGAATGTAACGTCCAACCCGATCGAGGATGTCATCGCGGCCCGCGGCGAACCTGTCTGGTTTCAGCTTTACCCGACCAATCAGTGGTCTACAGCGAAGATGATGTTGGAGCGAGCCGAACGTGCAGGTGCACGTGTGGTCGTGCTAACGGTGGATCTCAACTCCGGGAGCAACCGAGTGCTACTCGGCCAGTATGTGCGTACCGACGATCGCGACTGCTCGGCTTGCCACGGCGCGGGCGGCGCAGACGATTTCGTGCGCATGAACCCAATGTATGAGGGCTCTGGCGTCACTTTCGACGATTTTGATATGTCCGATATGACATGGGAGTACCTCGACCGAATTCGCCAAGTCACGTCAATGAAAATCATCGTCAAGGGCATCGTCACGCACGCGGACGCCGAGAGTGCTGTCGATGCCGGTGCAAACGCCGTCTACGTTTCCAACCACGGTGGTCGCGCCGAGGCGGGCGGTTGGGGCGCACTCGAAAGCCTGCCCGAGGTCGTCGAGGCGGTAAACGGCCGCGTGCCGGTAATAATCGACAGCGGCTTCCGCCGCGGAACGGACATCTTCAAGGCCCTTGCCATGGGTGCGGACGCTGTGTGTATCGGCCGTGCATATATTTGGGGGTTGGCGGCTTTCGGCCAACCGGGTGTCGAAAAAGTCCTGGAGATGTTGAAAGCCGAACTATCAATGGTAATGGGCCAAATGGGCGTGCAATCTATTGCCGAAATTGGTCCACAGCATATCGGCATTCGACGATAAAAAGGTGACTTGAACGCCTGCGGGCGTCTGCTATTGGTCGAAAGCGGCCTCTCGAATGACTCCGAGTCCCGCCATTTGAGTGTCCGGTATTGGGAAAAGCGGACACTCGGACGCCAAGGAGTTATAGGTACCGGAATCCCGAAGCACGCAGCTTAAACGCAAGGACTAGTCGCAAAGGGCAGGGTCGCAGTGCAACCCGCTTGGTTAGTAACCAAGTTATCCAACAAGATGTGAAAATCAAGCTCTCAAGAATGAGTAAAGTGTCTTTTGACTTCTGTGTTAACGAGCGAGAAGCGGCATTATCGCTACTTAGTTGGAGAGGAATAGGGCAGTCCTAATCCCAGCTTATCCGCAAAAGTTAACGGTTAACTTATATGTATTAGTTGGGCGAGGACTCACTAACTATAGAGGCGCTTCCCACTTGGGGCTCCGATGAATCGTAAGCAGTATGGAAACACTCAAAAGGTCATGATTAGAGGGGCTAATCATGACGTTTCACCGCCTAGCAGGGGGCGTAGCGATTGTTACGCTGCTGTACGCAACGCTGAAACGCTGGCAATTGTCGCTGTTGCGACCCTTCCCGGAGGTTCTGATACACGGTACGAATATCGTGTCAGGTCGTTCAAGCGATGAGCCGTTCATAGAGATTGCCGTTGTCGATCTCAGCTTCAACTCCGGGCCATCGTTATTGTGGTAGTGGGCACCGGGTTTCTGAGTTTAAAGCGAACCTTGACAGCGTAGCCAAAACACGCACGATTAAGGGCAACCGGCCTGCCCCAATCACATTCAACATTCGGTATCGGTCAACGGACGTAGAAACTGCCTGTCGTATCGCCTTATGCATTGCGTTCTTTCAGCGAATTGATAGGCCGCAATACACTCTTCATCTTGCATGCTTTCTTTTCGGTAATCTTCGTAGTCAGCCAAAGACGCAAAGGAAAACAACGCCACTGCCAAGTCATTGGCACTTTCATGCGGTAGAAAATAGCCATTATGAATTCCGCCGAATCGTTTAACCAATGGAATCCACATTCTTGCATACACTTCGAATTCACTGAGTTTCGCTGGGTCAATTTCGTACCGTACGTAACAAGTAATCATAATGGTCGTCCTTCTTGGCGAAGCTCGTCGTGTTTTGATGCTAAACGGGGAATGCATCGAAGATCTTTGCGGACCTTACCAGTTCACTCCATTCGGCGCGTTCACTGTAGAAGATTTTGCTTAGGTTTGAAAAACGAGGCTCTCCGTTTAGTGTGCCGGACCGTACAACGATGGCAGTACCACGTTGATTTAAATATGGTACGCCACACCCACACTTGCGGCAAAAAGCGTTTGTAAACCCCCTTTCCGGATAGTCGTAGCGCTGTATGTTACGTTCGCCGGACAGCCAACGGAATGTGTCTACACTACCGAATAGATTGGACACGTGGATGGACCCCGATATCTTTTGGCATTGTGTGCAATGACAAAGATAGAGTTTGTCAAAGCAGTTTTTGATTTCATATCTAACCGTTCCACACAGGCAACTACCGGTAATTGTTTCGATCATCTCTTTTTCCATTTCTTTCGCTTTTCCGAGCATAATTTTAGGTAACAAATTTCGCAATTTCCGCCGCTCTATCGCTGTCAGAGATACTTCCGCGTTCGGCAGGAACGCTTATGCCAGCTGCGCAAGCGGGGCGTTGTGCCATGGTTTCAATCCAACGTTGTAAATGAGGAAGGCCTTCAATTGAAACGCCTGACCACTCGTGACGACGTACCCAACACCAGTTGGCGATATCGGCGATGGAGTAGTTATCCGCAAGCCATTCGCTTTCTTCAAGGCGCCGGTCAAGAACCTTGAAAAGCCTACTGCTCTCATTTTGATAGCGATCAATTGCTGGTTGGATTTTTTCGGGATGGTAGCGGTAAAAGACGTTTGCCTGACCCATCATAGGGCCAATACCACCCATCTGGAACATCAGCCATTGAATAACGCGGCTACGCGGCTTGGTTTCACTCGGCAGCAACCTACCCGACTTATCGGCAAGATAGATCATGATTACGCCACTCTCGAAGACAGCAAAATCCTGTGCATCCGTATCTATGATCGCAGGTATTCTGCCATTCGGATTAATTTCTAAGAACCATTCACTTTTCTGCTCGAGCGTCGACAGGTCGAGCTCTCGACACGTATACGCTAATCCGAGTTCTTCAAGAGTAACGGAGACCTTGAAGCCATTTGGTGTTCGTGCTGTGTACAGCTCAATCATTCGTTATTGCCAACCAGGCCATGCTGTGAATATCAACCTTTATTCTGTTTCGGATTTTATCCCGTAACCACAGACGGTTGAGTTCTGTTCGATTTCTTCATTTTTTGTGCTTTCAACTTTCGTCGTCTTCGAAGATTGTAGAAGCACTCGATGCAGTTGAAGATAACAGCTCTTGCTTCGGCGTGCGTTTCGTATCGACGACGATGCCGGAGTTAAGGTCGATGACACTCCTCCACGGCCATTATCGAACGTTTCACAGGAATCCCCCACCACGGGGGTCTTCACTGGCCGCCCTACGACGCGATCCAATGTTGCTAGATTCATGACCGAGCTGGTTAAGAACGCGAAGCTTTGGAATACGTGAAAATTCAGAATGCCGGTAATTATGAACTCTTAAGAACCTGTCCAACCAATGGTAAATGCGATCAGTACGAAGTCGTGAATTGAATGGATTAGAAAAACGACGGGTCACATCAAAGCCGCTGGCAGTGTTTCTGCTGGATGCGCTGACCAATCATAATCTTTATCAAATCGATCGATTAAGAAATCGATGAACACTTTTATCTTGGGCGGAACAAAGCGTTGATAGGGATGCACAGCATACAGCGCGGAGGTGGCCGGGTATGGCGGGTAGGCGGGCAACAGTTTTACCAGTTCGCCGCGGGCGATGGGCGGCCCCATGATCCAATCGGGCGACAACATCAAACCGCGACCGTGGCGCGCTGCGGTTACCAATATGTTGCCGCTGTTCGCCGTAAATTCGCCGCGAACCCTAACATCGACAACTTCATCACCGTCTTTGAACCGCCAGGTGTTATCGCCTGGGTTGCGTCTAAGCGCGAGACAGCTGTGGTTTTCGATATCGCGAGGGTGGGCGAGGCGCGGTGCGGTCGCCAGGTACTGTGGACTGGCGCACAGCCAGCGGGGTACCTCGACCAACTTGCGTGCGCGCAAGGTGGAATCCTTAAGCTGTCCGGCACGGATCGCAATATCAAAACCTTCTGCCACCAGGTCAACATTGCGATCAGTAGACGTGAGCCCAAAGCTTACATCTGGCCAACGTGCCTGAAACAAGGCGGTTGCCACAACTATGTGCTGTTCAAGACTCGCGGGCATCGTGATGCGCACGAGGCCCGCGGGCTTATCTTCGAGTGCCGCCGCCATAACGCGGGCTTCTTCCAGGTCCAGCATGATGCTGCGAGTACGTTCGTGAAATAGTCGTCCGACTTCCGTCAGGTTCAGTTTGCGGGTGGTGC
>CAYOHF010000184.1:0-4854 GCA_964403695.1 uncultured Woeseiaceae bacterium | reverse complement strand
CATGATTGCCAGATACAGCTTGCTTGCAAACGAGGAGGAGTCCATATACGGACATTTGAGAATCGCCGAATAGAGCGAGTAAGTGAGGGAGATAGACAATGAACGAAGGATTCGATCCGGATGTCGTCGCGAAATATGAACGCGACACATGGAGCCGTTGTGCGGAAGACTACGTAGACACATTTGCGGGAATCACCGGAGAGACGGTTCCATTGTTAATGGAGGCCGCGGAGATTGTGTCTGGGAATCAGGTCCTCGAAATAGGGTCGGGGCCTGGTCACGTTGCTGACATGATGGCGCAAGCTGGCGTCGGCGTAGCCGGCGTAGATTTCTCTTCAAAAATGGTGGAAGTCGCTCAAAGCAGATATCCCGAGATAGCATTCCAGCAGGCGGACGCAGAACAACTTCCATTCGACGCGGACTCGTTTGATGCCGTTGTTGCCAATTTCGTGGTGCACCATCTGGCGCGGCCTGAGACAGTCTTTCGCGAAGTTAACAGAGTGCTAAAACCTGGCGGCCGATTTGCATTTGCCGTTTGGGGTGCTCCGGATGAACAAAGCAGTATCGGTGCATTCTTCGGTGCTGTCATGGCCCATCATGATTTGGCAGAACTTCCACATGGGCCGTTATTTGGGGTTACGGACCGGGCTGTCTATGAACCGTTGCTCGAACAAGCACACCTTGATGAATGCGAGCTTTCCATTCATGAGGTGACCTGGAAGACTGATTCGCTCGATCCGATACTTAAAGGCTTTTGGGACTGGGGCAACATGGCCGCACTGTCGGCGGAGACGCAGACAAAAATCGAAGAGACAACACGAATTAATTCCAAACCGTACGAAAAGAATGGACGGTATTCGTTTCCTCACTCGATTCTGTTTGGTAGTGCGAAAAAAGCGTAGCGGGTGGCAACGAGCGGCCGCTTCTGGCCAAAAGCAGCCGCCCAGGCGATAAGCTGTTGAGAGGCCGTTTTTGACCCAAAGCGGCCATTCGAAAACGATGAAAAACGAACGTCAAGAGTTAGTCTACAAGGACAAGAAAATGCCGACACCATCAAATAACGTAAATTCGATAGACGCCAGACGAGCCGTCGAAATTGTTGGAATTGCTGGAATCATAGTGTCACTTATCTTTCTTGGATATGAATTGAAGCGCTCCAACGACATCGCTGAGACCCAGGCAGTTGCAACTATCTATGGTATGCAAAACGATATGGGTTTGGCATTGGCTGAGAATCCAGAGTTATCTAGAATATTCGTTCAGGCACTATCTGATTTTGAATCATTGAGCCCTGACGATCGCTGGACTTTTTATGGGCTGCTTGAATATGTGCTCAATGTGAATGAAGCGGCATGGAAGTACTATGACAAGGGCGTCATCGACCAGGAAGAAATCGATTTTTATACGCGGAGCCTTTGTAAGTTAATTGGACGTCACCCCAGCCTTGTAGAGGCTTGGCGATCAACCAAGCAGGATCGACTACCGGGATTCTACAAATACGCAACGGGTGTCTGCGAGCTGTAAAATCGATTTGGAACAAGCAATGCCGCATCGGATTCGTTGGTGACGCTGTCAGTTTGGAGTGGCCGCTTCTGGCCGAAGGCAGCCACTCAGATGCTAGTATCTGGATTGAATTGAGAGGCCGCTTTTGGCCCAAAGCAGACATTGGGAATATTACGTTATGCTCCTCCGAATCATTCCCTTCGACCTGAAATCGTGACCAGGCAGTGACCATTATGAAAGAAATATTTCTGTCAAAACAGCCGGTCGAGCTTTTTAAAATTCTTAAATTCGAAGGGATGGCCAGCACTGGGGGAGAGGCAAAAATGTTGATTGCCGATGGTCGGGTAAAGGTCAACGGCGCCATAGAGATCCGCAAGCGAAAACAGATAGTGGCGGATGATGTCATCGAATTCGGCGGTGAAAAATTTGTCGTTCACCTGCAGCCCTGACGATTTTGGACTTCCAGATAACGGAGGTTTATTGCCCACCCACTGTGACGAGGCCGTGACCAGCACGAAATTAGCGTCAGGCCGTCAGTCGAGATTACCGTTGATGCCGCACGTTCCGGCGGGAGGTGTGCGCACATGAGATTCTTCGAATATGAGGGATGTCCAACGACCGCTTCTGGCCGAAAGCAGTCTTTCAGATCAGTTCAGTCGGTAGATCGTTGCTTCGTTCACCGATGGCGATCACAACCGCCCCAAGGCGTTGCTCTGTCTCCACCCTGCTGTGCGCGTCGGCTGCTTGGCCTATTGGGTAGACTCTATCCACAATCGACTTGATTCTTCCATCCTCGATCATTTCCTTGAGGGAGAGTAGATTCGCTTTTGTTTCCTCGGCGAACGCGAACCTAGCCGTTTTGTTAGTAAATCGGGTAGTAAATACCGAACGAATCATTACGGAAAGTCGGGGATTGCCCGATAAATAGCGTCCGTTGCGATTAAGTATCTTGATGCATGCTGTGTAGGAGCTTCCGGCAACCATATCGAAAATCACATTATATTTTCGGCCCATTACTGCAAAGTTCTCTTTCGTATAGTCAATGAAATGATCCGCACCCATTCGCCTTAACACGTCCTCTTTGATCGTGCTGTCCACGGCAGTGACTTCCGCGCCCATTGACTTGGCGATCTGAAGAGCGTGCGCTCCGATGCTACCGCCAGCACCATTGATCAATACCGTATCTCCCGGCCGAATTTCTGCGAGTCGCATGAAATGGAGTGCATTGAACCCGCCTAACGGTACGGCCGCGGCTTCTGCAAAACTCATATTGGTAGGCTTGGCCACGATGGCGTAACTTTCCGGTAGGGCAACATACTCGCCGTAGGCGCCCAGCCTTAGACCGGCTGCGCCAAAAACTTGATCTTCCGTGGAGAACTGGGTGACATCTTTTCCGAGCGATTCAACCTCGCCTGAAAAATAGCCGCCCAGGATTTGTCGCTTTGGCCTTCTTACGCCGAATGCAATCCGCAAGGGCAGCCAAAACCACTTCACCGCAAACTTAAAACTGCGCATCTCGACGTCGGCCTTTGTTGCCTCAGCCGCCTGCACGCGAATCAGAACTTCATCGTCTTTCGGTACGGGTTTTTTCAGCTCTTTGAGTTGTAGAACGTCGGGTGACCCATAGTTTGCATAGGTGATGGCTTTCATGAATCCCTTGAATTTGTGGCTAGCTGGGTCAATCGTCAAGCTTATCAGTTTGAAGATTCGACCGGCCGCTTTTGACCCAAAGCGGACCTTCGTAACGTGATCCACACAAGTACAAGAAGAGCCCAATATGTATGCCAGAATCTACGAAGTGCTCTTGTACAAGGCGAGAGGAGACGGACGGTCACCTGGTTGAAACTCGGTATCTACCTTAGGCGAAAGCCGAATTTCGGCCAAGGCACATAGTCCGAATAGTCTTTAATTTCCTTATTATGTGGGATTGACGACCCATATAACCCCGGTTAGTCTAAAGATGACCCTACGACAAGTCATGCTAACAAGGTGAAGAATGAGGCATACAAGAGGCGCGAGCTGCTGCTTGCTCGTCGGAATGGTGGTCGCGACGAGCGTGCTGGCCGAAGAGTACGACTTCGAGATTGCGCTCGCGTTTGATAGCACGCAATTCGATGGTAGCAATACGACTACGACGTCAGGCGGGACGATCTTCAATTCGGGCGAGACCGACACGGATAATCTCCGCGTGTCAGGCAGTTGGTATTTTGCCGGTTTGTCCGACGATAAGGGGCCGAGGGCGCGAGCCATGCTTGTCGATCGAGCTTCATCACTGAGCGTTGGTTACTCGCGATTGGAGCATACAGTCTCGCAGTTCCTTAGTAGCAACGACCCTTCATTACCGGTTATTCCGCCCATCGATTCGACATTCGAATTAGACGGAGATTTATTTGCAGTTGATTTTCGCTATGTCGATCGCGACAGCGGCTGGTTCGGCAATGCCGGGTTGCTTACTTCGAACTTTACGCTAGGCGTCTTCATTGACGATTCGGTCGATGCTAACGGGTGGAACCTGGGTGTCGGAAAATACCTGTTTGAAACAACCACGCTCAGCCTGGACGTCGGCCAGACAGATATTCTCGAAAGTGATGCGACGGTCGTCGCGGTCTCTTTTTCGCACCTGGGCGACCTTGGCGAACGCTGGCAGTACGCCGTTGACCTCGGGTACAGTCGCTTGGACTCTGACTTAAAGTTTGATACAGATACGTGGGCCGCAAGCATCGCCCTGTATCCGACTCGGGACTTCGAGTTCGGTGTTAGCGTCGAGGACGTATCCGGCAATAACGGCTTTTTCGGCAGTAGCGGCTTCCTCGATACTACCGGTATCGAGGGATTTGCGAGCTGGTTTGTAACGCCCAACGTCCGCTTGTCGGCACGCTATCGCGTCGATGACGTCGCCTTTTTTGGTAACTTTTTTAACGGCGGCGCGTCGACGGTCAGCGATACCGACCAAAAATCCTTTGGAATCAGCGCCACAGTACGCTTCTAGTGGCGATTCCTCGTTTGTCGGTCGGAAGTGATCGCAATTCGCCCGAGGCACTCGCGCCGGCAATCGAACGCTAGAAAAGCGCCGTTACCGAACGGCCGCTTTTGGCTGAAAGCAGCCACTCGCACCCCCGGATAGTCGGAGTGGCGAGTGTCCGCTATACCCCAATACCAGCCACTCAGATGCTAGTATTTAATTTGATATGAGAGGCCGCTTTTGACCCAATGGTCTTGCCTACATTTGGTGGACACCTGAGTTAAGTCCTAATGTCCGTTTTTCGAACAGGACAGGACTGATATTTCCGACATAACCATGCCGGCGTTTTCGGTTGTAGAAGCGCTCGATGTAATCGAACACATCCGCTC
>CAYOHF010000183.1:0-4886 GCA_964403695.1 uncultured Woeseiaceae bacterium | reverse complement strand
GTGCCTACGAAATCGCTATAAGCGTAGCGAACCATATTCAAATGATGGGCTACTCGGCTGTTGCTCACGACAGACTGCACGGTGATGTTGATCTCGAGCGCCTTAGCGTAATGGCAGGCCTGGGTATTCGCGACGGCGAGAAAATTCTGAATCCGTATGTTGACGAGAATTTCGCTGTCTGCGCCGTAACCACAGATTACGCACTGGCAACGGACCTGCCACTTGCACCGCGCTCCGCCGCAAAGGCGAAAGGAATTGCTTACATGCTCGGTGTCGGCGGCGCGACCTCCGGACTCGAGCGCTGGCGGCAGAACAGCAGGCCGACCCACCTGAGCAAGTTCGCAATGGAGACGGTGGACCGTGTTGATAAACCGACAACGCTGATCATCGATGATGAGGTTCCACGCGTACCAAAACGCGCGTCGTTTTTTGAACGCCCGATTCATGGTGATTTAGGCAAGAAAACGCAATTTGAGCGCACTCGGTTCGCGTTCAAACATCCGCTGGCAACCGCAATGGTTAAGCAGATAGGCGCCATGGTGCCGCACCAGGACGGGCCGGTCGCAGCTGAGATTGCGGCGTCCTGTAGTGACGCTGCCGAAAACACCCGGGCGCTTAAGTCGCTGTCCTATTTCATGGGTGCGGAGCTCACCGGCGTTTGTGAGGTACCTCGTTACGCCTGGTATTCGCATGTAGACGGCGGCAAAGTAGTTGACCGGCAACATAAGTATGCAGTCGTTATGTTGATCGATCAGGAATACGACACCATGGAAGGCGCATCCGGAGATGACTTTATATCCGGCGCGCAGTCGATGCGTGCTTACATGCGTGGCGCGGTTGTGGCCGGCACCATGGCTGAGCATTTGCGAGGTCTTGGATTTTCCTCGAGAGCACAGACCAACGCTGACTCCGAGGTCTTGCAGTTGCCGCTGATTTTGCTGGCGGGCCTTGGAGAACTTAGCCGTATAGGCGAACTGGTGTTGAATCCATTCGTTGGACCACGTTTCAAATCGGTTGTCCTGACAACCGATATGCCGCTTGTCGCCGACAAACCGATAGATTTCGGTTTGCAGGATTTCTGCTCGGGTTGCTACAAGTGCGCGCGGGAGTGCCCCTGTGACGCGATTTCCTGGGGCAACAAGGTCATGTTCAACGGCTACGAGATATGGAAACTCGACGCCGAAAGATGCGCACGTTACCGGTTAACAAATCAACGCGGCCTCGCCTGTGGTCGCTGTATGAAAACCTGTCCGTTGAACAAGATCGTCACCTGGGACGGACCGATCGCAACCCAGGCAGCAAGCTGGCTCGGCATCAATGCCCGTTGGTTAAAACCAATATTGGTACCAATTGCCACAAAGCTTGATGACTGGCTCGGCCATGGCATCCGTAATCCCGCCAAGCGGTGGTGGCTTGACCTCGAAATTGTGGACGGTGTCTGCGTCACCCCACGCAAGGGCGTGAACGAACGTGACCTGGATCTGAAAAGACACATTGATGCAGACAAACAAAAGATTGCCTACTACCACGCCAACGCCATGCCGCCACCGAACGCTCACGGCATACCGTATGTACCCGATCGCAAAGCTGCGCTTGCTGCAGCAGCATTGCTGGAAACACCTGCTGAAGCGCTGGCTCGGGTGAAAGCGGGAGGCCCGAAGCCGGAGCACTACATACCGACACCACCCTTGCCCGAGAGCGAGTTATCAGGAGCGGACACGGCACCCTTTAGTCCATACAAAAAGTAAGGACCCGGAGATTCGGGAATCGCCCGCTGGGCGGGCTCCTACAATGCTAGTTAGTAATGTAGGAGCCCGCCCAGCGGGCGAGCACGACCAGGTCAGTTTCCCTATAAAGCCAAAATATCTGCCAAACTAGGCCACCGTCACAATTACAGTTCTCATCAACCAATGACCCAAAACAACAGCACCCCGCCACCAGCAAAGCCCTCAGCTACCATCGTCCTCATCCGCGAAGGTGCTGCCGATCCCGAAATCCTCATGGTAAGACGTCGGGCAGGCGACGCATTCGGTGACAGCTATACATTCCCAGGCGGCGTTGTCGATGCAGACGAGTCGGCGGCACACGCTTTCTGCCAGGGAAAGACCGCTGAGCACGCTGACATCGAACTAAACCTCAGCAGCGGCGGACTCGATTACTACAGCGCTGCCGTCAGGGAACTATTTGAGGAGACAGGCGTTTTGCTGGCGCGAGACCCACGCGGCATTTGGGCATTCTCCGACGACACAAATTCAGAGGCTCGACTACGCGAGTTGCGTGGAGCGCTTAACAGTGGTGCCTTGCCGTGGGCGGAGTTATTGCGAACACATGATCTTTGTGTCGCCTGCGACGCTCTGCGTTACTTCAGCTTCTGGGAGACTCCTGTACGTCTTCCCAAGCGCTGGGCAACACGCTTCTTTCTCGCCGAAGCACCACCAGGTCAGGACGCAGAACACGATGGTAATGAGCTGACAGACAGCTGCTGGATGACCGCCGCAGACGTTCTCTCTAGCGGCAAGAGTGGCGACATGAAACTACCGTTTCCGACGATCGCCAGTTTACGCAAGATTGCGGCACTCAGAACAGTTGATGAAATGCTCGACTGGGCAAACGCCCAGGCAACGGCTGGCGTCGACAGAATCCTGCCAGTCATTCTCGGCGAGCAGAAACAGGAAAGAGTCGTCGTGCCTGGCGATAAGGATTTCCCGAATGGTGAAAACCGATGAAGTTTTCCTACCTCAAAAATCGGCTCACCGTAAATGAATTTTTACTTGATATGCGTTCAAACTTCGCATAGTTTGCGCACACACTGAATCATGAGGACCTGAAGCATGACCTTTATCGTTACCGAGAGCTGCATCAAGTGCAAACTGACCGACTGTGTCGAGGTTTGTCCGGTCGACTGCTTTCACGAAGGTCCAAACATGCTGGTCATCGACCCGGACGAGTGCATTGACTGCACGCTCTGCGAGCCGGAGTGCCCGGTGGAAGCGATCTATTCCGAGGATGAAATTCCTGAAGGACAGGAGAAGTATCTGCAACTGAACGAAGAGCTATCCCGGGAATGGCCGGTAATCACCGAAATGAAGGACCCTCCGGAAGATGCAGATGAGTGGCGTGAGGTGAAGGACAAGCTCCAGTACCTGGAACGATAGAGTCGTTCGATCCACCAGGAAACAGCGAGCCGCCGGTGTCTCCAGATAACCCTTTCCCATAGCGGAGATCTGTGTCGCCGCGGTGATGATCAGCCCTGCAGGCGCTCGCTGGGCATAATACTCACGCGCGATGTCCTTTGGCGTTCCATCGGAGCCCGCGCGATTTCGCGTCAGCGGGGCCATGAGACACGGTTATTAAGTTTGGTTGCATCCATTTGAGCGAGTCTAGATAGCGGAGATGTGTTTGACATCAGAAGTTCGTTATTGCGTTGTGATGTGCCTGGTACTTATGAACTGTTTGCAGCGATGTTCGTTGGCTCAGTCAAGAGACCCCGATTGTTGTAGGCTTCAAAAGCTGCATCCAAATCTGTATGGAAGATGTGGTTTGAATAATTGCTTAGCGTCTTGACAGATATCGCCAGAATGATTTCCAGGATCTGCTTTTCAGAATATCCAACCTCTAGGAATGCTGCAGCTTCCGCTTTGCTGATTAGGCCGCGACTTTCGAGCACCCGGGAAGTAAAAGTCGAAAGGGCTTGAAGTTTCTCGTCTGCCAGCACCTGGCCGGCGCGAATTGCTGCAAGCTGATCAGATTCGAATTTTGCTACCTTGTCGGCAATCATACTGTGGGCAGCGGTACAATAATCACAACCGTTTTCCCGACTGATTACCAGAAATATGAGCTCTTGTTCTTGCGCGGTAAAACCCGAGCTTTCGCGAAAGGCCTTGTAACCGTGAATATAGGTGCTGAGATAGCCCTGCGAATTGGCCATTGTCCGGTACATATTTGGGACAAATCCCAATTGCGCTTTTGTACTCTCGATAATTTCTTTCGCTTCGCCGGTTACGGTTTCGTCTGTGACAGCCGCTAGGCCGGTTTTAAATTCTGCGTTCATGGTGGTTTCTCTTTGCGGTAAATGAAAAATTGGTTAGCAAGGTGTGCTTTCTGTTGAAAACCGATTTGCCGAGTATCAGCTATCCAGCATCAGCTCGCATACGGAGTTGGTCTTCGATTTCGGTTTCTGTATAACGTTGCGTAATGTGCTGCGGACAATTCCAGTCGAATGCGATGACGTCGATAAACGCAACTCGCTCCACGATCGCGCGGTAGTCGGATAGTTCGATTTGTGCCACGACGTCCGGCGAAACGGTGCGCGCATCCTCAACACGCATATGCCCAAGAAGTTTTAGTCGACGTCGATTCGGATAGTCCATTAGGATCAACGAGAAACGATCGTCCTTCGATAAGTTTCCAACGCTGATAAGTTGCGTATTGCCTCGAAAGTCAGCGTACGCAAGTTGATTGGCACCGAGCACTTTGAGAAATCCCGGGGGCCCACCGCGATGCTGCACATACGGCCAACCGGTTTCACTTACCGTTGCAAGATAGAAAGTGTCGCGATGCGTAATGAAATCGATTTCTCGCGACGTCAACTGATCATTCGGTCCGAAGTTCTGGTGCAATCGTTCATTCTGCGCACGTGAACCATACTGATCCTGTACTGCTTTGACACTTTCCGTAAAAGTGATGTCGGCGAATTGATGTGTCATGGGCTCAATCTCCTCAAAAAGGCACGGCCGCACGAATGCAGCCGCGCAAAGGGCGCTGTTAGTTCGCCGCTAAGGGAGTGCTGCCAACCTTCCGGTTAAGGAAGTCACGCATCAGGTCGGCGATTTCCTGGCCATGCGTCTCCAATGCGAAGTGCCCCGTGTCAATCAAGTGGTATTCGA